>QZJT01000035.1 GCA_003597935.1 Phycisphaerales bacterium | reverse complement strand
AGACGCGCGCAAGGCCGGCCCGGCGCGTCAAAAGTTGTCAAAATCGACGGTTTTTTCAGGGATTTCGACGCAGCAGACCGCCCGTGCAACAGCAACTAGGCTAAGCGCGCCGGCGGGGAGGCGGCCAGCCGGACTTCAGCCGCGCAGCAAGGGTCAGCGATGGGGACCGCGGACATGTGCCTTTGTACGCGACTTGTATTGCCGGACAGGCCGCGCTGGAGTGTGTGGACTAGCCACCGGCGGTCCCGCGTGCCGACTCGCCACTGTGGGCGGAGAAGGCGAGCGGACCCGTGAGCCTGTCGCGACGCAGCACGTTGCTGCCTGGTTCCGACGATGGACCTGGCAAGCAGTGCTCCGCCTCATGCCCGACGTGCAACCTTATTGGCGAGCACCGACACAACCAAGCCAAGACTCAGGTATCCCAGGAATACCTCTAAGGTGACCAGGACTTGGCCCCACTTGCTCTGCGGTGTAACATCGCCAAAGCCAAGAGTCGTATAAGTTACGATTGAGTAGTAGATTGCGGTGAAACCCCAGTCGGGAGTATACTCATCCCGATGCAGCATGTCACACCAATCGTAGACCACGCCGAAGAGGACGGCGATCAACAACGATACCAGCAGGACGCGTGACATGCTCCTTCCGTAGTCAGTGAGACGCGACCACGTTTGAAAAAGTAACCACCGATACTGCTTTGCAACCCAAGCACGTCCCTGCATGATCGTGCCTGCATTGTGCATCAGCATCCGCCGTTTGTAGTTTTGCCAGTCTTCCCAGATGCCCCAGTGGTTAGCAAGTGAGTCGATATACTCCTGGTCCTCAACATCTCGCTTGAAGATCGCGTTCCCATAGGACGTCGTAATGCGAACGCCTGCACAACGGCCGGAGAGCAACGTGCGGCCGTAGATGACGCCACCGAGATCTGCATTGGAAAAATCTGCGTACGCCAAGAGTGCGCCTGTAAGATTGGCCCCGGTGAGCTTCGCGGCATTTAGCCGTGCATGCAAGAGGCTACAGTTCACCAAGTGCGCAACATGCAACTCTGCGCCGTTCAGGTTCGCATCCCACAGTTGGGCTCCATCAAGCCTCGCGTCCCATAGTCTCGCACGCGCTAGCGAAACAGCGTCCAACTTCGCGTCCCGAATATCCGCGCAGATCAATGTCGCGCCGGACAGGTCCATTCCGTGCAGCTGTACCGAACGGAGGACGAATGAATCCTTCCCATGCGAAAGATCGGGTCGCCACTTCGGATGACTTTTCCTAAATGCGTTCCAGCGCTTGACATTGGCCTCATTCTGGTGGCAGGCCCACGACATGGCCCGCCATTCTTCTCGCGTTGGCTCGCGATCCAAGCTGAAAAGGGCGGACTGGTCCTCAGGCAATTCAGAGGCACAGTATATCATTGTGGACAGTTCCCTCGAACTCCGCGTAACGCCCGCGCCAATGAAACGCCACAGCATTACCGCGCCTGCACGGTCACCTTCATCGTGATGCGCTCGCCATCGCGAAGTACCGTCGCCTCCACCTCCTGGCCCGGCTCGAGCTTCTTGAGCACGTCGGAGAACGCCCGCAGGTCTTCGAGATCTTCGCCGGCCAGGCGCACCAGGATGTCGCCCTCGCGCACGTCGGCGATCGCGGCCGGGGACTCCGGGACGAGACCGTCGACACGGACGCCTTCTCCCTGGAAGGCGAAGTCCGGCACGACGCCGAACATGACCTTGCGCTCGCCGGTCGACTTGCCATTGGGTGATTCGCTGCCAGCTGGCTGCGCGCTGGGTAGCTCGCCGCTGGGTAGCTCGCCGCTCCGCGGCGAGTCTTCAGCGTGCGGCGGCGCCGCTCCATGAGCCTGCGTGACGGCCGCGGCGGCGTGCGGATCAGCAGCAGAGGCCGCCGACAGGTCTGAACCGTCCGGCGCGCCGCCGGCCGCGCTGCGGTCGATCCGCACGTTCAGCGGCGCCTCGCGCTCCAGCATGTAAGTGACCGCCTCTTTCGTAAACGTCGCCACCTGCACCAGCCCCGCGCCGTCGACCTTGTCGACGGTGTCGCCGGGGCGGTGGTAGTCCAGGTGGGCCCCGGTGAACAGTTGCACGCCGGGGATGCCGCGCTCGATGAAGCTCCACTGGTCGGACCCTTCCGCCCCCCCCGGAACGATCCTGTTTTTCACGCCGGTGACGAACCCGCAGCCGCGGAAGATGTGCTGCCATTCGTCGGCGGTATTGTTGCCGTGGATGGCGAGCTGCCCATCGAAGAGCCGCCCGACCGTGTCCAGGTTGATGACGCCGCGGATGCCTTCCAGCGGGAAGCGCGGATGCTCCACGTAGTAGCGGCTGCCGGCCCGGCCGGCCTCCTCGCCACAGAACGCGATCACGACCAGGTTCCGCGATCCGCCCCCCTCCGAGGCGAGGTTGCGCGCCAGCTCGATGATGACCGCTACGCCGCTGGCGTTGTCGTCCGCGCCGGGGTGAATCTGCCCTTCAAAGCCCTCGCGCACGCCCGGCCAGCCGCGGCCGAGGTGATCATAATGGGCGGACAGCACGACGGATTGATCTGCCCATTCGGCCCGTTTACCCGGCAGGATGCCGATGACGTTGAATGCCTCGACCGGCCCGCCGTCCGGACCCTTATCCACTGTGAATCGCTGCAACCACGTGCCGTCGTCCCCCCCCGGCTGAAGCCCGGCGGAGGCGAACTGTCGACTGATATACTCGGCCGACGCGGCCAACTCAGGCGTGCCCAGCCCGCGGCCCTCGCGCTGCGGTGACGCCAGCCACTCCACGTGCGCCATCAACGTCGCCTGCAAGAACACCGGCGGAAGTTCCGCCAACGCTTTGCGCTCCTGAGTGAACGCGCTGGCCAGCAGCGGACGGCCGGGGTCGAGGTTGACGACCATCGGCGAGCTGTCCGGCTCCCACTGGCCCTTCACGGTGTTGGTGGGTTCGTCGCCCTCGAAGGCCAGGTAGGAGTATTTGCCGTAGTGAGGGAGCTTTCGACCTAGTCCCGCAAACGCGGCCGGCGGATCGACCGTGATCCAGCCGATCGCCTTCTCCATGTTCGCCGGATGCCGCTGGATGACGACGGTGCTGTGCCCGCCCAGCGGCACGGACTCGCCGGCTAGCGTTAACTTAAGCGTCGATGCGTCAAGCGACGCTCCGGTACCAGCGGTCAGGACTTCGGCGGCGAAGCGGTTGTCGCGGCCGAGGACCCACACCGCCCGATCGGCAGGCAGCGCCTGCACGTCGGACTCGCTGACGATCTCGACGTGGTGATCGTCGCTCTGCCAGCCTTCGACAAGCTGGCGATATCCTTCCGCGTCGGTGGTCGGCAGGATGGCGAGAATGTTCGGATCGCCGAAAAGCTGGCCGATCGACGGCGGAATCTCGCGCGGGTCCAGGGTGCGGAACAGGTCGAACATCGGATCGGCCGCGATCGACGCCGGACGCGACTTCGTCGTGACATCGAAAGCGTAATCGCGCTCGCTTGTGTCTATCGTGAAAGTCTCGACGCCGGCGTCCGTCTGCACGAACAGCGGCACGCTGAGCGCGAAGGGATCGGCCGATTGCGTCTGACGGATCACGCCGGCGATCTTGAAGCCGTCACCGTCCGGCGACACGGTCACGTCTGCCAGCGCCAGCGTCGGCGCCCCCGGCCGCGTGACCCACTGCGAGAAGAACGCCTTGAGGTCCTTGTCCGACGCCCGCTCGAACGCCGCCCGCAGGTCGTCGAACGACGCCCGCTTGCCCTTTTGCTTGCGATACAGTTCGGCCAGCCCCCCGCGGAAGGCGTCTTCGCCGATCTGCCGGCGCAGCATGTGGAAGAGCATCAGCGACTTGCCGTAGCCGACCGCTTCGGTGGCGGCGCTGTGGCGGTTGCGGAACTCGGACAGAGGGAAATCGCGGCTTTCCTGAACGTAATTGCGATACTTCTGCAGCGCCGTGCGGCGATAGTTCGCGCCTTCGCCGCGCTGCTCCTGGATGAGGTGGTCAGCAAGATACGCGGTCAGCCCCTCGCACCAGTTGCCGCTGTCGTAGTCGACAAAGACTGAGTTTCCCCACCAGTTGTGCAGGATCTCGTGCGGATAGGACGAGGTGAGGATGAACGGAAAGCGGATGATCTGCGGCCCCAGCAGCGTAAACGAAGGCATGCCGTAGCCGGTCTCCCAGAAGTTCTCCACCAGGGCGAACTTGCCATAAGGGTACGGGCCGACCAGCTTGCGGTACATCTCGATGTAGCGGGCGGTGGCGTCGAGATACTTGCGCGACAGCGCCTCATCCGGCTCGTGCAGATAGACGAGCACCTCGACCGTCCCGGCCGAGTCGCGCTCGACGTGCAGCGGTCCGCCGACCAGATACACCTGCTCGACGGACGTGCCGCTGGTCCAATGAGCCTTGCCCTCGCCGCCGCGCGACGTGCCGTCACCCTGCGCGATGACGTGCCAGTCGTCCGGCTGCATGACGGTCACCTCGAAGCGGATCAGGTCGTCGTTGAAGCGCGGTACCCATTCGCTCTCGCCGTGCAGATAGACGCCCTCCGGCCCCAGCACGCCGCGGCTCTCGCGGAACCCGCGTGTGTACTCCTCTTTCTGATCGGACAGGCCGTAGTTGACGTTGCCGTCGTAGATGACGCGGACGATGCCGTCGGGGGGGGCTGATTCGAGCCGGTAACGCTTCACCTTGTCATCGTCGGACGCGATCGTGGCGGCCGCCGGCGCGCACGACAGAATGGTCAGCCCGGCGTCGAGGGTGAACTCCGCTCCGGCCCGGCTCAACGCGCGCGGCAGTTCGATCGTGTCCTCCACGCGGATGTGATGAAGGTCGGGGTTGAGGGCCACAACCAGCGTGTGGTGTACCGGCGTTACGTCGGTCGGCCCGGCATGAGTGCCGAGGCTCTGAGACGGCACCGTCGCTTCCGCCGCCGCAACGGAGACATTGCGCCCGCCGAGGCCCGGCAGCCACTGGAGGGTCATCGAGTCCTCCAGCGTCCGGACGCTGCGGCGCAGATCGCGCATCGTCGCGGCGTCGGCGCAGTACACGGCGGGCACGATCAGGACGTTCTCGCGGCCTTCTGATTTCAGCGTCGCCAGCACCTCCGGCAACTGCCGGCCGTCTTCATTCAGCGCCAGTCGCAGGCGATGGAAGCGGCTCTGCTTGTTGAGGGGGTCGTCATCCTCCAGCGCCTGCCAGGCGCGAACGTCCTGCGCTGAGGCGCCCGGCGGCAGCACCACCACGGTCGTTCCCCCGAAAGGCCCCGGACACTTCGGCAGCGCGTGCGGCGCGGCGAAAGACTCCCCGTAGATCTCCGTGGTGATGGGCGTGGCGCCGCTGGAAGCGGGGGGGGCGTCGAGCACGGCCACTAAGACGTTCTCCGCCGCGCTGATGCGCAGAGCCTGCAAGCGCGCCCACTGTCGCGCCCGGGCCGTATCGCCCGACGCCACGATGTACCGTCGCTCGCCTGATTCGGGCGCCTCCCTCACCGGCACGCCCAGCGCCCGCCGAAGGGTGTTCTCGGCGAACGGCGCCGCCTGCCACGCGTCGTCGGGGGGGGGCGTCAGGGCGGCGTCCAGACCCACGTCGGCGTATTCGCGCAGCTCGTCCGCCCACCATGAAGCGTCCGCCGCGCCCGCGACGACCTGAAGCGTCCGGCCCGGCACGTCCGGCCGGCCGCGATACTCCGGCAGCGGCAAGGGAAAGTCCTTGATCTTGGTGTACCGGCTCGGCTGGAAGGCCACCACGTGTACGTCCGAAAGGCCGGTCAGCATTCCCGCGGCCGCCGCCACCGTCGCGCCCGCGCCCTCGCCGGCCAGGCACACGCGCCGTGGATCAATGGGGAAGTGCCGCAGCAGATACCCCCGCGCACGCTCGATAGCGGCAATCAGCGCGCCGACGTCGGACGAGAACGTGTCCGGCCGGAACCACCGCCCGCCGGGGCTTAAGTCCTCCTCGACTTGCGGATAGAGCGGCTCGAGCACGGCGATGGCGACCTCAGCGCCGAGGCGGTCCTTCCACAGATCCAGCCCGTCGGACGCTTCGAGGCCGTCGTCGTTCAGCCAGATGAGCAGCGGCACGGGATCGCCGTCCGTCGCCGCGCCGGGCAGATGGAAGCGGTACTCGTGCTCGCGTCCGACCCAGACGGACCACTTGCCCTCGTTCACGTCCGTGGCCCGCGCTTCGGCGAACACGACGAAGTCGGCCTCGGCCGCGTGATCCAGCTCCGCCACCGCCGGGTTGACGGCCGGCGTGATCGCCACGGTGACGACCTTCGCCTCCGGCTTGCGCAGCCGGAGCTGGTGAACCGTGCCGTCCCAGTAGGCGCTATGGAAGCCGCCGTTGACGTGCAGCACCGACCAACCGGGGTGCTCGTCCAGTGCCGTCGCGCACGCCTCGCCCATCGAGTTGTCCCACAGCGACTGGGTCGAATAGAGCCGGTCCGACTCGCCGGTGCCGCCCAGCATCGCTCGATGGCTGCGCACCGCGTTGTCCACCCGCCGCCAGTACGCGGCGGTGTTCGGGAACAGTTGCGCGGGGACGTGACCGGCCGCGTCCCCCTCCAGCGACTCGAAGGCCGCCGCCCCTTCCATGGCGACCTTCTGCCGCAGCGGCCGCGGGAAGTTCGACGCCACCACGGGCAACCCTTCCGCCCGTGCGGTCTCGATCATCGGCCGATAGCTTGTGCGATAGTTGCTCCACGGCCGCGATCGCGACAGGAAGGCCGCTTCGTCGATCTCGCCCGCCAGGTACGCATCCAGCACCGGCTGCGCGTCGCGCTCGAACATTTCCATCGCCAGCACGACCCGCCCGCCGCGGCGCTCGATGAGGCCTCGGTAGACGGCGTGCTCGACGCGGTGCGTCGTCTCGTCGGTGTGCGATTCTCCCAGGAAGACTACGTCGGCGCGGGCGAGCCGGTCGAGCAGTTCATCGAGCGGCACCTGCTCGCCGCTGCGCCCCTCGCGGACCACCACGGCCTGCTCCACCGGCGGCGCCGCCCAACTTTCCACGGCTCCGGTGAGAACTCTCTGCACGCGGCCGCCACCCCCGCCGCGAGGAAAGCTGGCACACGCTGCAGGAAGGAGAAGCAGCGCAACCGCAAACAACAGGACGGTGTCCAAGCGAGTTTGACGTCCGCGTTCGAGCGTCACCAGCGAGCCGCGGAACTCCTGCCTGCCGCCGTGCCTGCCGGCAGGCAGGGCAGGCAGGGCACGCAGGGCAGGCAGGTCAGCCCGCGCGGAGTTCCCGTCCGGATGCCGTTTTCCTCCCGCGTAGGCCGTTCCGACGGACGCCAGGCTGGAGCCAGGCGGTCCCAGGAACGCCGCCGCGCGTATGGCGACTCCGGCGCTGCCTTCCGCTGCCCTGGTATCGTGCGCCTGATGGTGGTCGGCAGTGCCGTGCGGTGATGTCCGGATACACCGGTGCATGATGATCAACTCCCCGGGCGCCGGCCGTTCGCCAGGCCCACTTCGTAACTCGTCCACGCGCAAGGACCGCCTTGCCCCCCCTTCTTCGCCGGGCGGCAGTTCGCTGCGGAATGCACGGTAAATCCGAGTGACGGCTGACGCAAACAGATGGCGGACGCTACCTGTGGCCCAACGCATTCAGCATATCGGCCGTGTCGAACACGGCGGTTCCCGCTCCGGCGGGGCGGAGCCGGGCGCGGTACCGGCTGGCGCGGACAGCGTGCACCGTCGCCGGGGCGGCGGAACAGCGCAGCCCGCCGCGGACCGGGCAGGTCGGCGCAGGCGACGATCTACACTGTGGCCGCGTCGGGAAAAGGAAGCGGCAGGCAGGACGGGGCGCCACTTCCGCCGGCGGCGACATGAACTCGCGCAACCTGCGCGCAACAACTCGATGCGGCCTGATTCGCCGCCGGTGATGATCCGCTAGACTGGACAGGGCCGCCGTCAGGAATGCTGCAAGAATCAATGGCCGGAGTCAGGCGATGTCACGCACTCTTACGCGATGGACGGGTCTTCTGGGAATCACTGCGTTTGTCGTCGTGCCCGGCACCGCCGCGCTGGATCCGCCGCCGGACGAGTGTGCCCACCCGGACATCCGCTCTGAGCTTCTGGAGCGGGTCGAGAAGGACCAGGCGGCACGGCGTGCCGTCCAGGCGCCGGACAACTCGGACCGGCAACGGGTGATCGAGGCGGTGGGCGAGATCGACGAGTGCAACACGAGTTGGATGAAATCGGTCGTGGAAAGAACCGGCTGGCCGACCCGCAGCGCGGTGGGCGCCGACGGAGCCCATGCCGCCTGGCTCCTGGTCCAGCACGCCGATCGCGATCCTGCCTTTCAGTCTCTGTGTCTGGACTTGATGGAGGGGTTCGGTGAGGACGAGGTGTCGCCGATTGACGTGGCGTACCTCACCGATCGGGTGCGCGTCAACCACGGCGAGCTTCAGGTGTACGGCACCCAGTTTCACGAGGTGGACGGCCTGCTCCAACCCAGGCCCATCGAGAACGCCGATCAGGTGGACCAGCGGCGCCTGTCCGTCGGCCTGCCCACGCTCGCCGAGTATCGTCGCATGATGGCCGCCTGCACCGGACAGCCGGTTGCGGACGATGAGAAGCCCGCGGCCGATTCCGGCGCATCGAAGACCGGGATCCATCCTTGCCAGAAGGCGAAGGTCGCGGACCCGTGTGCGCGGACCCGTCCGGAAGAAGACACCGGGGCCCGCCATCCCCCGGTGAAGTCGAACTGAAAGACCAGGTTGTCCACCTGGAATCGCCGGGCTCACGCCAGGCGACCCGTAGGGACGCCACGTCCGCACGGGCAGCGCCCACCGTGGACTTGCCCGCCAGAAGACTCAGCACCTTTGAACCACGTCGCCGGGAGCGCCAGGTGGCTCGCCTGTTTCGACGGGGGTATCATGACGCAACCGGCCACAGGGCCGCGGCGATTCCATGCCCGATCGAAAACTGCGCAAACGCATCGCCATCGACGCCGCCCGCATGATGTACGAGCGGACGGAATCGGAGTACTACACCGCCAAGCGCAAGGCCGCCCGCCAGCTTGGCCTCGATCCGCGGCGGAGGTCACCACGCAGCCATCCGAGTGCAAAAGGAGCCGAAAGTGAAGGTGACGATCAAGTCCATTGACGTCGCAATGGAACTCAGGGACGGGGGCGCCGAACTGGAGACCCGCGACACTTCGGACGTCTTTCTGCGCGATCTCGTCATCACGAAGACCAAGCGCATCAGGTGCGAAGGAAAAGCGAACCGTCGTAATGCCAAGAGGATGGGGAGCCGCGGGTTCACTGCACTGATTGGGATCGGCATCTGATGCCCTCGGCCCCGCCCAGCCGGGTGCTTGAGCGGACGCCGATCTATCGGATGGTCCACGTCGATTGCCTCACCACGCTGCTGGCGCGAGATGCGCTCCACGCCCCGAGCCGAGTGCCCGATGACGGACTTCCGTAAGTCGGCATTCGCGCTACCCAGACGCAAATGGACCGCGCCCGCGCCCGCGTCCCGTGCGGTCCCGGCGGGGAGATTCGGGACTACGTCGGCTTCTACTTCGGTCCCCGTTCGCCGATGCTGTACCGCATTCACACCGGATGGGGCGTGAAGCGGGTGGACCAGTCTGCCATCGCCTACCTCGTCTCCTCTGCACAGGTGGTGGCGTCGGCAGGTCTTCGTTTCGTCTTCACCGACCGGCACTCACTGGCGCGGGTCGCATCGTTTTCCGATCGCCTGGATCAACTCGGCATCGTCGACTTCGATGTGGCGTATGCCGAGCAGTGGAGCACCACGCCCGAGTACCCGGACCGGCAGGAGAAGAAGCAGGCCGAGTTCCTGGTTCATGGGGCGATGCCGTGGCCCCTGGTTGGGGAGATCGGTGTCCTGAACCAGAAGGCGTCGGACCGCGTCAGGGCGATCCTGGCCGCGTACCCGGACCGGCACCGGCCGCGGGTGTTTTGCGAACCTTCCTGGTATTATCGTCGGGGGAGGCTGCCGTGATCGAAATGACCGAAGGGAACCTGTTGGAGGCGGATGCCGAAGCCCTCGTGAACACCGTCAACTGCGTCGGCGTCATGGGTAAAGGAATCGCGCTGCAGTTCAAACAAGCCTATCCAGAGATGGCGGAGGTCTACTGGCGCGCCTGCGAGCGCGGAGAGATCCAGCCAGGCCACGTCCAGGTCTGGCCGACCGAAGCGCTGCACGGTCCAAAGTACGTCATCAACTTTCCGTCCAAGCGAGAGTGGTTCCGCAAGTCGAGCTACAAGGACATCGAGTCGGGCCTGGTCGCACTCATCGAGTCCGTCCGGCAGTACGGTATACGGTCGATCGCGGTCCCGCCGCTGGGCTGTGGCAACGGCGGGCTTGCCTGGTCGCGGGTGCGACCGATGATCGAGGCGGCCTTTTCGGCGATTCCCGAGGTTCGAGTCCTGGTCTTCGCTCCGCATGGCACAGCGGCGCCGCGGGAGCGCGTCGTCAGGACGCAGCGACCGAAACTCACGCGGGCGCGGGCCCTGTTCATTGCGGCCATGGAGCGGTACTCCGTCCTGGCATACCAGATCACACTGCTGGAGATTCAGAAGCTGGCGTACTTCCTGCAGGAAGCCGGCGAACCGCTTCGCCTGAAAGTCGAGAAAGGCCCCTACGGGCCGTACGCCGACAATCTGAACAAGGTGCTGGAGCTTCTCGAAGGCCACTACATCGACGGCTATGACGGCGAACGAAGCCCCGACCGGGAGATCAGACTCGTCGGGAACGCGGCACAGGAAGCATCGGACTTCCTCAACTCGGAACCGGCGGCGCTGGCGCGTCTGGAGCGCGTCGGACGGCTCATCCAGGGTTTCGAGACGCCCTACGGCCTGGAATTGCTGTCCTCCGTCCACTACGTGGCCAGGCACGACTCGCCCCCCGCGACCTCGTACGAGGAAGCGATCGACCACGTACATGTGTGGAACGACCGCAAACGGCAGTTGTTCAAGGCGGAACACATCCGGGTTGCGTGGGAACACCTCGATGCCGCGGGCTGGACAGGTGGCGCGACGCGTTAGTTCACGATGAGCATGGCACGCCACGACGCCGGAACGCTGCCCCCCCCCGCATCGCTTGCGCGTTTCCACGCTGCTATCATCGTGCAGTCGGCCGGCCGACCGCCGCGGATCCATGCCTGATCGAAAGCTGCGCAAACGCATCGCCATCGACGCCGCCCGCATGATGTACGAGCGGACGGAATCGGAGTATTACACCGCCAAGCGCAAGGCCGCCCGCCAGCTTGGCCTCGATCCGCGGCTGCGGCCGCGGAACCTGCCCTCCAACCGCGAGATCCGCGAGCAGATCGAGCGGCTCACGGCCATCCATGAGGGTGAAAGCCGCTTCGCGAATCTGCGCGAGATGCGGCTGGCGGCCCTCAGACTGATGTGGCGGCTGGCGGCCTTCCACCCGAAGCTGATCGGAAGCGCCGCCACCGGCCACGTGCGCGAAGGCTCCGACGTGGACATCCACGTCTTCAGCGACAACGCCGCGGCCGTGACCGCGATCCTCGACGAGGACCGGCTCGTCTACACCGTCGAACGCAAGCGGATCATCAAGCACCACCAGGAGCGCCTCTTCACCCACGTCCACGTGTCGGACCGCTCGCCTCGCGGGGCGGCGCTTCAGTTCGAGCTGACCGTCTACCCGCGCGACAAGGTCAGCTACGTTTTCAAGAGTTCGATCACCGGCAAGGCGATCGAGTCGCTGACCGTGCCGCAGCTCGAACGGCGCATTCGCGACGACTATCCCGACGCCGACCTCGACGCCCTCCGCGACGGCGACTTCGCCGCCTGGACCGATCCGATCCCGGTCTTCAAGTCGCTGCTGGAGCGGCTGGAGGGCGTTCGGCAAAACCCCGAGTATCACCCCGAAGGCGACGCCCTCTATCACAGCCTGCAGGCCTTCGATCTGGCCCGGGCGCTGCGCCCCTACGACGAGGAGTTCATCACCGCGGCGCTGCTGCACGATGTGGGCAAGGCCATCGACCCGCGCGACCACGTCGCCGCCGCGATGGAGGCGCTCGAGGGTCTGGTCACGCAGCGCACCGCGTTTCTGATCGAAAACCACATGCGGGCGCTGGAGCTGAAGGCGGGGACGTTGCCGGTCAAGATCAAGTCCGCCCTGCAGAGCAGCGAGTGGTTCGAGGACCTCATGGACCTGCGCGACGTGGACGACCAGGCCCGCAGGACGGGCGTGCCCGTGCCGACGGTGGACGAAGCGCTGGAGTTCGTCCGCTGCCTGGCGGACGGGCCGGAGTGAACGCCCGTGCCCGACCGCGCCTGCGTCGTCACACGGCCAGCGTGGATTCGGCGTCGGAGAGGTCGTCCGGCAGTTCGGCCCGGGTTTCTTCGAGCTGTTCGCGGGTGATGCCGATGTCGTCGAGCATGTGGTCGGTGATGCTGCCCTTTTCGGCGGTGTGGTAGAAGCCGAGCTTCTCCTGGCAGCACAGCACGTCGGCCGTCTGCACCAGGTGGCCGATCTTCTGCAACTCCGGGCTGAGCGCCATCGGGTTGTGATGGAAGCCCGCGGCCGCCCTCAGGTGGCGGGGGAACTTCCACTTGGTGGTCAGTCCCGCCCCGAACGCCTGGTGATCGGCGCCGATGACCTGGCGCTCGATGTCGAGGAAGTCGCCCTCGCCGGCGGAATAACGGGTGATGACCTCGGTGAGCTGCTCGGGGAACGCCTGCCGCTCGACCAGGATCCCCATGTCGTGGATCAGGCCGGCCACGAACACCTCGTCCGGCTGGACCGGATAATGGGTGCGCTGAGCGATGGCCCGACAGGCCACGCCCACGGCCAGGCTGTGCCGCCACAGGTCGGCGGCGCTGAACTCCTCCGAGATGCGTCCTCCTTTGAACAGGCGGGCGATGGAGGCGGCGATGGCGATGTTCTTCACCGCCGACAGGCCCAGCAGGATGATGGCGCGGTCGATGCTGGCGATCTGCCCGGGCAGGCCGTAGAAGGCCGAGTTCACGACTTTCAGGACCTTCACCGAAAGCGCCGGGTCGTGCTTGATGACCTCGTGCAGATCGCGGGCGGTGCTGCGGGGGTTCTCCACGATCTCGATGATCTTGACCGTGATTTCGGGGAGCGTTGCGATCTCGCCCAGCGACGACAGGGCCTTGGTCACGATCGCCTTGCTCTTGTCGGCCGTTTCAACCGCCATGAAGGTCATCCCTGGTGCGTGCCGTGGACATCACCGTGCGCCGACGGGGCCGCCGCATTGCCGGTGTTATCGTCCGCTGTCTGTGCGGGGTTTAGGACGCGGGCGCGGCGCGTGGGGAATCTGTCCCGCACACGTGCTTCATGGAGTATCGGATACGGCGGGGGAAGGGGCCAATGTGGTTATCGGAAGAGCGGGTTGGCGTCGCGCAGGTGCCGCTCCGGCGGCACTCGAGGCATGTGCGCGATTCGTCGCCCCACGCGGATGAATCAGGTTCGCACGAACTGACGCCGAGGCTCGCGGCCGGTGCATGGTTGCCCGGGGTGTCTTTGCCCTGCACCGCGCGGCCGGTCGCTTACGCTCGCGGTTCGGATTGTGGCCCGGATGGTCGACAGGGGACTCTGCGGCGGCGTGTTGTGGTAGCATGGCGGTCGATGTCCGAAAACCCGCTCAAGAAGCTGGCTGATGCCGTCAAGAAGGTGGACGCCCCCGCGTCCACGCTCTCGCCGGCCACCATCACCGGCACTTGCCCGAACTGCGAAGAAGACGTGGAGATCATGCCGCCGGAGCGCGGGTTCGACTTCACCGCCATCGTGCAGTGCGATCACTGCGGCCGGCACGCCAGCCTTCGGGCGTTCAAGACCATGCGGCGTCGAAAGCAGGCGGAAGAGGCAGGCGAGCGGCAGCGGCTGGAGGCCGTCGCGGAGCGGAGGGCACGCGAGGCGTCTACGGCGCGGGAACGGCCGGGAGCAACGAATGCCCCGGCTGGGGAGGCTCAGTCGTCGCCCGACGCCACGGCCGTGTCGGCTGCCGGCGCCGTGGACGGCTCGTCGGCGGGTGGTGAAGCGGGACATCTCGCGGCCGAAGAAGAGACTCGCGCGGCCGGGTCGCCCGCCGCTTGCGGCGACGACGAATTGCTGCCACGCCCGCGCCTGATCCGCTGCCCGGCGTGCGGGCGAAAGTGCTCGGATGGGGCACGGGTCTGCATGAGGTGCGGGCATCGGCTGGCGCCGCGCGAGCATGGCGACCGGCCGGCGCCGGCCCGGATCGAAGGGTCGGTGGGACGAATCAACGGGCTGGCGACGGTATTGAAGATATCGTCACTCGTCGTGATGGCGGGCGCCGTCATGGCGGCGCCGTTCACCTTGGGCATGAGTCTGCTCTTTCTGGCCTACGGCGTCGGCGGGCTGGTGGTGGCCGCTTTGCTCCGCGCGCTGGCGGGAATCTGGTCGGCGTGCGAGTTCACGGCGGACGAGCGCTGGCGCGACCGATGAGGCGCTGGCGACGCATGTTCTGGCAAGCGCACCAGTCGCGAGCCGCGTGGCTTCAGCGCGCACGAGCGAGCCGCGTGGCTTCAGCGCGCACGAGCGAGCCGCGTGGCTTCAGCCCGCGCGGATGTTCCCCGTTGATGAGTATGCGATTTGCGCGCCATCAGCCAGGTTACATAACCTGCACAATTCGTAGCCAGGTCGAAGCCGCAGACTCCGCGCGGGCCGAAGCCCGCGGCTCGCCGGCGGCGCATGATCGCGCACGATGACTTAGATAGCCTGCACGATTCGTAGCCAGGTCGAAGCCGCAGACTCCGCGCGGGCTGAAGCCCGCGGCTCGCCGGCGGCGCCTGATCGGGCACGGCTGTTCAGCCGGCCGCGCTTTCCGCATTCAGACCGGCTCAATGTGTTCGAGCAGCCACTCGAGGTTGCACGAAACCTGACCGCCCTCATCAACGACCTGCCGCGTCTGCGAAATCAGGATTCGGCGGTCCGCGCCGATCATGTCGGCCGCGTGGTTCAGACGCGTCATGTCCTGAAGGCCGGGCGAACTTGACAGCTTGACCTCGATCGCCCAACGGCTTCGGCCGAAGTCCAACACGAGGTCGATCTCGTGACGATCGCTGGTGCGGAAGAAAAACGCCTCGAAAGGCCGCCCGACCTGTTGCAGCGTGCCGATGATCTGCTCGATGACGAATCCCTCCCAACTGGCGCCGACCCACGGCTGAGACAACAGGTCTCGCTGATCCGCTACGTTGAGAACGGCATGGAGCAGGCCGCTGTCGCGCCAGTAGACCTTGGGGCTCTTGACCAGACGCTTGCGAAGATTCGCTGCCAGCGGCGGCAGGCGGCGGATCAGGAAGGCGCCTTCCAGGTACTCGGCATAGGTGTTGACGGTTTGATACGACAGACCCAGACTGGCCCCGAGTTGTGACGCGTTCCACATCTGTCCGTGCAGCGCCGCCAGCATTCGCAGCATACGCATGGTGACCTGCGGGCGGGCGGACAGCCCCCAGCTTGGCAGATCCCGCTGCGCGAGCAGGGTCAGATAGTTCAATCCCCACTGAGGGTAACGCCGCGGCGACAGTACGCCCCCCTCCGGAAAACCGCCCACGCGCCACCGCCGCGTTCGAGCCGCCTGACTTGTCAGTTCGTTGAACAGCAGCGGCGTCAGTTCGACCAGCGCCAGACGCCCGGCAAGCGATTCGGACACCTGCACCATCAGCGATGGGGAAACCGAACCGAGCAACAGGAACCGCCCCTTGCGCTGCCGGCGCTCGTCGATCGCGCCGCGCAGCCTTGGGAAAAGCTCCGCCCGGACCTGGGCCTCGTCCAGGACGACGAGTTGCCGGCCGGCGACAAGCTGGTTCCACTCCAGATCCAGCCGTAGGCGATCGGCCTCCTGCTCCAGGTCGTAGTAGACCTCGCCCAGCGACCGGGCCAGCGTGGTCTTACCGGACTGGCGCGGCCCCACCAGGGCCACGGCCGGGTAGTCCTTCAGACGGCGGCGCAGAACAGGCAGGATGCGACGCTGGATCATGCTTGCATTTTAGAAATCCATTTCTAATTTGCAAGATCCGTCTGTCCGCTTTTCGCTCCACAGGGTGCATGGCGGCAGGACGGCCCAACGCCGCGTCAACCAGCTTGTTGGCTCAGTTCCCCCTGTTGTCGGATCGGACGGATTGAACGCGCGGCCGCATCCGGGACATGTGCTTCCAGGCAAGCCGCGCAGCCAATAACCGCACGATAGGCACACGGCGTGGTCAGGCAGCCGACTCATGGCGAGCCCCATTCGACCGCCGCGCGACGAATCGGCATCGCCACAAAGCGCACCGACAGGTGCGCCTGCTCGCGATCAGTCCAGCTTGTCGCTCAGCGACGAGACGATCAGCAGCAGGCAGCCGCCGTCTGTGCTCTGGTAGCCGTGCCGGCTGCCGGGGGCCATGCGCTGGAAGTCGCCGGCGCGAAGATGGTGCTCGTCGCCGACGCGCAGGTCGCCTTCCAGGACCAGGCATTCCTCCGGGCCGTCGTGGATGTGGCTGGGATAGCCGGTTCCGGCCGCCATGCGAACCAGCATGGTGGTCTGGTTGCGCTGGCGGTCGACGCTGAGCCGGCGGACGGCGATGCCGGAAATGCCGGTCTCCTCCCAGCCGGTCTTCATGGCGTTGCGGATCAGCAGGTGTGTCGCCGAGGCGTCCGCGTCCCAGCGCTTCCAGACCTGCCGTTCGTCGTGTGCGGCCGCGCCGTCCTCAGCCGATTCGCCCGCCTCCGCGATGCGGCGCAGAAGCGCCTCCCGCACCGCGGCGGACGGCTCGACCGGCTCCACGGCGTGAATCAGCTCCGCCACCACCGGCGCAAGGGCTGCGAACTCCGCGCCCGCCGGATCGCCGGCCGCCGCCAGCCGCGACTCGAAATCGAGCGCTTCGGCGGCGGTCATGGCGCCGGCGGCGTACAGTGCCGCCGCTTCCGAAAGATCGGGGAGACCAGGATGACCCGAGTCGTGTGACGTCATGCCGATTTTGCCTCTCGTTCGGTCAGGTAGGCCCGCAAGCGCTGCATTCCGCGCCGGATCCGCGTCTTCACCGTGCCCAGGGGTATATCGTGCTCCTGGGCGATCTGCTCGTGCGTCATGCCGCAGAAAAAGGCCAGGCTGATCACCGCCATCTGCTCGGGCGGGAGTTGCCGCAGGATCGAGCGGGTCAGGTGCGCCTGCTCTTCGCGCTCGACGTCGCTCTGCGGCGCGGCGGCCGCGGCCTCGACCACATCGGACGCCACAATCGCCGCTTTCCGCCGCCGCAGCCGGTCGATCGCCCGCGACCGGGCGATCATCGCGATCCACACCAACGGCGCCCCGCGCTCGGGCCGCCAGGCGGCGGCCTGCCTCCACACCTGCCAGAAAGTCTCCTGAAGGACGTCCTCCGCCTCGCAGCGGTCGCCGATGATGCGAAGGATCACCCCGAAAACGCGCGGCGCGTGGCGGTCGTAGAGGGCGGCGAAGGCGTCGTTGTCGCCCCCGCGGATCCGCGCCAGCAGAGCTTCATCGGAAGCGGACATTCCACGCCTCTGGCCGGGCCGGCCACGGATGAACCTGACATTGCAAGGCCGCTTCACCATTCTACTTCCTGCACCGCACGGGTCAATCTGACGCGCGGACCCCTCCGGGGCGCGTCGATGGCGGGATAGCGCCACGTACAGGGATTACGCTCGCGCCCGTCCGGCGGATTCACCGGATGGGCGCCCCGCGGCGCGATTTCACGAATCTTCCCCAGTCTGAATCCGACGACGGCGTTGGGCACGTAAGGGCGGTTGTGGCTGCACGCGCCATCGGCCGCAGGATTGGCCGCTGGCGGAGATGAAGCCGGTTTACAGGAGTACGAAAATGTTCCGTTTCAGTCGATGGATGGGCGCCGTTGCGACCGCAGGTCTGGTTCTGACGGCCGCCGCGTCCGACCACAAGGAAGCACCGTTGATTCAGGAAGACGCCGCGGCGGACATCGCCGACGTCTACGCCTTCACCAACCCGAATGATCCTCAGAAGCTGGTGCTCGCCATGACGGTCAATCCGTTCTCGGCGCCCAGCGAAGGGATCGCGTTCCAGTTCTCGCCCAACGTGCGCTACCGGTTCAACATCGACATCGACTTCGACGCCCTGCCGGACCACTCGGTCGACGTCACCTTCGGTCCGCGGGA
This sequence comes from Phycisphaerales bacterium, assembly GCA_003597935.1. GTDB lineage: Bacteria > Planctomycetota > Phycisphaerae > UBA1845 > UBA1845 > SURF-32. The sequence continues at coordinate 18,807 of QZJT01000035.1, read as the reverse complement.
GGCGGCGCGTCAGACGGTCAGCGCGGTCTTTCCCGGCAACGTCGTAGTCGAGGGCGAGGCCACCCTGCCGACGGAGGAGCGCGAACCGAACGAGGCGATCATCAACGAGGGTCCGAACGGCATCAAGCTGTTCGCCGGACCGCGGGACGACCCGTTCTTCTTCGACGTGGTCGGCTTCTTCCGCTTCCTCTCCGGCCACGGCTCGTTCACCGGGTCCGACGGGTTCGCCGGGTACAACGTGTCCGCCATCGTGGTCGAGTTCCCGCGTTCCATGATCGGCGTCGACCGGGCGCTGTCGATCTGGGGAGACACCGCCCGTACCCGCAAGACCGTGCGCAAGTCGTCGAACGGCAAGCTGGAGGTCCACAAGGGCCAGTACGAGCAGATCGAGCGGGCGGGCAACCCGGCCGTCGGCACCGCGTTGATCCCGTTCACGATGAAGGATCTGTTCAACATCGGACTGCCGGTCAATGACTCCGGCGACTTCGGCGAAGCGATCGCCGAGTCGCTGAAGGCGCTGGGGACGAATCCCGAGAACATCGCGATCCTGGCGTCGGTGGCGATCCCCGACACGCTCAAGTTCGATCCGGCCAGCCCGGCACAATATCCCAACGGCCGGACGCTGGATGACGACGTGATCGACACGCTCCTGTTCTTCATCTTCAACCAGCAACCGGTGAAAGACGGAGTCGATGCCAACGACCGCCCGTTCACTGACAATTTCCCGTACCTGGCGCTTCCCCACCAGCCGGAATAGGGGGCGACGGGTGCTGCCACGGTAAGGAGGAGTCGCGGCGCGCCGATCGCCGGCCCGATCGGCGCGGCCGCACTTTTCGCCGTGGGAGGTGGGTGGACGCCAGCGAGCTGCCTTGTGTGAACCGATCTTCGCTCAAATACCAGGAACACCCACGCGAGAGGATCGTCTTATGATAATGTCAAATCGTGCGGACTCCCTGGTGATCGCCATTCTCTGCACCGCCTGCCTCGGCGCGGCCGTCGTGCCGGCGGCGGCCCGTGAAGGTCACGGCCATCCGCCTGCTTCCGCACCGCCGTCGCAGGCGGACTCCGACGCAACGCTGGAGTTCCTGCTGCGGCGCGTGGCCGCGGACCCGCACGATGCGATCGCGCTTTCCAAGCTGGGCGCTGTGCGCCTCGACCGCGCCCGCCGCACCTCGTCGCACGAGGAGTTCGACGCGGCTGCGGAGGCGTTCGAGACATTGCTGACGCTGCGGCCGGACAGCGTCACCGCCCGGATCGGTCTGGCCTACGCGATGATCGGCCGCCACCGCTTCAGGGATGCGTTGACGCACGCCCGCCATGCCGCCGAACTGCGGCACGATGATCCTCAGACGTGGGCGCTGCTGGGAGACGCCCACTTCGCGCTGGGGCACTACGCCGAGGCCGAAGCGTGCTATCAACGGTTGCTGGATCAGGGAATGACGGTCGAGTCGCTGTCTCGGATGGCCCAGATAGACGCCGTCCGCGGCCGCATCGACAAGGCCGCGCAGGAGCTGGCCGACGCCTTCGAGGCAGGCCGGCTGCTCGATGCCCCCCCCGCCGTGCTGGCCTGGTGCAGGACCGTGCTGGGCGAACTCTACCGCGAGCACGGCAGACCGGAGCAGGCCCGCACGGCCTATCGCGAAGCGCTGCACTACGATCCGGGTGACGCGGTTGCGGCCTGGAGGCTGGCCGAACTGGAGGCCGCCGCCGGGCGACGGGAAGAGGCGATCCGCGCGCTCCGCCCCATTGCCGAATCCGTCGATCGCCCGGCCGTCTGGATCGCCATGGGCGACCTGCTGTCGGCGGCCGGGAAGCATGACGAAGCCCGCGCCTGGTTCGACCGGGCGGAGAAAGACCTGACCGCCGACCTGGCGGCCGGCGAGGTGGGACACCTGCGCGAACTCGCCGAATACTGGCTCTGCCATGGCGGCGACGCGCAGCGCGCCGCCGAACTGGCCCTTCAGGATCTGACGGAAGTCCGCCAAGACGTGGGCGCCTACGAGACGGCCGCGTGGGCGCTTCACTGCGCCGGCCGCCACGACGAAGCGCGGCGCATGATGGCTGCGGCCCTGCGGCCCGGCCCCGGAACGGCACGACTCCAACAGCGGGCCCGCGCCATTCGAGACGCGGCACACGCGGCATCGCCGACGCCCCCGCCGCCGCTAACGCCCGCCACCGCCACCAACGCGATGGCGACGCCGCGATGACGGCCCATCCGGCGAGGCCGGCGAAGAGTGTCGTCAATCCGGGTTGGCCGATTCCATCACCGAATGACTCGTGCATGGGTTCCGCTTCGCCAGCCTTCCGGCTGGCTGCGCTCCACCCGTGGCTACGCTCCCTGGCCCCTCCGGGGTCGCAGACCACCGGTTGTAAACCCGTGCCATAATCCACACGCCGGCATTCGTGGCCGGGGTCTCTCAGAGCCCCCGGCATTCGCGGGCAGTTCTGCCAGCAAGATTGCACATCTCCGCTCGGGGGGGCGATTCTCCGAGCAACTCCCGCCTTGAAAGGCGGGGCTCGGGGGGACAACGCGCACGCTCGCGAGGATCCGCCCGCGATGAAACGCGGGGCTTCGGGCAGCCGCGGGTACGATGCCGGAGGCGCAGGGCGGCGGGGCGCTGACACCAATCGACGCAATGGCGACGGCTGAGCAACGTTTGACCGCATAGATTCCGGCGGCAGGACTTCGCGCGGTTTTGCGCGCAAGTTTCTGGTCGCTGCCCGGATCGCCCGGGGATGGTGCAACCGGCCGATGAGAACGAGAGGATCGTTCAGACCCATACCCTCGCGCGCCTGCCACCACTCCCGCGCCGCCGGCTGCTCGGGGGCTCGATGTCTTGCGCCCACCCGCCGCATCTCGCGCACCCACCGCGGGGGCGCGGCCGCGGTGCTGATGCTGGCGGTCGCGTTGGTCGCATCCGGCAGCAAGTCAGGTTTCGCAACCAGCGGCGACCCGCTGATCGCATCCGCCGATTGGAGCCGCGAGCACGCCGCCCACCTGCTGCGCCGGGCCGGGTTCGGCGGCACGCCGGAGGAGATCGACCGCTTCACCAGGCTCGGCCGCCGCGGCGCGGTGTACGCGCTGGTGTACTACGAGCGCCAGTCCGCCCGCTTTCAACCGCCCACCGTGCTGCCCTATCAGCCCCCCCCGTTCAAGGACGTCCAGGAGCCGACGCAGGAGCAGCGCGAGGCCTACGTGCGGATGCGGCGACAGAACGAAGCGGCGCAACTGGCCAACGTCAGCGAGTGGTGGATCCGCCGCATGATCGGCACGCCGCGCCCGCTGGAGGAAAAGCTCGTGCTCTTCTGGCACGGGCACCTGACCAGCGGCATCCGCGAGGTGCAAAACGCCCGCTTCATGTTCGATCAGAACAACCTCTTCCGCCGCTTCGCCAGCGGAAACTACCGCGAGCTGCTGCTGCGCGTCGCCGCCGATCCGGCCATGCTGCGCTACCTCAACAACGCCAGCAACGTCGCCCGCCAGCCGAACGAGAACTTCGCCCGAGAGCTGCTGGAGCTGTTCACCCTGGGCGAAGGGCACTACAGCGAGCGCGACGTCAAGGAGGTGGCACGGGCGTTCACCGGCTGGTCGATCGACCCGCGCACGGGGGCGTTCACCTACAACCCGCGCGACCACGACGACGGCGTGAAGATCCTCTTCGGCCGCTACGGACGCTTTCAGGGCACCGAAGTCATCGACATCATCCTGGAGCAGCCGCAGGCGGCCCGCTTCATGGCGGACAAAGTCTGGCGCTGGCTGGCCGGCACGGCGCCCGGCGAGCCGCTGCTGGCGGCGATGGCCGCCGAGCTGCGCCGAAGCCGCTTCGAGGTGAAGCCGTTGATCGAGAACATTCTGCTTTCGGATGCTTTCTACGCCCCCGAGGTCCGCTGGGCCATGGTCAAGAGCCCCGTGGACCTGGTGGTCGGGACGTGCCGGCTGCTGGAGATCGACCTGTACAACGCGGCCGAAATGACGCGGGCGCTGAAGATGATGGGCCAGCAGCTCTTCCAGCCACCCAACGTCAAGGGTTGGGACGGCGGCGTGGCGTGGATCAACACCGCGACGCTGTTTGAACGCTACAATTTCGCGGCCGGCCTGATCTACGGCGGCCAGGCGCCGCGGGCGCGCCACCTGACCGGCGACCTGCTGGAAGATCCGGCGCCCATGGCGGCCGTGATAAGGCCCGCGAAACGGGATTTGAACACGGATCAGCCGATGTTCGACCCGTCGCCGATCCTGCGAAAGTACCACCTCGATTCGGCCGAGGCGATCGTCGATCATTTCGTCGCCCGGCTGTGGCAACGGGAGCCGGATCCCGCGACGCGCGAGGCGCTGGTCGAACACGTGCGGCGGCTCGGCGGTGACATCAAGCCCGACGGCGCGGACACGGCCGCGGCCGTGCGCGGCCTGATCCACCTGCTGATCAGCAGTCCTGAATATCAGGTGATGTAGTCCATCGGAGCGTGACCCGTGAATCGACCCTGCACCCGACGCGAGTTCGTCCATCACGGCCTGGGCCTGCTCGGTCTGGGCGCCACGGCGCCGGCGTTTCTGACCCGCACCGTCTTCGCGCTGGACGACCCGCGCGATCGCCCGCTGGTCAGTTCACCGCCGGGACGCCCCGACGATCACGTGCTGGTGGTGCTGCAACTGGCCGGCGGAAACGACGGACTCAACACCGTTGTGCCGCACCGCAACGACGACTACTACCGCGCCCGGCCCAGGCTCTCCATCGATCGCAGAGACGTCCTGCGCCTCAACGACGAACTCGGCTTCCATCCCTCCGCGGACGGCCTCAAGCGCCTGTACGACGACGGACTCCTGGCGGTCGTCCAGGGGGTGGGCTACCCGAACCCGAACCGCTCACACTTCGTCAGCACCGAGATATGGGAGACCGGCGATCCGACCCAGCGCCGGCACACGGGTTGGGTCGGCCGATACTTCGACGCCTGCTGCGCCGGCGCCGATCCGCCCGACCCGAAGCTGGCGGTGGCGCTGACGCGGGAGGCGCCGGCGGCGCTGGAAGGGGGACGGTTCCGCCCGGTGGCGTTCACGGCGCCGGATCAGCTTCGCTGGAAGTCGGACGACTCGCACCCTGACGCGCGGCTCCTCTTTGAACGGCTCAACGGCGCTGGGGCGGAAGACCCGTCCCGGCCCGCCGGGGCCGACGGCGCCCCCGTGTCCATGCTGGATTACGTGCGACGGGCGGCCTTGAACGCCCAACTCGACGTCGACCGCATTCGCGAGGCGGTAAAGGTCGATGCAGGGAAATACCGCTCCCCGCTGGAGGTCGACCTGGCGATGGTGGCGCAGATGATCTCGGCCGGCCTGCCCACCCGCGTTTACTATGTGTCACTGAGCGGCTTCGACACGCACTCCGGCCAGCTCGGCCGGCACGCGGCGCTGATGGGCCAGTTGGGCCGGGGATTGACCACGTTCTTTGCAGACCTGCAGAAGCTGGGCGTACGCGATCGGGTGCTGCTGATGACCTTTTCGGAGTTCGGGCGGCGGGTGGCCCAGAACGCCTCGGGCGGAACCGACCACGGTCAGGCGGCGCCGCTGTTTATGGCGGGGACGATGGTCCGGGGTGGACTGCACGGACGCTCCCCCAGCCTGCGCCCCGGCGATCTGTCGCGGGGTGACGTGACCTACACGGTGGACTTCCGCAACGTGTACGCGGCCGCCATTGCGGACTGGCTGGGCGGCAATGCCGAGGCCATCCTCGGGAAGGGGATCACGCCCATGAAGCTGCTGAAGATCTGAAGCGAGCAACCCGTTGGGACCTTCGGGGCTGGTCCGCGAGCGCGACTGCGCGGCCGTCACGCGGGTCGGCGCACGTTGAGGCGACCCTGCCTGCCGGCACTGCGGCCAAAAAAAACCCAGGTCCTGGGAGCCCAATGGGTAACCAAGACCTGGGAGGGAGAGAGAGAGCCAAGTTAGGGGCGTACACCACAACCACGCTTCAGGATCGACGGCGTCGGTTGCTCACACAGCGGCGCGCGGTCAGCAAAAAAGGGTTTGCACGCGCTCCCGGGCCGCCGCCTGCTGGCGAGCGCGGACAGGCGCCATCCCAGACACCTGCAACGGACTGTCAATGGGAGGTCAAAAGCCTGCCTCCCCTCCTGTTGGGGGCCGCTGGATGCGGTTCCCCGCTGCCACTGAAGGCAGCATAATCGAAAGCCCGCCCGGTAATCAAGCTTTTTTTCCTGGGGTGTTTGCAGGAAAAACGGCTGGTGCTCATGCGGCTGCAACGGGGCGCCTTCTCGACCGCGGCACGGCCGGACCGGAGGCGGAGCAGGGCTGCCGCTGCCTGCCGCGCCCCCCGTCCGCTCAGCCGCGATCCCGTTGCGAAGGTCAGTCCGTCTTCGCGCCGCCCTTGAACCGCTTGAGCGCTTCTTCCAGATCGGTCATCGAAGCACCGGTGACGCCCTTTTCCTTCGCCATTTCGATCGACTTCGTTTCCAGTTCGACCGCCTCGGCGACCGCGCCGGTCTCGAACTTCGCCAGCGCCAGGGTGTCCAGGAACATCCAGTTCTTGCCTTCGGACAGCTCGTGGCAGCGCTGCGCCGCCTCCAGCGCCTGGGCATTGAAATGGCCGGCCAGACCCTCGTCGGTCAGCATCGACCACGCCAGGTTGTTCAGGAAGCTGGCGTTCTCGCCGCCTTTCTCGATCGCGTACGCGGCGGCGGCGGCCGCCGCCTTCAGGTCTTTCTGACACAGGGCCAGGATGCGGAACTTCGTCTGTTCATGCGCGGGTTCCTGCGGCTCGGCCGCCAGGGCGGCGTCGATCGCCTCCAGCGCCAGCGCCCCGCAGCGCCCTTCCAGCTCCGGCGTGGCCAGCGCGTTGGCCAGCCGGGCCAGGCTGGGGGCATCGTCGCCGAGGACTTTCATCGCGTTGCGGGCGGCCGCCATGGCGTCATCCACGCGACCGGCCGCCGCCAGCGCCGTCACCAGCGTCAGGTTCGACTTGGCGTTCTGCGGTTCCAGCTCGAGCGAGCGCTGGGCCGCCTTCACCGCCAGCGGCTTGAGCGCGTCATTCTCCCGGCTCAGCGAAGACGCCAGGTTCGCCAGGTCGCCGGCGTCGTGCAGCATGTCGATCGTCTCGCCCGCCATGCGGGTGGCGTCCGGGATGTTGTCCACCGCGACCAGCGCCTTGACCAGGGCAAGCCGCGCTTCGTGCGATTGCCCGTCCAGCTCCACCGCCCGTTTGGCGGTTGCCAGCGCCATCGCCTGGAGCTTGTATTTCTCGTCGCGCCCGGCCAGGAACGTGGCGAAGCTCGTGAGGAAGACGGCGTTGTCGTGGGCCAGTTTGACGGCTTTCTGCGCCGCCTCGCGCGTCTTGCCCGGCCAGTCGAGTTGATAGGCGTACATGCGCGCCAGGCTTCCCCAGGGGGCGGGGTCTTCCGGATCGAGGGCAGCGATGGCCTCGTAAACGCGGGCGGCGCCCTCGAAGTCGAGCTTGCGCTGCAACTGGCCGGCGTACGTCTCCAGCGTCTTGACCGCCCGCCCCTTCTGCAGGTCGTGCGTGCCGGCCACCACCTCGGCCAGCGGCTGGTCCATGTTGATCGGGTGGCCGATCCACGCCACTTTGCCGTCACGGTCGACGATGAACGCGGTGGGGATGCCGTTCTGCCCGGCCGCCTTCATGTAGCCGTTAAATGTCGTCTCGTTGCCGTCGAAGGCGACGCGATAGGCCATCTTGTCGGTGTTCTTGCCGACGAACTCCTCGACCTTCTCCAGCGCGTTGTTGGGGTCCGGCCGGGTGACGCCGATGATGATCACGTCCTTGTCGGCATAGTCCTTCTGAAGCTGGGTGAGGTGGGGCATGGCGGCGATGCAGGGCCCGCACCACGTCGCCCAGAACTCCACCACCACGACCTTTCCGCCCTTGGCGGCGGCGAGGTCCACCGGCTCTCCGTTGAACCACTTCGTCCCTTCCAGCGTTGGGGCGTCATCGCCGATGTTGAGCGTCTGCCCCGTCGCCGCGGCGGCGATGAACACCGACAACACCCATGCGATCCCAACCGGCCTGCTCCTGGTCATACGGTCGTCCTTTCGATGAAAAACTTGCTCGCCTGCGTCGCTCGAACTTCTGCGTAAGGCCCGATGAAGCCGGAGTATACAGAATCAGCGCCGTCCGAGGCAAGCGGCGGTCGCACCACCGGCAGGCACGGCGTGGGCGACGGAAACGGCAGGAATTCCGAGCGCGCCGCGTGGCTTCAGCCCGCGCGGAGTTTCCTTGCTGAAGCGCGGTTACCCCTCGAACCGCTTGATGACGATCGAGGCGTTGTGGCCGCCGAAGCCGAAGGAATTGCTCATGGCCGCCCGGATCGGCATGTCGCGGGCGACGTTGGGCACGTAGTCCAAGTCGCAGCCTTCTCCGGGCTGGTCCAGGTTGATCGTGGGCGGCGCCACGCCCTGATAGAGGGCGCGGACGGTGGCGATCAGCTCGATCCCGCCGCTGGCGCCCAGCGAGTGTCCGACCGAACTCTTGGTGCTGCTGACCGCCAGGCGCCGGGCGTGGCTGCCGAACACCGTCTTGATGGCAATGGTCTCCGCCACGTCCCCCAGCGGCGTGCTGGTGCCGTGGGCATTGATGTAGTCCACGTCGTCAGGGTTCAGGCGCGCGTCCATCAGCGCCAGCCGCATGGCGGCCGCGCCGCCGGCGCCGTCTTCCAGCGGCTGGGTGATGTGTCCGGCGTCCGAGGTGACGCCGCAGCCGGCCACTTCCGCCAGAATGATCGCCCCGCGGGACCGGGCGCACTCCAACTCCTCGAAGACGAGAATGCCCGCGCCCTCGGCCAGCACGAAGCCGTCTCGATCGCGGTCGAACGGCCGGCATGCCCGGGGCGGGTCTTCGTTCCGCGTGCTCAGTGCTTTCATGGCGGCGAAGGCGGCCAGCCCCAGCGGCGTCAGCGCCGCCTCCGAGCCGCCGGTCAGGACCACGTCGGCGGCGCCGCGGCGGATGGCGTTGAGCGCGTCGCCCATCGCGTTGGTGGCGGAGGCACAGGCGGTGGCCACGGCCGCGCTGATGCCCTTCGCCCCCACTTCCATCGAAATGTTCCCCGCGGCCGCGTTGACCATCAGCTTGGGGATGGTGAACGCCGAGACCTTGCCGGGGCCTTTGTTCTCCAGCCGCGAGTGCTGCGATTCCAGCTCCTCCAGCCCGCCGATGCCCGAGCCGACGATGACGCCGACCCGGCCCGCCGTCTGGTCGGTGATGGTCAGGCCCGATTCCGCCAGCGCGTCCCGCGCCGCCGCCAGCGCGAACTGCGAGAAGCGATCGAGTCGTTTGACGGCTCTCCGGTCGATCAACCGGTCAGGGTCGAAGTGGCCGCACTCACCGCCGAAGCGGACGTCGAACGCCGAAACGTCGAAGCGCGTGATGGGGCCGATGCCGGAGCGGCCCTCGATCAGCCCCTCCCAGAACCGGTCGACGGTATTGCCCAGCGGGGTGATGGCGCCCATTCCGGTGATGACGACGCGGCGCTGCGACATCGGTCACTTAGCCCTTCGCGTCCAGTTGGCGCTCGACGTAATCCACCGCGTCGCCGACCGTCTTGAGTTTCTCGGCCTCTTCATCGGGGATGGACATGTCGAACTCGTCCTCCAGCTCCATCACCAGCTCGACGGTGTCGAGTGAGTCGGCGTGAAGATCATCGACGAAGGACGTGCTCGCGTCGATCTCGGCCTTGTCTACGCCCATCTGGTCGGCCACGATCTGGATGACCTTTTCGAGGATTTCTTCGCGGTTCGCCACCTTGTGATTCCTCCGCTGTCGGGCACAGGGCCGCGACGCTTCCTGCCACTGCCCGAGATCCCATTTCCCCATCTGACCGGGGCCGGGGCCGTCGCGGCGCGATCATAGTCACGCGGTCGGGCAGCCGCAATCGCCGGACCACCCCGGGGGCGGGCCGCGCCCCCGCCCGCCGCACCCTCAGCCGACGGCGGCCGTTTCGACGGCGCACCGCGGGCGGTGGATCCGTGCGGCCCAGAGCCTACATGCGCAATCCGCCGTCCACAATGACCACCTGCCCGGTGATGTAGCCGGCCGCCGGGCCGGCCAGGAACGCCACCGTCTCCGCGACTTCCTCCGCCGTGCCGAAGCGGTTGAGCGGAATCAGCCCTTTGACGGCTTCCTTCATCTTCTCGGGCAGCGCCCAGGTCATGTCCGTCTCGATGAACCCCGGCGCCACGGCGTTGCAGGTGATCTTGCGCTTGCCCAGCTCCTTGGCGATGCTCTTGGTCAGCCCGATCAGCCCCGCCTTGCTGGCGGCGTAGTTCGCCTGCCCGGCGTTGCCCATCACGCCCGACACGCTGGACACGTTGATGATCCGGCCGTAGCGCCCCTGCACCATCATCCGGCTGACCGCGCGGCAGAACCAGAACGCCGCACGCAGGTTGGTCGTCAGCACGTCCTCGAACTGGTCGTCATCCATCGACAGCACCAGGCCGTCGCGGGTGATGCCGGCGTTGTTCACCAGGATCTGTACCTTGTCGTAGCGCGACCCGACCTCCTCCACCAGCGCTTGGACCGCGTCCCGGTCGCACACGTCGACAGCGTGGGGGTCGATGCGGCCGGGCAGTTCGCGGCCGGCCGCCTCCTCAGCCAGTTCCTGTAGCTTCGATAGGTCGCGGGCGCAGGCTACGACAGTGCAGCCGCGCGCCGCCAGCGCCAGGCAGATGGCCCGTCCGATCCCGCGGCTGCCCCCGGTGACGATCGCGATTTGGTCCTGCAGAAGTGTGGGGGTGGACATCTGTGCAAGCTCCGGAGGACGAGTCCGTCGCACCCGCGGCCGGCGACGGGTCCGGGTCAGGCATGGGACAGCAGCGCGTCGATGTCAGACGGGCTGTTGACCGCCTGCACCGGCAGGCGACGATCGATCTTGCGCAACAGGCCGGTCAGGACGCGCCCCGGCCCGAACTCCACGAACGACCGGGCGCCGTCGGCTACCATACGCTCGACACAACGCTGCCACAAGACGGGTTCGGTGAGTTGACGCTCGAGGGCCAGGCGGATCGACGCGGCGTCGCGGTGCCAGGCCGCGTCCACGTTCCGCGCTACCGGGATCGTAGGCGGCCGGATGGTGGATTCGGCCAGGACGGTCCGCAGGCCCTCCGCGGCCGGGGCCATCAGCGGCGAGTGAAACGCTCCGGCCACCCCGAGCCGGACGGGGCGGACCTGCACCTCAGCGGCCGCCGCCTCGACCCGCTCGAGCGCGTCCGCCGAACCGGAGATCACGACCTGGCCGGGGCAGTTGAAGTTGGCCGCAACCAGCACGCCGCTGCCGCGGGCACGATCGCAGACCGCCGCGGCCGCGGCCGCGTCCGCCCCGATCAGCGAGATCATTCCGCTGGGAGCGGCTTGAGCCGCCTGCTGCATGAGTTGACCCCGCCGCCGCACCAGGCGCAGCCCGTCGGCGAAGTCCAGTGCCCCGGCCGCGTACAGCGCCGTGTACTCGCCCAGGCTCAGCCCGCCGGCGCGGCAGAAGCGCGCCGCCGTCCCGCCGCGTTCGAGGAACGCGGCCCAGATCGCGGCGCTGGTGACGAAGATGGCGGGCTGCTGGACGTCGGTCTGCTCGAGGCGCTCCGTGGGGCCTTCGAAGCAGACCTGGGCCAGGTCGAATCCGACGATGTCGGCGGCTTGGCGAAAGAGATCGCGGGCGGCGGCGCTGGCGTCGAACACCTCGCGCCCCATGCCGGCCGACTGTGCCCCCTGCCCCGTAAAGATGACCGCGGCGGTGCTCATGCCATTCAGATCCGCCACACCGTCGCCGCCCAGGTCAGGCCCGCCCCCAGCGCCACCGCCAGGATGACGTCGCCGTCTTTCACCTGCCCCCCCCGCCGCGCCTCGTCCAGCGCCACCGCGATGGACGCCGCCGACGTGTTGCCGTACCTGTCGATGTTGACGGCGATCTTCTCGCGGGGGAGCCCCATCTTCTCGCGGACGGACTCGATGATCCGCAGATTCGACTGGTGAGGGATCACCAGCCGGATGTCCTCCGGCTTCAGCCCGGTGGCCTCCAGCGCCTCGTCGATCAGTTCGCGCATCTTGTGTACCGCGAACTTGTAGACCTCGCGGCCGTTCATACGCAGGTAGTGCAGCCGCTCCGCCACCGTGTTGGCGCTGGCGACCAGCGAACTGCCGCCCGCCGGCATCCAGATGTCCTTCGTCCGGTTGCCGTCCGTCCCCAGCCGCGTGAACAGCAGCCCGCGCCGCGGATCCTGCGAGCGCGAGAGGACGGCCGCTCCGGCGGCGTCACCGAACAGCACCGCGGTGTTGCGGTCCTGAAAGTCCGTGATCCGCGTCAACGTTTCCGCTCCGATCACCAGCGCCGTGCCGACGGAGCCGGCGCCGATCATGTTTGCGGCGACCACCACGCCGTACAGAAAGCCGCTGCACGCCGCGCTCAGGTCGAACGCCGGCACACCGCCGGCCCCGATGATCTGCTGGACGTAGGATCCGGTGGACGGGACCAGGGTATCGGGCGTGGCGGTGCAGACGATGATCACGTCGAGGTCGGTCGCGCGGATCCCGGCATCGTCGAGCGCGGCCTGCGCCGCACGGGCGGCCAGCGCGGCGGTCGCCTCACCCTCCGCTACCCGATGGCGCGTCTTGATGCCGGTGCGGGTGGTGATCCACTCGTCGCTGGTATCCAGATAGGACGCGAAGAACTCGTTGGTGAGGAGTTCGGTCGGAATGTAGCGGCCGGTGCCCCGCAGCGCGACCGGTAGCAAAACGGGCATAGCCTAATCCTGTAGCGCTGCCATCAAGCCTCCTCTTCGCCCAGGGGCAGCGCCTGTCTGGCGCTGACGTAGCCACACAACCCGCAGGCGGCGTGGGGGAGCTTGGGCCGGCTGCACTTCGGGCACGGGGCCAGGTTCACCGGACGCAAAGCATGGTGCGATCGGCGCTTACGTTTCGCGGACTTGGACGTTTTCTTGACCGGGAGCATGTCAACCTTCGCTTCGGAGTCACCCACGCGCTGCGCCGCACTCGCGGCATGACGGCTCTGCACGCCGGCCCGACGGTGGGAAAACGCGGAAACTAGGCCCCCGTCGTCCCTCTGTCAACGGCCCACCTTCGACGCGCACGGTTCGGGGCGCGTGATACGGTTCGCTGAGCCCGACGCACGCCCTAGGGCGGCACGGGGCTTGCAGCCTGCCCCCGCCGGAGCGACAGTCCGGTCGAATCGGCGGAACCGCGTTCATGGATGAGATCGTCTCGAAGCTGATCGGGCTGGCCGCCGTCATCGGCGTCACCCATACGGCCCTGGGGCCGGACCACTACGTGCCGTTCATCGCCATGTCGCAGGCGGGACGCTGGTCATTTCGCCGCACGCTCCTGGTCGTCTGGGCCTGCGGGCTGGCACACGTGCTCTCCTCCTTCGTGATCGGTACGGCCGGCATCGCCTTCGGCTGGGCGCTGGGCAGCATGGAAGCGTTCGAGGCGGCCCGCGGCGGGCTGGCGGGCTGGCTGCTCCTGGGCTTCGGCACCGCCTACCTCGTGTGGGGCATCCGCAAGGCGCTGCGGAACAAGCCGCACGCCCACCTGCACGTCCACGGTGATGGCACGGTCCACTCACACGTCCACACCCACCACGGCGAGCACGTTCACATGCACGTGCCGGCGGCGGCACTGGACGGACCGCACGGCGGGGACGCCGCCCTCCAGCCGAAGATGACCGGCTGGATCCTTTTCACGATCTTTGTGTTCGGTCCCTGCGAACCGCTCATTCCGCTTCTGATGGTCCCCGCGGCCGAGCACGCCTGGTGGGCGATCGCCAGCGTAGCGGCCGTGTTCGCCGTGGCGACGATCTCGACCATGACCGCCCTGGTCGCGGCCGGGCGCCTGGGCCTTTCCCGCTGGCAACTGCCCGGTCTGGAGCGCTACACCTACGCGCTGGCCGGCCTGGCGCTGGTTCTGTGCGGCGTGGCGATCCGGCTGGGGCTGTAGGGTCTTCACAGCGTGCAACCACGCCAGGCTGTTGCAGCCGTCGGGCGCCTCTCGCCCCGGGGCTGGGGGTGTGGTTTTCGCTACCGCGGACGGGGCAGGTCGAACACGTCCGTCGAGCGGGCGTAGGTCAGCCGACCCAGGCGGGCGATGGCGTCCAGCTTGAGCGGATCGCAAAGGCCGTCCTCCGCCAGCACTGCGTCACCCACGTGGATGGCGATGATGCGCCCGAAGACGACGTTCCCGGCCCCGGGCAGGTCTCCGAAGCTGACGATGCGGTCCAGACGGCACTCGACGTTGACGGGCGACTCGGCCACCAGCGCCGGCCGCACGTGCAGCGCCGGCCGCGGCGTGAAACCGGAGTATTCGAACTCATCGACCTCGGGAGGCAGCGACGCGCTGGCCTGGTTCATCGGATCGGCGATAGAGTGGGTGACGGTGGCGACGACGAACTCGCCGGTCGCCTCCACGTTGCGCAGCGTGTCCTTCTTGCCCCCCTTCGAGGGCGTGCCGGGGCAGAACATCACCACCGGCGGGTTGGCCGAAACCATGTTGTAGAAGCTGAACGGCGCCAGGTTGCGGACGCCGTCGGCGGAGACGGTCGAGACCAGCGCGATCGGTCGAGGGACCACGAAGGTCACGCACAGTTTGTACACGTCCTGCCAGGTGCGGTCGTCACGCGTGAGGTCGAGCAGCATGGTCCGTTTGTTGTAGGGCGGTTGCGTGCAATTGACAAAGGCGGCGCGGGCGTTGCTTTCTGACTGTAGGCGGGCTATCCAGCAGCGACGGATGCGGTCTTGTTCACGGGGCGCGGCGGTGGCGGCGTGTGCGTTTCTGCGGCGCGGCCGTGGGACGGGCCGGCGGCAGCGGCCGCCGGTGTTCGGTGCGCGACGGCGGGTCGCGCGGTGCGTGCAAGATACGGAGATATCCTGTGATGGCGAATCGAATGCGTACGATGGCCTGTGTGGCGGCGGCGATGGTGGTGGCGACGGCATCGCTGACCGCCGGCTGCTCGTCCAACAAACGATCGACGACGACGGTGCGTGAATCCAAACAGACGTCTGACCCAGAAATGGAATCGCCGGGTGAGATGGAGTCCGAATACCAGATGGAATCGCCGGGGACGATGATCGTGGAATAGCGCCTCGCGCTCCCGCGGGCCGGGGTGCTGCTCAACGGCGCCAGGGTTTTCCCTGACAGCGCGCGGCGTGCAACCGGCGCGAATGCAACGGACTTCCCGCGGTCTCATGGTGACGAGCACAGGAGGTTCGGCCAGGGCCGCCCATGAGCATCCGTTGGTCGCTCACCGAGCGTACCGGGCTCGATCCCGAACGCCGGACCGCCGAAGGAGGTCTGCGCCGTCTCAGCCGTCGGGAGACCCGAATCACATGGAAGAAGAGCAGTTGCAGCGGATAAAGCGGCTTGCCGTCATCGCGCTTTTTTCGGACAACGACTTTCTCGAATGCCTGGTTCTCAAGGGTGGAAGTGCGATAGACCTCTTCCACCCTTCGCCAGGACGGGCGTCGCGCGACCTCGACTTCTCGATAGATGGTGATTTCACCGAAGCTGCCGGCGCGCTCCGTGATCGATTCGAGCGTCTGCTGAGCGAGACTTTCCAACCCGAGGGCCTCGCGGTCTTTGACGTTGAGTTCAACGCGACGCCTCCTCCGGAACGAATCGCGGACCTGCCGTTCTGGGGTGGCTACGTGCTCAAGTTCAAGCTCGCGGAGCGAGATCTGTACGAGGCGACGCAGAAGAGGCTGAACAGGATTCCCGGCAAGCGAGTCGAGCGTGAGAAACAAAAGCTGCGTGCCAGACAGGCCAGGGACGTTGGTCCCGGTGGACTCAAGACATTCACCATTGAACTCAGCAAGCACGAATATTGTAAGGGAAAGGAGGAGCGGGAAATCGACGGGTATGTGGTTTACGTTTATCCGCCGCGGATGATTGCTTGTGAGAAGCTCCGAGCGATCTGCCAGCAGATTCCCGAGTATCGGGCAACGGTGATGAGTCGACCCGGCACGCCTCGGGCGCGGGACTTCTTCGACATTCATTACCTTTCCGAGACGTACAGCCTGGACTGGTGCGCCCGTGAGACGGCAGAGCTTCTCCAGGCGATGTTCGAGGCCAAGCGCGTGCCGCTCTCACTCCTCTCAAGGGTCATCGAATTCCGGGACTTCCACGCCCAAGGCTACGTTTCCGTGAAAGAGACCGTTCGGCCTGGGTACCCGCTGAGGGACTTCGATTTCTACTTCGACTTCGTGGTGGAGATCATTTCTCGGCTATATCCCTTTGGGAACGAATAGCCGCCATTCGCGCACATAGTCCTTGTCCTTCATGCCGTGGCCGAGGTAGAAGTTCAGGGCATCCGCTGGTACCTGGAATGCCTTGTGCCGCCTGAGTGTCGGTAACTCGTACCCACTCCGCTGCAGGTAGAATCCCACCGCTTGGCCGTAAGGGTAGACGTACTTCAGCTTCGTGAGCATCGCGGCGAGCCGATTGATCGACACGTCTGCCCTGCGGTATGCTTCCAAAACTTCCGAAACACCACCTGCGTACAGCGGGCGCACCGTGATGTCGATGAGCGTTCGCTCGACTCCCGTCACGGAGACAGCGTCGCCGAACTCGTCCGACATCTCGACGACCCCGAGTCTTCCGGTGTGCTTCCCATTCACGTAACAGTACCGGTATCCTTCGTACTCGGTGAAGTTGGCCGTCGTCCGTTGCGGGCGACGGAACGCGGCATCGAGCCGCTCCTGCGTCAGGCCCTCAGGCGACGCAGGCTGCGGACGCTGCTCGTGATTGACGTAGACGGTCTTGGGCACCTGGTCGGTCAGGCCGTGAAGTGCAACCGCTCCATAGTGCGAGAGGTACCCGCCTTCCTTCATCGAAACCGCGAGCTTGAACCGGGAGATCTCGCCCCACACATACCGCGTTTCGCTCCGATGCGGCAACTCAAACACCACCCGGCGCAACGCTGTCCTGGTGATGAGGAACTCAATGAACTCGCTGAGCGTCATCCCCGCTCGAAGCCGCCAGAACTCCCGCTGCGCGGCCAGGATGGCGCTGAGCTCCTTCTGCTTGAACACCTTCTGTCCGCTGCCTTGGAAGAAGCGGACGATGTCCGGCTTGGCGATTGCGATGCGGGCCTCAGCCATCGGCGTCCCCAACTCTCAAGTCTGCGTCAGATGTAGTATATATACTACATCTGACCGCGACGCAAGCTGCCTCTGCGCGATGGAGTGCCGAACAAAATCAAAACATGCCCCCCACTTCCGATGGGGTATGTATACCCCATCGGAAGTGGGGGAATCGGATTTCCTAGCGCTCTGCACCGCGCAAATGAAGCGATTCGAGTCCTGAGCGCTGTCTGTTCGCCACGACTGGGCACCACGGTACATGTAGTATATATACTACATGTACTTCGATGCGGGCTGACAGCCTGGCTTCCTCGGCCGACACCGGGCCTTGCAACCCGCCCTGGCCCGGCTCGATACAAGGGGCATACGACCGCCGCACCGGTACGTCCGGCCCCGGCGGATCGCGTCTTCGGGGCCCGCCCATGAGCGACGTGATGGAGACCAGTTATCGCCGCGCGACCGGCCTGATGCACAGCGCCGTCGAACGCGAGGCGTCCGATATCCACCTGGTCCCGGGGTACGCGCCCACCCTGCGCATACACGGGCGGCTGGTGGCGGTGGACGACCACCCGCTGGAGGAGGCCGAGGTGCGAAGGATGGTCGAGGCGGTCGCGCCCGACGCCGTGATCGCCCGGCTCGACGCGCAGAAAAACTTCGACTTCTCCATCGCCCTGGAACACGAGGGCACGAAGCGCCGCTTCCGCGCCAACGTCTTCTATTCGCACAGCCAGCTCTGCGCCTGCCTGCGGGTGGTGCCGGTGCAGATCCCAACCTTCGAGTGGATGGGCTTCCCGCGCGAACTGGCGTCGCGGCTTGTCCACATGACCAACGGGCTGGTGATCATCACCGGCGTCACCGGCTCGGGAAAGACTACCACGCTGGCGGCGCTGATCAACCTGCTCAACCAGGAAGGCGGCCTGCGCGTACTGACGGTCGAGGAGCCGGTCGAATACGTACACCCGCGCATCAGCTCGACCATGATTACCCAGCGCGAGGTGGGCCGCGACGTGGACTCGTTCTACGACGGCCTCAAGTACGGCCTGCGCCAGGACCCGGACGTCATCCAGGTGGGCGAGATCCGCGACCGCGAGACGGCCCAGATGGCGCTCAGCGCCGCCGAGACCGGCCACCTGATCCTGACCACGATGCACACCAAGGACGCCAAGGGCGCGGTGACGCGCTTCGTCGATCTGTTCCCGCACGAGGCCCACGACGACGTGCGGGTGCAGCTTTCCCTGAGCCTGCGGGCGGTGGTCAGCCAGCACCTGCTCCCGCCGGTCGAAGGTCAGGAGAAACGGGTGCTGGCGCTCGAGGCGATGTTCGTGAACCAGCCGGTGCGGATCGGCATCCGCTTCGGCAAGATCGACTCGATCGAGTCGGCCATCCAGACCGGCCGCCGCGACGGCATGCTCAGCCTGGACGATCACCTGTCGCAACTGATGTCCGCCGGCCGCATCAGCGTCGAGACCGCCCGCCGCTGGGCGAAAGACCCGGAGGCGCTGCACGCGGCCATGCCGGCGCGGGGGTGAACCGCGCGGGAATGTCGAATGTCGAATGTCGAATAACGAATGAAGATAGAGCGCGTCATGCCGCACCATACGACATCGCATCTACACGCGAGCAAGCCAATCCGAAGCACGCGAGCAAGCCAATCCGAAGCACGCGAGCAAGCCAATCCGAAGCACGCGAGCAAGCCAATCCGAAGCACGCGA
>QZJT01000028.1 GCA_003597935.1 Phycisphaerales bacterium | reverse complement strand
CAGGTGCCCAGCCCGACGCGGTCGGCGGCGGCGACAAAGGTCGCCAGCACGATGCCGGCGTCGACCGAGGCATTGAAGAACGGGTCGAGATGGTCGTTCACGAACGGCCGGCCGCGCCATTCGAAGAGCAGCCGGTGGCGGTCGGCCATGGCGTTGAACGTGTCGGCGAGCATCCCGATCTCGTCGCCTCGGACCACCGGCGCCCGCACCGACAGGTCGCCGTCGGCGAACTCGTTCATCGTGTCGATCACCCGCTCGAGCGGAACGACCAGCCGCCGGGCCAGCAGGAAACACAGCGGGACGGCCAACAGGCCGACCATGATGCCCACCCCGATCAGCACGTCCACCGTGCGCGACGTCCAGTCCAGCGACGACTGCACCGTGACGCCGACGCGCACGTAGCGCGGCGCGGAGGGCGTCAGCAGCGACCCCGGCCCGATCTCATCCGGCAGCGGGGCGATGGGGTAGATCACTTCCAGGTGTGCCGGGATCGCGCCCTGGGCGGCGCGGAAACTGGGATTGCCCACCAGCGGCCGGGCCAGGTCCTCGTTGAGGGGGATGCGCTCGATGACGTCCCGGCGGGAGGAGGCGATCGGCTTCCAGTCAGCGCCGTAGACGTCCGCGAAGATCAGCCGTGACGGCCGGATCGCCTCCCGGATCACGTCGTTGACGTCAATGCGTCCCTGGGCGGCCTGGGCATAGGCGACGGCGCGGGCCAGCAGCCCGGCGGTGTGCATCGCGTAGGCCGATTGCTCGTCGCGAACCAGGCGGGTGCTGGACGACACCAGGAACGTACACGCCAGCCACGCGACCGAGAAGGTCATCCCGATCACGACGACGGTCAGGCGTGCCTGCAGTCCGAAGGCGGCGGAGCCGCGACGCTCGCGAGCTGGGTTCTTCTCGTCGCCGCTCATCAAAGTCCGTTGCCGGCAACCGATCGAAGCGGCGGTCCGCCCGCCGCGTCTGGCATCCGATCAGGCGCCGGCGCGCGCCGCAGGCCAGGATCGGGAGATTCGACTCAGGTTCATCGGCATCGGCACCGTCCGGATGAACGACCTTTCGCTCAAGTTGTCCGATAATACGTCTGCCTGTACGGCAACCGCGCTATCAGATCACTTGCAGTCGCAGCGCAGGTGGAGGACCTTGCACCAGCCGTCCGGGTTATCGGGGCAGGCCATCACCTGCTTGATCCGCTTGCGGCAGTCCTTGACGCTTCCACACACCGCGGGTGTGCTGATGTCGCACTCGTGCGTGAACTGCGGGCAGGTGTTGCACGCCTGAGCCTTGACCCTCTTGTTGCGGTAGAGGCAGTGGGACTCCTGCACGTCGGTGTACCAGAGCTGGATGTTGTCGAGACCTTCGCCGGCATTGTTGGGGCTGTAAACGTTGATGCGTCCAATCGGCACATCCGAGATGACGCCTGCGAAGAAGGTGCCCTGGATATTGGACGAGAAGTGCATCTGGCCCAGATAGGCGTTGCTGGTGTCGTACACCCGGATGTCCACGCCGAGCGGGCCGCCATTCGTGTATTCGACGGTGTTGCCGCCGACCGCGGTCTTATTGCCGCCGGAGAACTGCAAGTCGAGGCTGTCGGCGAAGAAGTTGGGCATCACGAGGTCGCTGACGGCCCCACCGAACCCGGCTGAGAGGTTCACCAGTCCGTCCACGCCGCGCGGATTGGGCGTCACCGGGTTGCCGCCGCTGAGATTGGACTGCACTCTCAGGTTCGGGGCGCCCTCCAGACCGTTGGGGAAAGGACCGTTCGGCACGCCGGGCGACAAGGGATCGTTGAGCGAGCCGTTCCCGTTGGGCTGCTGGGTAGACTCCTCAAAGGTCTCAACCGCCTTGTTGACCTTTCCGCGGGCGGCGGCAGCCGCCTCGAAGTCGGCCTGGTTCGTGTACCACTCCAGCACGCCGGTGACGACCGGTCCTTCCATGGAGCCGGCCGGGGCAGGCGGGGCGGTCAGAGCCGGGCGGCCGACCGCATGATCCCCGGCGTCAACGTCCGCTGGTCCGGCAGCGTGGGCGGCCACGCCGACCGCCAAGGCCAGGGCACATCCGCCAAGTCGGTTTGTCGTTCGCAAGTTCATGTCGATCGTCTCCGTGAAAGGGGGCTGCGCCGGGTGTTCGACCGCCCGCGACCAACGCGGTTTTCTCCGACCCGAATCCACACCGGTCCTCACCCATCATATCAAACACGCCGCTACAGACCTAACCTCAACCCGACGGCCCGATGTTGCGGCCGCCTTGAGCTTGGCGCGGGCGCGGCGTAGACTCGCTCCGTGACGCCCAATCGTTCGTGGACCATCGAGTCTGCCTGGCGGTCCGCAGCCGGCCGCGGGCGTGCCTGGAACTCCTGATGAAGCCGCACGCGTACGACTTTCTGAAACGCCTGCTGGAAGCACCCTCGCCCTCCGGCTTCGAGCAGCCCGCCCAGCGCGTGGTGCGCGAGTACATGGCGGACTGCGCCGAGACCATCGAGACCGACGTCCACGGGAACGTCATCGTCGGCATCAATACAGGAGGTTCGCCTCGGGTGATGCTGGCCGGCCACTGCGACCAGATCGGCATGATGGTCCGCTACATCGACGACAAGGGGTTCATCTTCTTCAACCAGATCGGCGGGCTGGACCCGGCGGTGCTGGCGGGGTCGCGCGTCACGCTCCTGGGCCGCAAAGGCCCGGTGCCGGGCGTGATCGGCAGGCGGGCGATCCACCTGCTCAAACAGGAAGAGCGGGGGGCCAAGATCGAACTGCGCGAACTGTGGATCGACATCGGCGCCAAGGACAAGAAGGAAGCGCTCAAACACGTCGACATCGGCGATCCGGCGGTGTTTGTGCCCGGCGTCACCGAACTCGGCAGCGACCTGATCGCCTCGCCGGCCTTCGACGACAAGTGCGGTACCTGGGTGGTGATGGAGGCGCTGCGGCAAGCGGCGGACAAGCCGCTCAAGTGCGCCCTGTTCGCGGTCAGCACGGTGCAGGAAGAGGTCGGTCTGCGCGGCGCCAGGACCTCCTGCTTCGGCGTGGACCCGCAGGTGGGCATCGCGGTGGACGTGACCCACGCCACGGACTACCCCGACGTGGACAAGCGGTCGCACGGCGACATCTGCATGGGGGCCGGACCGGCGATCTCGATCGGGCCGAACATCAATCCCGCCCTGGGCGACCTGCTCTTGCGCACCGCGCGGCAGCGGAAAATCCCGTTTCAGCGCGAGGCCGCCGCGGGCGGCACCGGCACAGACGCCAATGCCATACAGTTGACGCGCGCGGGCGTGGCCACGGCCCTGGTCAGCGTGCCGAACCGCTACATGCACACGCAGGTCGAGATCGTCAGCAAGTCGGACCTGACCCATTGCGCGCGATTGCTGGCGGAGACCGTCGCCCGCATCGACGGCAAGATGGACTTCACGCCGAAGTGACCGAGACCCTCCCACCGCCAGCAGGCGACGCCGCAACGGAAACGGGCGCACCGGCCCTGCCACCGCTGACAGCGCGGGTGCGGGCGGACGTTCTTCAACGCTCGCAGAACCGTTTCTCCGCGGTGGTGGGCGTGTCGGTAGTGATCTGCGACCGGACCGGCGCGGCGGCCGTGTCGCCGATCTGGGCCAGCGCCTACCTGAAGCTGCTGTCGGAGTCAGCGCCCGGACGGGCTTTGATCGATGCGGCCCTGGCGCAGTGCTGCGCCGCGCCTTCGCCCCTGTTGATTCCCTTTTCGGCCGAGTCCGGCCTGAGCGTGTACGGTGCGCCGATTCACCTGAACGGCGAGCGGATCGGCACGATCGTCATCGGGGCGCGTCCGCCGGCCGCTCTCGACCTTGCCGTGGTCGCGGCGGTGGCGCGGCGCTGCGGGATGGACGCGGAACCACTCTGCGCCGCGGCCCGGGAGATGAAGGCCTGGGCAGCGGCGCGCCGTCAGGCGGTCTTCAGCTTCGTCGACTTTCTGGCGGACATGATCGCCACCCTCTACGCCCAGTCGCACGAGCTGACCACCCACATCGAAAACCTGCGCACGATTCACGAACTGACCCAATTGCTGTCCGGCACCCGCGACTTGCAGGAGATCCTGAACGTCACCGCCCGCCGCGTCGACGAAGCGCTGCGGGTCAAGGCGTGTGCCATCCGGCTGCTCGACGAGGACACCGGGGAGCTGGTGATCCGGGCGGTACACAATCTATCGCAGGACTATCTGAACAAGGGCCGCGTGCTGCTCTCCGACAACCCGATCGACCGGGCGGCGTTCGATGGCGAGGCCGTCTACATCGAGGACGCCCGCACCGACTCGCGCATCCGGTTCCGTGAAAGCGCCATCGCCGAGGGGATCGTCAGCGGACTGTGCGTAGGCATGACCTACCGGGGCAAGACGCTGGGCGTGCTGCGGGTCTACACCGGCCAGCACCGCGCGTTCAGCGTCAACGAGGCGCAACTGCTCCGCTCCATCGGCGCCCAGGCGGCGGCCGCCATCACCCACGCCCGACTGAACGAGGAATCGACCCGGCAGGCGGCGGTTTCGGCTCAGATGCACCGGGCAGGGCAGATTCAGCGGCGGATGATCCCGGCCGAGCCGCCGGCCAGCAGCCTGCTCGACTTCGGCATGGTGTACGAGCCGACGCTCGACGTCGGCGGCGACTTCTTCGATTTCCTGGAGCTGGGCGGCGGGCGGCTGGGCATTGCGATTGCGGATGTCGCGGGAAAGGGCATCCCCGCGGCGCTGCTGATGGCGTCCGTGCGTTCGACCCTGCGGGCCCACGCCCGGACCGTCGAGGCGGCTGACGAGTCCATGATGCTCATCAACCGGCAACTGTGCCACGATACCGAAGTCCACGAGTTCGTGACGCTGTTCTACGGCGTGCTGAACCGCGCCGCCACCAGGCTGGACTATTGCAACGCCGGGCACGAGGCGCCGGTGCGGCTGCGGGGCGAGGCGTTTACGCCGCTGGACCGCGGAGGCAAGCCCATCGGCATCTGGCCGGGCGAGGCTTATGATAAGGGGACGATCGACCTGTCGCCCGGCGACACGCTGGTGTTCGCCACCGACGGTACGATCGAGGCGATCAACTTCGCCGATGAGCCGATGGGCCGGCCTCGCTTTCGTGAGTCGATGCTGCGCTACCGCCACCTGCCGGCGCAGCAGATGGCGCAGCAGCTCCTGTGGGACGTCCGGCGCTTCGTCGGACTGGCGGAGCAGAGCGATGATATAGCGATCGTGGTCGTGAAGCGGCGGTGAATGGCCGCGGCGCGGCGCGAGGGAGCGAGGGAGTAAGGGAATAAGGAAGTCAGGGATTCAGGGAGTCAGGGAAGAAAACTCGCTGCACCCTCACTCGCCCGATGCGGGTCACTGCGGTTGAGCGTCCGGCGCCGGGCCGCTCTTCCCTTACTCCCTCACTCCCTTCTTGAGATTGGCATGATCACGACGACGCTTGACGCACCTCGTCCGTTCTCGCTCAAGGCCGTGGCGCTGAGCCACGGGTGGCACGAATGCGCGCCGTTGAGCTGGTGCGAAGGAGGACGGTGCCTGCAGTGGATCACGCGCTGGGAATCCGCCAACGGGCGACGCCGGAAGGCGAAGCGATCGGCATCGCGCTCGGGCGGGAAGCTGCGAGCCGGTGAAGTGATGGACGTAGCGTCCGGCGATAACGACGGCGATCTCGATGTCCGCGAGTCGCGACGGCGAACTCGCGAAGGAAAAGACGTTTACCGCGTCAGCGTGGTCGAGGGCCGGCCGCGGCGGGCGGTGGCGCCGCTGCACGTGACCATCGAGGGGCCGGACCGCGACGACGGACTGGTCGAGCGGATCCGCGGCGATCTGGGCACGATGCTGAAGCTCGATCTGGACTTGAGCGAGTTCTACGGCCTGTGCTCGGCCCACCCGAAGCTGCACGTGCTGGAGCGGATCGGGGCGGGACGGTCGATCCGCTCCGCGTCGATGACCGAAAACGTCCTGAAGATGATCTGCGGCACCAACGTCAACTGGGACCAGGCGGTGCAGATGATCAACCGCCTGGCCCAGCGCGGACCCTTTTTCCCCCACTACCGCCACCTGAATGCCTGGCCCGGACCGCGCGAGATACGCAGGAGCGGCGAGGAGTATCTGACCGGCGTGTGCCGGGTGGGATACCGGTCGAAGTCGATCCTGGCGCTGTGTGAGAGGATCATCGACGGCACGTTCGATCCGGACGACCTGGACGAGGCCGCCCGGCGCGAATCGACGGACGAGCTGCTGCGGCGGCTCAGGTCGATCCACGGCGTCGGCGCCTCCAGCGCCCACGCCCTGCTCTCGATGCTCGGCCATCACGACCGGCTGTCGATCGACTCATCCACCGTCTGGCACGTGTCACGGGTCTACACCGGCGGACGCAAGCCGTCCGTCAAGGAGATCGAGCAGATCTACGAACCGTACGGGCGGTGGAAGAACCTCATCTGGTGGTACGAGATGTGGATTGACTGGAAGACGGCGAGGGGAATGATGGATGGCGAGCGCGGAAGGTTTTAAGGTTGAAGGTTTTAAGGTTGAAGGTTTTAAGGTTGGAGGTTCTAAGGTTGAAGGTTTTAAGGTTGAAGGTTGAAGGTTCTATGGGTTGAAGGTTGAAGAACGGATTGCGGATTGCACGTCACGCGTTCCGGAGCTTCCTCTGCGGTACACTCGGGTTGATCATCGAATGAAAACGCGGGACCGAATCGCTATTCTCATCGTGCTGGCCGTCAATCTGGCGCTGTGGGTCATTCCCAGCGACGTGGTCGAGCTGGTGGCGCGAGAGCGGGTGGTGCTGCTGGGGCGCTACTCGCGAACCCACTTTGGCTGGATCATCGGCGTGCTGCTGATTTCGCCGCCCGTTCTGTTTCTGGCCACTGCTCCGGACGCGCGGCGGAAGCGGCGACGGGCGATGATCCTGATGGCGGGCGGCCTGGCGGCACTCGGTGTGACCTGCGCGTCCGATCTGGCCAAGCGATCCGCGGCCGAGGTCTACTACATCAAGGACAAACTGGCGTACCATCGGCCCGCGAACGTGTCTTATCCGGTAGCGGACGTGGTGGACCGCCCCGAGTCGGCGTTCACCTATCCCGATGCGCCGCCGGGTTATCCTGCGTTTCAGGGGAAGCTGTCGACGGACGCGCGCGGCTATCGCAACCCCGAGGCGCTCCAGCGGGCGGAGGTGCTGGTGATCGGCGATTCCTATGCGGAAGGGTCCAACGTCTCGGACGAGCACGCCTGGCCGCGGCGGCTGGGGGAGCGCTGCGGCACATCGCTGTACAACACCGGCATGTCGGGCTACGCCCCGCACAACTACCTGGCCGTGCTGCGCGAGTTCGGTCCGTCGCTCGATCCGCGGGTGGTGATCTGCCTGTTCTACGAGGAAAACGACTTCCGCACCGCCGAGGTGCGGGACACGCCGGAGCCGGAGGGGCGCCGGTTCTTCAAGCAATCGCCGATCCTGCAAGCGCTCGACCGGACGATCGTGGGCTCGCTCGGCGACGTCGGGTCGAGCCGCGGCGTGTCGGGCATGGACGTGCTGTCCTGGATGCCCGTGCGCGTGCCGGGCGGCGACGGTCCCGCCTATGCGTTTTCGCCCAACCTGCTGCTGGATCTCTACAAGACGACGGAGGAGCTGGCGGAATCCGGGCAGTGGGAGGCGATCCGCGAGAACTTCACCCGCATGCGCGGCCTGTGTGTTGAGCGGCAGGACCGCTTCATCATCGCGTATGCTCCGAGCAAGCCGCACGTGGTGCTTCCGCTGGCGGTCGATCGCATCCCGGCTGACAAGCTGCACGCGTTCGCCCGTCTGCGCGAGGACGATCTGCCGCCGCCGGAGGAATTTCGTGCGGACCTGATGGGCTCGCTGGACAACAAGGAGCGGCTGCTGAGCGAATGGTGTGCGCGAGAGAAGATCGAGTTCGTCAGTCTGACCGAACCGTTGCGGGAAGCACTGGCCGGCGGCCGGCAGGTCTACTTCACCTATGACGACCATTGGAGCCCGGACGGGCACGACGTCGTCGCGGAAGTGCTCAGCCGATATGGTGCGTGCGACGCTCCGTGATCCGGCGTCACGCGTCGGCGGGGGCGGCGCGGCGCACGAACCGTCGGCACTGGCCATCCGCGTCCATCCGCGTCTAAAACAGCGGATAGAGGAACGGCGCCAGTGGAGAGGAACTGGCGAACACCAGGAACCCCCCGATGATCAGCAGCACGGCGATCATCGGGATCATCCACCACTTCTTTTCCTGCCGCAGGAAGAGCCAGAACTCCGCCAGCAGCGACATCTGCTGGACCGCGGCGCCGAGTTCCGCGCCGCATTGCCGGCACGACTCGGCGTCAAGCGCGTTGTCGGCGGCGCAGTCGGGACAGGTCTGCGTGTCGGGAGTCGTGCCGGCCGGGTTGGTCCTGGTGGTCATGGCTATCCGTAACTGTCAAAAGCGTCGCCGCGGCGCTCGACGCCGTCTTTCGTTCGAGCGGCGGCTTCGTCTCCATTCAAGCGAAGCTGGAACCGCGCGGCATCAGGGCCCGGCGCCTCCGCCGGCTTACGACGCCAGCGCACCCGCCTCCAGCGCCACGCTGCGGGCCATGCCGGCGTCGTAGTCCACCGGCCGCGGCTTCTCGGTGATGATGAAGCTGCCCATCACCAGGGCGTCGATGCCGGTATTCAGGAACGTATGGTAAGCGTCCTTCGGGGTGCAGACAATCGGCTCGCCGCGGACGTTGAACGACGTATTGATCAGCACCGGCACGCCGGTGAGTTCGCCGAAGCGGCGGATCAGGCGGTAGTAACGCGGGTGGTGCTCCTCGGTGACGGTCTGGACGCGGCCAGTGCCGTCCTGATGCGTCACGGCCGGAATCCGGTCCCGGACTTCGGGACGGACCGACGGCACGAGCAGCATGTAAGGCGCGTCCATCCCGGCCGGCATGTCGAAATACTCGTGGGCCCGCTCCTTCAGCACGGCCGGGGCGAACGGGCGAAACGCCTCGCGGAACTTCACCTTGGCGTTGATGATGTCCTTCATCTTCTCCGAGCGCGGGTCGGCCAGCAGCGACCGCGCCCCCAGCGCCCGCGGGCCGAACTCCATCCGGCCCTGGAACCAGCCGACCACCTGGCCCTCGGCGATCATCCGCGCCGTCCGGTCGATCAGGTCCTCCTCGTTGCGGAAGCACTCGTGCGGCACGCCGTGCCGATCGATGACGGATTCGGCGATCTGGTCATCGCTGAACTGCGGACCCCAGCAGGCGTGTTCCATCGTAAACGTCCGCGGCCGGCGCAGGACGGAATGGTAGACGTAGAACGCCGCCCCCAGGGCGCCGCCGCTGTCGCCCGCGGCCGGCTGGATGAAGATGCTCTCGAAGCCGCACTCGCGGTAGATGCGCCAGTTGGCCACGCAGTTCAGCCCCACCCCGCCGGCGATGCAGATGTTCTTCATGCCCGTGGTGCGCTGCACGTGCGACGCCATCTTCACCATGATCTCTTCGACGATTTTCTGCCCGGAATGGGCCACGTCGCGATGGAAGTCGTTCAATTCCGTCTCCCGCGGCCGCTGCGGCGCCCCGAAGTGCCGCTCCCAGCGCCGATTGAACATGCGTTCGGTCGAGTAGGTGTGGGCGAAGTAGCGCATGTCGAGGTGGAAGCCGCCGTCGTCGCGGATGTCGACGATCTGGCGGAACTTGTCCACCAGCGTCGGCCGGCCGTACGGCGCCAGGCCCATCACTTTCCACTCGGCGTCGTTGACGCGGAAGCCCAGGTACGCGGTGATGGCGCTGAACAGCAGGCCGATCGAGTGCGGGAAACGGATCTCCTTGTGGAACTGGATGTCCGTGCCGCGGCCGACCCCCCACGCGGTGGTGGTCCATTCGCCGACGCCGTCGGCGGAGATGATCGCGGCCTGGTCATACGGCGACACCAGGAACGCGCTGGCGGCGTGAGAGATATGGTGCCGGCAGCACAGCACCGGCCGCGTGGTTCTCAGCCGGCGGCGGATCTCGCGCGGCACGTTCATCTTGTTGGCCACCCACTGCGGCAGGCCGGTGACCCACGGCAGGTAGGACCGCGGCCAGGACGCCAGGATCGTCTCCAGGATGCGCGAGAACTTGATCAGCGGCTTCTCATAGAACACCACGTAATCGACGTCGTCGATGGTCAGCCCGCCCTCCCGCAGGCAGTAGTCGATCGCCCGCGACGGGAAGCCGTTGTCGTGCTTCCTGCGGCTGAAGCGTTCCTCCTCGGCGGCGGCGATGAGACGCCCGTCGCGGACCAGCGCCGCGCCGGAGTCGTGGTAGAAGCATGAAACGCCGAGGATGTTCATTAGCTGTGTGGCACCGGCTTCCAGCCGGTGATCCTGTGTGGCACCGGCTTCCAGCCGGTGTCTTCCAAGACCAGGCCCAACCGCCGGAACTGCACTGGCTCCCTCATGACAGCCTCGCCATCTGCCGCAGCGACGGCCTCTGCGGCGCCACGTCTTCCCAGTAGGAGTCGCCCGGCCGGCGCTTCAGCCGCAGCGGATCCGCCCGCCGCACGATCAGCGAAAAAACCGGCAGGAAGAGCACGAAGAGCACGGTCATCACGACGAAGAACACCGTGATGCCGATCGGCCGGGTGACCGTCATCCAGCCGACGTAAAGCGCCCGCGTCGCCGGCGGCGACAGCCGGGAGAGCAGCCACACCGCAACCCCGACGCTCGCCAGGATCCATACGACGACCGGAACGGCCGGCTCACGCCCCTCCTCAAGGGCGGCGCGAACGCTGACGACGCCGAGCACGACCGACAGGGTGGCGCACCCGCCCAGCATGATCCAGCCGAAGCTCGACAGTTCCCGCGGCGTAGGGTTGCGATTGACCGGGGCGAACATGGTGACTTCATTCGTCGGGAATCGCCCGTGCAAGATCCTCATCCGGCCGCGGCGGGCGGATTCTCCCGCGCCCGACGACGTGTACGTATCAGACGCGACAGACCCGACCCGGGGCTTATCCCGGAAATCGCCGCCTGTTGCAAGGGCATCCTGGGCTGCGACGACGGCGGCAGGTGCGCGGCACGGTCGCCGTGGCATCGAGCGAGCCGCACGGCTGTTGGCCCGCGCGGAGCGTGGGCGCGCCGGCCGCCTCTGAAGTGGCAGCCGCGCTGCCGCACATACCCGCCCGCCTTGAAAGGCGGGGCTCCGAGGCCGGCGTCGTCTCCAGCCCGCGGTCCGCGCACGGCCTTGAAAGGTGGAGTTCAGGGCTGCTGCACCGGTTCCCCACCGGCGGTCGGAGGCGGCGTGAGGTCGATTGCCGCCATCGGTGGGCTTCGATTGCCGCGCCCGCGATCGGTCGTATCATGTCGGTCAGGCGCGGGGCGCCGCGCCGGGCGCGCAGGCGCGGTGTCCGGCGCATTCGTTGCAAGGTGAGGGTGCGGCAGCATGACAGATGGCCGGTTACGCAGTCCGGAGCAGGTGCAGCAGGTACCAGCCACGCCGGCGCGCGGACGCCGTGCGGCGATCTCGATGCTGGCGTCTGTGGTTTTGCTCGCGGCCGGGTGTTCCGAAGGCGACTTTGGGGAGTCGCTGCTCGAACCCCGCCAGACGGCCGCAACGGCGAGCGCGCCCTCGGTGCCGGCCGGCGGGGTTCACGTCCCGGCCGCGGCGCCGCTGACGGTGGCGGATTCGTCGCGCTTTTCGACCGGCGACGCCACTGCCGAAAGCGCAGCCCAGCCATCCGGCGCCGCCCACGCGTCCGCGTCGCTTGCGGGCATCGGTGACGGTTGGAGCGAGTTCACCCTCGGACACGTCGTTGCGGCCGGGCGCGCCGCCGCACAGGACGTGGGCGTGACGTTCACGGTCGATTACGATTACGAACTCCAAGCGCCGGAGAGCAACGTGGCCGCCGCTCGACTGACCGGACAGGTGACCTTCAAGGTCGTCGTCCTCGATTCCCAGCGGCGCATCCTCCGCAGGCAGGTGATCGCCGACGCGATCGACGACGATGGATCCGTCCGCAACGCCGGGCGGGAGCAGATCGAGTTCGATCTGACGCTGGCGCCGGGCCGCGCGTACCACTTCATCATCGCCGGACGAACGCAGATGACGCGGCAGGTCGGCAACAGCGACGCGGGACCAACCGACGCGCCGGCGTCCGCGACGCTGCGCGTCACTTCGGCGTCGATCGACATCGTGCCGCGGGATTAGCCACACCCAAAGCCCCGGCATTCATGCCGGGAGTTCCTGCGGCGTGTGATCGCAGGTTTCCGCTGGGGGTGCAGTTTCCCCAGCAACTCCCGCCTTGAAAGGCGGGGCTCTGGGGGGACAACGTCCACCTTCGCGACGACTCCGCCCGCCTTGAAACGCGGGGCTATGGAGGGGGGCGTACACGCCTCTCCAGAGCCCCGGCATTCATGCCGGGAGCTCCGACCGCGTGTGATCGCAGGTTTCCGCTGGGGGTGCAGTTTCCCCAGCAACTCCCGCCTTGAAAGGCGGGGCTCTGGAGGGGGGCGTACACGCCTCTCCAGAGCCCCGGCATTCATGCCGCGAGTTCCTGCGGCGTGTGATCGCAGGTTTCCGCTGGGCGTGCGATTCGCCGAGCAACTCCCGCCTTGAAAGGCGGGGCTCGGGGGGACAACGCTCACCTTCGCGACGACTCCGCCCGCCTTGAAACGCGGGGCTCTGGAGGGAGGCGTACACGCCTCTCCAGAGCCCAGGCATTCATGCCGGGAGTTCCTGCGGCATGTGATCGCAGGTTTCCGCTGGGCGTGCAGTTTCCCCAGCAACTCCCGCCGCGAATGCGGCGCGGGGACGTCGCCGCGGGTGACGCCCGTCCGCGGGCGAACCCGCGGATGAGCGAGGTGCTGCACAGACCCGGGGAGCCGCGAAGCGGCGAAGGAAGGCGAGTGACAACGCCTACACCCATCCGGCAAGCGCGAATGCGGCACCGGCAAGAACCACGAACCCGGCGTCTGCCGGCGTGACTGGATCGAATCCGCGGGTAACGATCACGCCCAGTTCGGGTATCGTCGCTGCGGGGTTGAGGCGCTCGCCGGCGCATCCGTCGCCGCTTCGCGGCTTCCCTGCTGGGGGGGGCGGCGACCCGTCCACGGGTTCGCCCGCAGACGGGCTTCACCCGTGGCTACAGCCCTTCCGCCGCTTCGCGGCTCCCCTGTTGGGGGGGGCGGCGATCCGTCCACGGGTTCGCCCGCAGACGGGCTTCACCCGTGGCTACAGCCCTTCGGCCGCTTCGCGGCTGCGGAACGGCACGCATGGTCATCCGCTTGCACGTCGTGGCTACAGCCCTTCGGCCGCTTCGCGGCTGCGGAACGGCGCATCGTCATCGCCTCGGGCGTCAGGCAACCAGCGAGCGCAGGTTCAAGCGCAGCAACTGGTTTCCTGTCAGGGTAACGACGCCCTTAGACCGTCCCGTCTCGTCGACGAAGTCGACTTCGTACGCCTCGCGGTCAGGATAGCAATGGACGACGGCACCCACGTCTCCGGTCGACAGGCCGCGGTCCGGCACGTCCTCCACCACCGTCACGACGTCATGTTCAATCAGCATGGCTTATTCCACGAAGCAAGTTACCAATCGCGGCCGGTCCGATCCCTCTTCGATGATCCAGACCGACACAACCGGCTTCTCGCCCCCGGGTCCACTGACGTTGGCAATCAGCCTGAACTTGCGCCCGAAAGGGGTCCTTTCTTGACTGTCGACATCTGCCGTGCATGCCGCTGAGAGTAACGCAGCCTTCAGGACTTCGGCATTCTCCAGGTCGATACCCAACAATCTGGCGAACAGCGCGGCATGGTGCCGCCCCACGGGATGCGTCGGGCTCAATACGTAATCGGACAGTTTCGCATCGTCCACGATCGCGCGCTCGCCATTCGGGAGCTTCATCACGGGATTGTACCCGATCTTGCGTCCCGCGGACAGCGGACGGGCGGCAAGTGTGAGTTGACAAGGCCGGTCCCCAGCGGTCGGCCATGGCGCGCACTGTAGCCGCACCGGCGGAACACCTCCGTGCGCCCGTGTCAGGACCGGGGCGGCGGAAGTGTGGCACCGGCATCTTGCCAGTGGTTGTGTGGCACCGGCATCTTGCCGGTGACCGGGAGCAAGCGGCGGCCTGGCACGCCATGCACACCGGCTGGAAGCCGGTGCCACACAGAATACTCGGCCGCCGGACGCGTCACGCACCGCTGGCCGGCGGTGGCTGTTTGGGCGCGGCCGGCACGACGGTGATCCGGCTGACCACACGGTCGCGGTGCTGCTCCTCGATGCGCTTGAGGTACGCGGCGTATGCCTTCAGGTCATGGCCGAAGCGCTGGCTGATCTGAAGGGCACGCTCCCTTACTTCACGAACGATCGGGCTATCCGCTTTCACTCCTCGTCCTACAGCCGCGAATGCGGCGCGGGGACGTAGCCGCGGGTGACGCCCGTCTGCGGGCGAACCCGCGGATGGGCGAGGTTCCAAGAAGACGGGGAGCCGCGAAGCGGCGAAGGAAGGCGGGTGACAACGCCCACACCCATCCGGCAAGCGCGAATGCGGCACCCGAAAGAACCACGAATCCGGCATCTGTCGGCGTGCCCCGATCGAATCTGCGGGTAACGATCACGCCCAGTTCGGGTATCGTCGCTGCGGGGTTGAGGCGCTCGCGGGCGCATCCGTCGCCGCTTCGCGGCTCCCCCGCTGGGGGGGCGGCGATCCGTCCACGGGTTCGCCCGCAGACGGGCTTCACCCGTGGCTACAGCCCTTCGGCCGCTTCGCGGCTGCGGAACGGCACGGATGGTTATCCGCTTGCACGTCACGGCTACACCCCTCCCGCCGCTTCGCGGCTACCGGCGCGCATGGTCGCCGCCTTGCGCGTCATGCCACGACCGCCGTTCTGCTCAGGCGCTGCGGTTCCTCAATATGCGGCACTCTGCCCTGGCCGTGATCGCGCAAAAAAAGAGGCCGGTCCCGAAGGACCGGCCCCGTGAAAAGGACCTCAGGAAATCCGGGCCAGGACACCCCGACCCGGTTCGGCCACCGGCTTACGCCTGGCTGTCGATGTTGGCTGCCGTCAAGGTGTCGTGGGCGCCCTGCGTCGTGATGTTCGTCAGGCTACCCAGCAGCTTGATGGTGCCGGCGCCGTCCGCGCCCGCGTCCGGATCCTGGGTCATGTGCGTGGTACTGGTCGTCGTGTTGAAGTAGATGATCAACATGTCCAGGAGGATCGTCGTGACCTGGGCGGCCACTGCATCCTCGCCTCACCATTTGTTCGCCGCTGCGCAACTACAGCCCCAACACGTGGGCCGGCGCGACAAAACAAGCGGGGCCGCGTAAGGGCGACCCCGCCTGAAACTGCATCCGGGCAGGAGGTCCAGCCTCCCTATGTCACTGCACTTCAAACCCGATTACGGGATGTAATCGAAGTTGGCGGCGTTGAACTCGCCGGCCGTGATGGCCGCATTGCCGCTCATTTTGGCAATGTTCACGCACGTCATGTTTCCAGAGTCCAAGTCCGTGTCCGCGGTGCCGTCCGCGGTCTCCACGAAGCACACCGCAAGAAACGCATCCGTGCCGTCCGCGTAGACCACGGGGAACGCCCGGCCAGCCGTGCCGTCGAACGCGTTGGCCACGACGAAGGCGTTCGTGCCGCCGGCCTCAATGCCGGTCTCCAGGAGGGCGGTGGTGGTGTACGCGTTAAGCATCACGATCACGTTCGCGTTTGCTGCAGGCGTACATGCACCCGCAGCCGCGCATTCGTGAAGAACGGTGGCATCCGTCTCCACGACAGCGCTGGCGTCCTGCGGTTCGACGAAGTTAATCGCCTCGTCCGCATCGACCGCACCGGCCGTTTCCAAGGACGACAAATCCAGATCGAATTGGTCTCCGCTGGACCCCGTGGCGAAGTCGCTGATCGTGTCCGCATTAGCAGAAGCCGCGCCCACACTGAGGCACACGATTGTATCCACGCCGTTGCCGCCGCTGATGGTGTCAGCGTCGGCATTAGCCACCGTCGCGCTGTCGCTGGTGATGGTGTCGTTGCCATCGCCGCCGTTGATCGCGTCTACGCCGTCATCGCCGTTGAGCGTGTCATTGCCGGCATCGCCGTTGATCGTGTCGATCTGGGCCGAGCCAGTGATCGTGTCGTTGCCGGCTCCGCCCTGGAACGTCAGAGTGTTGCCGCCGCTGGTCCCACCGCTGATCGAGTCATCGCCGTTACCCAGGGTGATCAGGGCTCCGGTGGCCAGGTCGTTGACCGTACCTCCGGTGAAGTTACCGGTCACACCGCTGGCATTGACGGTGGTGATGGTGTCAGCGCCGCCGGTCGTCACCAAGGTGCCCAGCGTCACGTCCGAGTTGCCCGCCGACGTGGCGGCAGCCGAGATGGTGAAGCTGGTCATCCCCGTGGCGGAGAGCCCGAACGAATTCACCGGACCGTCCGTCACATTCACCGTAAACTGCTCGATGCTGTCCGCAGTGATCGTACCGACGGTGAACTTGTTGGCGCTGCCGCTGCTGTTGAGCGACGTGCCGCGGTTGTTGACGTTGATGGTCAACGCGTCCGTACCGCCGCCCACGCCGGAAGCAGTATAGGTGATCGTGTCGAACGTCTGCGCCGCCGCGGTGTTGTTGCCGCGGAAGTTCAAAACGTGTTGCGCCGAGTGCGGCACGCTCAACAAGTTGATGGTGTTGGCCGTTCCGTCCGCCTCATTGGTGAACGTCTTCAGCGCCGTCTGCGCCGATCCGACGTTGACCAGAAGGCCATTGGCCGTTGCGTTGAAGCGGAACTCCTCGATGTCCGCAAACGGGATACCCGTACTGATCGACGAACCCAGCGACGCCTGGACGACGTCCGTGCCATCGTTGCCGTCCAGCGACTGGCCCGACTGGTCAAAATCCGTGCCGAGCAGGAAGGCCCCGAAGATGAAGGTGTCATCGCCGGAGCCGCCCGACACGTTCTTCATGTCCACGTCGGCGGCGCCGTTGTGGAAGTCGGCGTAGTTGGCGGTGGACGTACCGTTGCCCAGAGTCAGGCCGCCGCTGGTGCCGCTGCCGTCGATCGTAGTAATCGTCTCCGGCAGTTCCTTGATCTGCAACTGCTGGTCGCCAGTCACGACGGCCGTGGCCAGCGTCGTGCCCGTCGTCTGGACGAAGTCGTCCAGCGTGTTGGCGGACGATCCGCCGCTGACGATGTTGACGGTCTCGAAACCGTTGGCCGCCCCCGTGGTCACACTGAACGTGCCGCCGGTGGTGTCCGAAATGGTCAGCGTCAGTGCGTCGCTGCCGCCAGTGGTCGCGGACGACTTGAACGACAGCAGCAGATCAACGCCCGCGTCGGTGATCGTGTTCAGACCGCCGTTGGCAATGGCGGAAAGGTTGTTGACGACCAGGTCATCCACGCTGCTGACGGAGTTGATGTCCGTCACCTCGGTAATGTTGGCGCCCGAAAGCGTCAGGGCCGCACCGCCGAAGTTCGTCAGGTTGAACGTCTCGATTCCCGAGAGCGTCGGGACGACGGTGGCCGCTGCCGTCGGGTTGAACGAAGCATTCAGGGTATCCGCACCCGCCAGGCCATTGGCGGCGTCGCCAGTCTGAAGCGTCGCCACCTGGGTCCCGCTGCCGGAGTTGAATTCCAGCGGCGCACTGAACGTGTCATCACCGGTTGTGCCGGTCAGGTTGTCCTGACCCAGAGTGAAGCTGATTTGAGGTGACGGGCAAGGCGTGCAGACGGCTTCATTGTCGCCCTCGGCACAACTCTCAGCCGCGCCCTGCTCGCACGTGAGGATGTTGCCGTCCACGTCGGTATCGTCGCACGGCCGCGCACCGTTGGTACACACTCCGTCGACACAGGCGATGGTCCCGTTGCAGAACCCATCCTCTACGCAGTCCTCGTTGGTCTCGCACACAGGCTGCTCCGCCGGCTGACACGTGTTCGTGTCGAGGTTGCAGACCTCGTCGACGCCGCAGTCCTCATCGGCGAGGCAATCGACGCAGGCGCCGTCGGCCGGGTTGCAAACCTGCTCGCCGCAATCAACCGGGCTGCTGCCGCACGTCCCATCGGTGCAGGTCTCGGTGGTGCAGAGATCACCGTCGTCTGGGCAGTCTTCGTCGACGACGCACTGAGCGACGCAGACGTTGGCCACGCAGAGTTCGCCTTCGGCGCAATCCCCGTCGGCGAGGCAATCGACGCAGGCGCCGTCGGCCGGGTTGCAGATCTGCTCACCGCAGTCGACCGGATCGTTGGCGCAGACGCCGTCGGTGCAGGTGTCGGTTGTGCACAGGTCGCCGTCATCGCAGCCGGCGTCGTCGAGGCAATCGACGCAGGCGTCGTTGTCCTCGTCGCACACCTGGGGTTCCGCACAGGCGGCCGTCCCCGGGTTGCACTGACCGGTTTCGGTGTTGCACGTCTCGGCGCCGTTGCAGAACGCGCCATCGTCGCAATCCGCGTCCTCCGCACAGGGCGGGATGCACTCGCCGGTGCCGGGATCGCAGACCTCACCCTCCGGGCACTCGACCTCGGTGGCCACGCAGAAGGTGCCGGCATCGGCCGGGGCGCCTTCCACCTCAGCGCACGCCTCGGGGGCGCACAGATCGGCCACATCGCACTCCTCGTCGGCCGTACAGGGCAGCAGGCACTGTGCCTCGCCGCTGACGTTGACGCACGTCGTACCTTCCTGATCCGCGCACGGATCGGGATCGCACGGGTTGACCGGCACGAAAAAGGGGCAGCCTGCCGTCAGACACAGCATGGCGGCGACCCCGAACAGCGTGCCGACGCGGGACACGCGTGCCCATGCGTTGTTACCGAGCCATTTGGAACCTACCATCATGATCCTCCAGAGAAAGACTGTTGCGTGATCCGTAAGTCACACGCTGTTTTCCGATATCCAGACGCGGCCGCGGCGGCCGCGCACAGACGGCGATCGTCACGCCGGCACGGGCGTTCCAGGCCGCGTTGTCGGGAAAGCGATCACGTCCGTCCAGTTTCCTGCAAACCGCCGCGTCGCCGCCACCGGCGGCCGACGGCCCATTCGGGATGACTTGTCCGATCGCGAACTAAAAACAAACGAGAGAGTTGGAGGCGCCGCGGCCGCTTCGTTTACGCGCCAACATGCGAAGCGACCGCCACCGAAGTACGCCAAAACCGGCCCGGCTCACCAACGCTTCACCGGACCCGCCGTTCCAACGCGAGCGAATTGTACGGACGACAAGCCGGCCGTCAACTCCCCCTCCGCAAAAAAAAGCCGCGGGCCGCGCTGGCCGCCTCCCCAACACGCCAAGGCGCGAGCCTCCGGGCACGCGCAACCGATAGGGTCGCTATCGGCCCGCCCTTCGCTACGCCTTGAGGATTTGCCCCGGATTCGCCCCGCCGAGGGGCGTTTTTCGCGCCCCCCGACCGCCCCGGCCGCGCCCCCGGGCAGTGCCCCTCCCACGACCGGGCGTCGGCTTGGCATCGACCTTGCCCAGTCTTCGCCGAAATCTCCATTTTTCCCAGAATGACACGTCAGGAGTCGTCCGCGCAGGGAGGGACACCTGGCGGGACGAGTTGGAAGGTTGCAAGGTTGGAAGGTTCAAGGTTGACGAGGGGTTGCAGGTTAGCAGGCTGCAAGGTTGCGGGCTCGAAAGAGGTTGAAGGTTGGCAGGCTGCAAGGTTGCAGTTTGGAGGGTGGCGGGCGCCAAAGGCCGGAAGGCTACCGGGTTCGGAGGCGGAGCGGTTGAGAGGTTCGGAGGTCGGGACGGTCGAATGTTGGGATTTTGTATGGTTTACAGGGCGACGGCCCACAGGGTGGAGCACTGAGATCGGGAGGTGATCTCCTTCAAGCTGCAAGCTTCCAACCTCCCAACCCTCAACCCTTCTTCAACCTGCAACCTTACAACTTTCCAACCTTCCAACCCTCAATCCGTTCGACGATCCTGGCGGCGATTTCCGCCTTGGCGCCCCGGTACGGGCCGGTCCAGCGGCCGTCGGCGGTGAGGATCTCAACCTCCGCCAGGTCGGCGCCGACGTTGGCCAGGCCGTTGAGGACGACGGCGTCGCAGTTCTTGCGCTTAAGCTTCGATTCGGCATGGGCATGCGCGTCGTGGTCCTCCATCGCGAAACCGACGACGACACGGTCCCCCTTGATCGAGCCGAGGTGAGCGCAGATGTCCCGGGTCGGCTGGAGGAGGATCTGGCGCGGCTGGTTGCGTTTCTGCAGCTTGTGAGGCAGGCGGCGCGAGGGGCGGTAGTCGCAGACGGCCGCGGTCATGACGGCGGCGTCGCACTCGTCGAACGCGGCCACGCTGGCCTCGAACATCTCGTCTGCCGAAACG
Organism: Phycisphaerales bacterium; assembly: GCA_003597935.1. Taxonomy (GTDB): domain Bacteria; phylum Planctomycetota; class Phycisphaerae; order UBA1845; family UBA1845; genus SURF-32. The sequence continues at coordinate 16,813 of QZJT01000028.1, read as the reverse complement.
ACGCGCTCGACCCGCACTCCGGGCGGGTCCGGCAGATCGACCGGGCCGGAGACCAGCACCACCCCGTGGCCGCGCCGGGCCGCTTCGGCCGCGATCGCATACCCCATCTTCCCACTCGACGGGTTCGAGATGAACCGGACCGAGTCGAAGAACTCGCGGGTCGGACCGGCGGTGACGAGGAGCTTCATAAGGGGTTGAAGGTTGGAAGGTTGGAAGGTTGAAGGTTGGAAGGTTGTAGAGTCGAAGGTCGAAGGTCCCTCGCGCCCTTATTCCCTTACGCCCTCGCGCGCGGGTGCATGGCGCTTGCGGAGGGCGGCCTTTCGGTGTGGCACCGGCTTCCAGCCGGTGGGTGTGGCCTTCCAGGCCACGCCAGTCGCGGCTTCGCCGCGACCACCAGCAAGATGCCGGTGCCACACGCTCTCGCGCCCTTACTCCCCTACTGCCTGACTGCCTGACTTCCTTGCTCGAGGCGCGCCGGAGGACCTTGCTCGAAGGGCGTCCAGGACCGCGTCGGCGATTCGTTCCGGGTCGGCCAGGCGGCCGGCGCCGATGGTGCGGCAGGCCAGCCAGCCGGATTCCGGTTCGATCACCATCACGCCGCGGTCACGCAGGGTGGTCATGTTGGCGCGCACGGCCGGGTGGTTCCACATCCGCTCGTTCATCGAGGGGGCGATCAGCACCGGAGAACCCGCGGCCAGAAGGACCGTGCTGAGCACTTCGTCGGCCAGGCCGCAGGCCATCTTGGCGATGATGTTCGCCGTCGCGGGGGCCACCAGGACCAGGTCGGCCCGTTCGGTCAGGCGTATGTGCTGTGTATCCTGGGCGTCGGGCGCGGTCCACAGGTCGTCCACCACCGGCCGGCCCGACAGGGCCTTGAAGGTCAGCGGCGTGACGAACTCGCGAGCGGCGCGGGTCATCACCACCGTCACGCCGGCCCCGCACTGGACGAGCCGCGAGACGACGGTGCAGACCTTGTACGCGGCGATGCCGCCGCAGACGCCGACGAGCACCTCGCGGCCGGGGACGCTGGCCTGTCCCGGGGCGTCAGGCATCGACCTCCACGTCCTCGCCCGCTTCCGCGGGCGTCTCCATAGTCAGCTCCAGCTTGCCCTCAGCGATCTCCTGGACCACCACCTCCAGCGGGGTCAGGCCCTCGTGCGGCACCATGGGGCGGGCGCCCTGCATGAGCTGAAGCCAGCGGCGCTGAATGAGGGCGGTGAGCTTGAAACGCCCGCCGAACTTGTGAATGAGCTGGTCGTCCTGCAATCCGGCAATCATGCGCTTGATGTCTCCTGTGTGATGATGTCCAGCACGCGCTGAATGGTCGATTCGAGGTCGTCGTTGACCACGAAATGATGATAGCACCCGCTGTCGCGGGCGATCGCGATCTCGCCGTCGGCCTTCGCCAGCCGGCGGGCCAGCGCCTCTTCGCCTTCGGTCCTGCGGCCCTCCAGCCGGGCGCGCAGCGACTCGGGCGTGGGTGGCAGGATGAAGATGCGGAACGAGTCCGGCATGCGGGCGGCCGCCTGGATCGCCCCCTGCACGTCGATCTCCATAACGACGACGCGGCCGTCGCGGATGGCGGCCTCGACCGGCGCCTTCGGGGTGCCGTAGCGGTGGCCGCAGTAGACCGCCTCCTCCAGAAAGTGCCCGGCCGCGGATCGCCGCTGGAACTCCTCCTCGGAAACGAACTCGTACGTCTGCCCCGGCACGTCGCCCGGCCGCTGCGGCCGGGTGGTCACCGAGACGCTCCACACCGCGCCCGGAAGCCGATCCAGCAGGGCGGCGCAGATGCTGCTCTTGCCGACGCCGGACGGGCCGCTGATGATCACCAGCCCCCCCCGGCGCTGACCGGGCGCGTCAGGCGTCATGGGGCACCTGCCTTCATTTCCCATGGACGCACGTCACGCGCCCTCCTTCGCCGCTGCGCGGCTCCCCTGGGGGGGATCGAGGACCCTCCCATCCGCGGGTTCGCCCGCAGACGGGCTTCACCCGCGGCTACAGCCCTCAGCCGCATTCGCGGCTGCAGAGCGGAGCACGCAGACTTCATCACGGTGGATTTCAGGGCCGCAATCCACGTTCGGCGCTCGATGTTCGATGTTCGACATTCGACATTCGATATTCGACATTCGACGTTCGACGTTTAACATTCGACGTTCGACGTTCTACGCTCGACGTTTAACATTCGACGTTCGACCTTCGACCTTGCCAGCGTCGGCAGGGGTCTGGGTTCCCGGCGTCACGCTACATTCTGGACCTGCTCCTTCAGCCGGTCGACCAGGCTCTTGATCTCGACGATGGCCTGCACGATGCGCACGTCGTTGCTCTTGCTGCCGATGGTGTTCGCCTCGCGGAGCATCTCCTGGGCCAGAAAATCGAGCTTGCGCCCCACCTGGTCGCCGCTGTCGCACGCCGCCAGAAACTGGTCCAGATGGGAACGCAAGCGCGTGATCTCTTCGGTCACGTCGCAACGGTCGGCATAGAGCGCCACCTCGCGGGCCAGGGCGTCCGCCTCGAGCTGCAAGCGCGACTCCTCCAGCAGCGTGTTCACGCGGGCGGCCAGCCGCTCCTGGTACAGGACGACCACGTCCGGCACCCGCTGTTCCACGAGCTGCAACTGCGCCCGGATGCCGTCGCAGTGGCCGCGCAGGTCGGCCCGCAGCGCTTCGCCCTCGCGGAGCCGCATGGCGACCAGGTGCGCCAGCGCCTCGCGCGTCAGACGGTCAATGATGGCCGCCTGTTGCTGGCGGAAATCCTCGTCCGGTTCGGGCGGCTGGCACACGCCCGGCAGCGCCGCCAGCGTGCCGAGATCCACCGCGGCGGACACCCCTTCCGGCAGCCGCGCCCGGCTGATCTGATCGACGTACGCCTGCAGCGCCGCAACGTTGACGCCGTACGCGGCCGCGGCCCGTTGATCTCGCACGCGCAACTGGTAGATGACGCTGCCGCGGCCGAGTTCGCTCCGCAACGCCTTCTCGACGCGCTCCTCGAGAAACTGCAACGTCTCCGGCAGCTTGATCGACGCCTTGAAGTAACGGTTGTTGAAGGCACGGATTTCCAGCGAGTAGCTGATCCCGTCCTGGGCGCAATGCGCCTCGCCGCAACCGGTCATCGACAGCAGCGTCGCCATCCGTTCGACCCCTGGCCGATCGCTCGTCAGGGCGACGCAGCGCCGCCTTCGTCACCGCCGCCGCCCGCCGCTTCCTCATTGGCCGGGGAAGGCGCGTCGCCCTCTCCTTCGGCCGGCGCAATACCATCCGCCGGGGACGGCGTGTCACCCGAGTCGTCCTCGGCAGGAACACTCGGAGCGGCGCCGTCGGCGTCGGACGGCGCTTCAGGCGCGACGGATTCCGCCGGCAGCGGGACGTCTGGCGACTCATCAGCATCGACCGGCACGGTTCCGAGCGGATTAAGCGTCTGGGCGCTGGCGGTCGGCGTGCGGTCCATGAAGTAATTGCCCGCGATGCTCAGCAGCATGTACAGCCCGGCCAGCACGACCGTGACCCACGTAAAGACGTCTCCGGTCTTCGTCCCGAAGGCGCTGCCCGCCCCACCGGCCCCGCCGAACGCGCCGGCCAGTCCACCGCCGCGGCCCTTCTGGAGCAGAATAATCAGGATCAGCAGGCCGCAGATCAGAATCAGCCCAAGTATCGTGACAGTCGAGAACATCGCACCCACAGTTTCTAAAGAAGCTCGTAACTCCCCAGGTGGCGCCGCTCTTCTGTGGCACCAGTTCGCTGTGGCACCAGTTCGCTGTGGCACCAGTTCGCTGTGGCACCGGTTTGCTGTGGCACCGGTTTGCTGTGGCACCGGTTTTCAACCGGTGTCTGCCGCCAGAATGCCGGGGCCGCCCAACTCGGAACCCAGCAGGATACCACACCAGGTCGGTCATGGGAACGGCTACCCGGCGGCGACCGCGTCGATTATCGCCAGGAAGTCGTCCGCGACAAGGCAGGCCCCGCCCACCAGCACGCCGTCCACGTCCGGGCCGGCCATCAACTCCGCGGCGTTGCCCGGCTTGACGCTGCCGCCGTAGAGGATCCGGGTCGCGGCCGCGGCGGACTGGCCATACATTTCCGACAAGCGCGCCCGGATGAAGGCGTGTGCCTGTTGCGCCGTCTGGGGCGTGGCCGTGCGACCGGTCCCGATCGCCCACACCGGCTCATACGCGATCACCACCCGCACGAGATCCATCCCGCCGCCCAGGGCGGCATCGAGCTGATCGCCCACGACCCGCTCCGTGCGGCCCGCCTCCCGTTCGTCGAGCGTCTCGCCGACGCAGTAGACGCACGTCAGCCCCGCTCCCAGCACCGCCGCGACCTTGCGCGTCAGAATATCGGCCGATTCGCCGAAAACGTGCCGGCGCTCGCTGTGCCCCACGAGCACCGTCGCGGCGCCGGTCTCCTTGACCATGGGGACGGACACTTCCCCCGTGAACGCCCCCTGGGCCTCGAAATGGGCATTCTGAGCCCCGAAAACGATGGGCGATCCGTCGACCGCCTTGGCGATGGGGAACAGGAGCGTGGCCGGCGGGAAGATCGCCACGTCCACGCGCCCGCTGATGCCGGGCCGGGCTTCCAGGCCCGCCCGCAGCGCTGAAACCAATGCCCGCGCTTCGGCGAGCGTCTTGTGCATCTTCCAGTTGCCGGCAGCCAGGGGTTTGCGCATGGCATCTCGTCCGAGGGTCCGTCGGTGGTTCGATCTGCGGTAGAGTGCTGCGGATGGCGGCGGAAATCAACCGGGGCGATCGGCGGAGTGGACCGTGCGTCTCCGATCACTCCTGACCGAGGAGACTCTCGACGTACTCCTTCGCCGCCTGCAGGTCGCCTTCCGGCCGGTCGCCGCAGCGGCGGCGGAGAATGTGCGGGCCGTGGTATTCGCCCACGTCCAGCAGCATCAAATGGCCGAGCAGGTCCACCTCGCCCTCGCCCAGAGCCGTCTCCGCGCCGGCGTGCTCGCTCGATCCGGCCGTTCCGTCGCGAAGGTGACTGAGGACGACCTGGTCGGCCGCGCTGGTCAGCACCGCGCCGGGATCCTGGCCGGACATGACCATCGCCGCCGGGTCGAGGCAGATCCTGACGGCCGGGCAGTTCAAGTCATCCAGCAGGCGGGCCAGTCGTTCGGCCGAGTCGCCGGCTGGCCGCAGGGCGAAGATCGTGCCCGTCCGGTCGGCGTCGTCCGCGATCTGGCGGAGGGCGTCGATGGCGTGCGACGACGGTTCGCCCGTGCCGGGATGGGTGAGGGCGGACACGGACGTGGTCACGATCGGCACGCGCAGGTCGCGGGCGAGGATCAGGACGTCACGGAGCCGATCGACGACCTCAGCATTGGTGGCCGGGTCCGTCAGGCGCAGCCGGGCGGGCATGTCGCCGACCAGGGCGGTGAAATCCAACCCCAGCGCGCGAACGAACCGCGACAGGTGCCGGCGGGCGCTGTGCGTAAGGTTGGCCGGGGCCAGTTCGCCCGCCACCGTGGCCACTTCGACGGCGCGGAAACCGAGTTCGGCCGCCCGGGTGAATCCCCGCCGTGGATCCAGGCGCAGGTCGTCGATGTCGATGCCGAGCTTGAGGTCCGTCATAGTCCGCCTCGTGCGGGCCGCACGAGGCGGCGCCCGTCAGTTTCCGGCCTCCGATTTGCGGATGTCCGCGGCTTGCAGAAACGCTCCGATGACCGTCGGAACCAGGATGATGAACGGAAGGAATATCTTACTGCCATCGGCGGTGCCACGGAAGAACGCGGCCATGCCGGGCTGCTGCGAGACCAGCGCCGCCATCCCGGCCACCACCAGGATCGAACCTTGAAACGAGGTGATGACCATCGCGACCTTGCGGCGGTTGATGCAGGACAGGGCCGTGCCCCCCACGAACGCCAACCCCAGGCCGACCCACAAGGCGCTGCCGTGCAGGCCGAACCCGGTCAGCACGCCGCGAAAGACCGCGGCGCCGATCAGACCGCCGGCCGCAGCCACCGCGTAGTTGGAGAGCACGCCGCTGAGCACCGTCAGCACGACGCCGGTGACGATCCCATAGAAAAGCTGATCGTCGCCCGCTTTGACGAAAGCGTCGCAAACCGCGTAGCCCACCAGTCCGTAGGTGATCGCCAGACTGACCCGCCACACCCGCCAGCCGAGCACCATCAGGACGACGCCGGCGGCCGCCAGGGGCAGACCGACCAGCGACTCACCTGACTGAATCCACGTTACCCATTCGGTCACCCACTTCACGCCGGTCGACTCCTGAGGGCGCGCCGCGCGCGGGAGCCGCGCGTGGCGCGTATATGGGAATCATACGATTCGCGGTCAGGCGGTGGCCGGCTCGGCGACGCTGCCGCTCCTGGACGGGCGTGTTAAACGGGCCTGCATGATGAGGGAGATGACGAAACAGGCGCCCATCGCGGTGGCGCCGACGTTGGGGTAGTCCACCAGCGACTGATAAAACCCGGGGCTGAAGGCGCGGATGATCTCCGTCATGCCGCTGCCCAGCAGCACGGTCCCCAGAAAGGACGTACACAGGATCATCGAAGCCCGAAGGAAGATCATGCCGACCAGCAGGCCCATCAGGGCGGCGGCGGTGGCCAGCGAGCGGGCGTGGGGGACCAACCGGGGATCCGCTTCGCTGGCGCGGGTCCAATATCCGCGCAGGGTCTCCGCGGCGGAGGCCGGGGCGGCATGCAGTTGATCCGCGGTGGGCAGCTCGAGCTGGCCGGGCGGGGGCACACTGGCGGCCGCTTCGGCCGCGGCGGCCTGGAGTTCGGCCACGTAGGGCAAGACCCGCTGATAGCTGAACGTGCCCATCGCCAGCGCCGTGATCAGCGTCGCCGCCAGCGCTCCCGACCAGAGCCGGTAGGACTGATACGCGATGCCGCCGACGATCGCGGCCGGCAGCAGCACACACAACGCCCGCGGGAAGTCCGTGTCGTGGGCGAGGATGTTCAGCCCGACGTAGCCGCCGACCACCACGCCGGCCAGGGTCAGCGCGGAGCGCGCCAACTTCGCCCCCAGCACGCTGAGCAGCACGCCGACGATCAGGGCGACGACGGCGACTTTGGGGGCCTGCTCGAGCGTCGCCTGCGACACCGACTGTTGCAGAAACGTCTGGATGGCGTTCAGGAACTCGGACATCGGACACCTCACCACGTTCGCCGCCTTCAGCCAGGGCGGTATTCGGGCAAACCGGCTGTGTATTTCCGCTGAGTCGGCGCGCCGGCCGCGGCAACCACACCGAATCGCTCCATTGTATGCCTCCCGGCCGGCCGGATGCTACGGCTCGGGCTGCTCGTCGTCTAAGTCAGGCGGCGGCTCGGCCTGCCGCTTGCGGCGGCGGACCGACTCGCGCAGCAGGAACTCGATCTGGGCGTTGACGGAGCGCAGGTCGTCGTCGGCCCACCGCTTGATGTCGGCCCACAGGCTCTCGGGCAGACGGATCAGGATGGACTTCTTCTCGGCCAAGCTCATGCGTCTCCGGCGGAAGAGCCGTCAGGGTGATTCTTCATCGCGGAGCACAACACGGTGAACAGGTCTCCAAAAATCATCCTGACACCTTTTCACCCGTACAACGACCCCGTGTTGATCACGGGGCTGGCTTCGCGCTCGCCGCACAGCACCACCAGGAGGTTGCTGACCATCGAGGCCCGCCGTTCGTCGTCGAGCTTGATGGTCCCATGCGCGTCGAGCTGGGTCAGGGCCAGTTCGACCATGCCCACGGCGCCCTCGACGATCCGCTTGCGGGCGGCCACGATCGCCTCCGCCTGCTGCCGCCGCAGCATGGCGCCGGCGATCTCCGGGGCGAAGGCCAGATGGGTGAGCCGTGCCTCGTCCACGGTCACGCCGGCGCGGACCAGCCGCTCGGCCAGCTCGATCTGCAAATCTTTCGAAACCTCGTCGGTGCTGCCGCGCAGCGACAGCTCTTCTTCTTCGCCCGTGTCGTACGGGTATCGACTCGCCAGGTGCCGCACCGCCGACTCGCTCTGCACCTCGACGTATTCCTTGTAATCCTCGACGTCGAAGACCGCCTGGGCGGTGTTCTGCACGCGCCAGACGACCACGACGGCGATCTCGACCGGATTGCCGCGACGGTCGTTGACCTTGAGCTGCTTGCCGTTGAGGTTGTGAGCCCGCAATGAGACCTTGTGCTTCGACAGCAGCGGGTTCGCCCAGCGGAAGCCGGATTCGCGGCTGGTGCCCTTGTATGCCCCGAACAGGATCAGCACCGCCGACATGTTCGGTTGCAGCGTGAAGAACCCCGCCATCAGGAAGCACCAGACCAGCGCGGCCGCGATGCCGATCGCCAGGCCCGTTCCCCACACCGGTGCGCGGGTGGCGCTCCACGCGACCAGCGCGATCCACCCGGCCAGCGCCAGCGTCAGCGCTCCCAACATCGGCCAACCGTTCCACGTCATCACCGTTCGTTCCTGTGTCATCACCAAGCCTCCAAGAGATACCTGCACTTGCAGATCAGTATTGAGTGTATATCAAAACGATATACACGTCAAGGCGCTGGGAAAGGGTACGCCTCACGAATGCCTTAACCATTTGTCAATGAACGGCTTATGGGTCTTGTCGAATCTCGTCGGGGCCTTTCGGTAACGCCGCCGATCGGGCTGGGCACCTCGAGCGGCCGGCGACCGGACCGTTCGGCTTGACCGACGGGCGATTGAATCGAACCTTTAGGTGGTTGCAGTGGAGCGCCGGCGGCAGGAACGCCGCTGCCGGCCGGCGCGGCAACGAGGGGAAAGTCGTGGGAAGGGGACGCCGAAGCCATCGGCGCGGCCGCGCCGTGAGCATGATGCTCGGTATCGGACTGACCGGGATCGCCGGGTGCCAGTTCGACCCGACCGGGCTTCTGCCCCCGCGGGGCGGCGACGGATCCGTCGATACGGGCGCCGATCAGATCGTCGCCTCGCAGACGCGGGTGACGCTGGTCGGCGCGGTCGCCGACCGCGAGCTTCGGGGCGAAACGCTGCAGTACGAATGGCGGCAGGTCGAAGGCTCCCCCGTTGAGATCGACGACCCGCGGGCGGCCATCACGTCGTTCATCGCACCCCAACCGGCCGACGACTCCGAGACGCTGGTCTTCGAACTTCGGGTCACTGCCGGGGACGAGGTCTTCGCGTCCACCCACCAGGTGACCATCCTCGACGCGGACCAGACGCTGCTGGATCCGCTGGTGTTCGTGTCGGACGGAGGCGCGGACGGCGGTGCGTCGGATGGACCGAGCGACGTCGATGACGGGGCGACATCGGCGTTTACGCTCGTTGCGGACGGTGACCTGGCCGCGGCATTCGGGCAGACGGTCACGCTCGGGGCGACGATCAAACCGCAGACGCGCAAGGCGGACGTCATCAAGTGGCGCCAGATCGGCGGCGAGCCCGTCGAGCTGATCCGCGCCGACACGTTGACGCCCTCCTTCGTGGCCCCCGCCCGGAGCACCAGCATCTTCATCCGCCTGACGGTCGCTTCGGGCCAGGACGTGCGCTCGGCCGACTTCGCGGTCTACGTCACGCCGCGCGGCGGCGCGGGGCCGTGAGGCGGCGACACGGCGCGGTCCGGCGCCGTGTTTCCGCCGGCGCAACCGGGGTCGGTTCCACCGATTCAGTGAATTCCGTATCCTCCCGGCGTCGATTAGACCGATAGACCTGATGGCGTGCGCCCGGCGCACGGTCGATCGAGGGGACAGACGAGCTTCGGGCTCCCCGCCTGCGCCGCGCACATCCAGTTTGCTCATCAGGAACCAGCGGCATGGAAGCCTACGAACACCGGCCGGGCGCAGCGCAACGGAGGTTCGGAAGGACACGTTCGCGATCGCCGAAGCGGCGGCGAGACTGCGTCGCCGCCCCCCGGGCGCGCGGGCGCGGGCGCGTACTGCGATCCTGGATAGACCTTTCCCAGGCCGAGTCCTCCCGGCGGTGGGCACGCGATCGCAGGCGCGAACCTCGATCGGGGGTACACGTACCCGCCGCCGAGTCCTCCGGGCGGTGGGTACGCGATCGCAGACGCGAGCCTCGATCCGGGGTACACGTATCCGCCGTCGAGTCCTCCGGGCGAACAACGGCGCCTGAAGCCCCTGGCTACGATCGTGCGCCCTGCGGGCGAAGAACGGTGCCTGAGACCCCTCGCTACAGTCATGCGCGCGCCGGGCGAAGAACGGCGCCTGAGACCCCTCGCTACCATCGTACCCCCCGCGGGCGAAGAAAATGGCGGACCATCGCCCTGGTGTTCGCGGTGGCGGGCGGATGTGCTTCGACGTGGGCGCAGACGGCACAAAACCTGGAGCTGCCTGAGCATGCACGAACACGCACGGTCGGCGCACTGCAGGCCTCGGTCCGCGCGGACTCTCCCGTGGTGATGCGATCGCCCGTCGCCCAGGGTGAATGGGATTCCGCCGCAATTTTCTTCGACCGCAACGGCGCGCTGGCCTCTGCCGTCGACATCGACTTCACCTTCATCCCCGCCGTCGACGTCCAGCCGGGCGGGCCGGATTACGATTACCGCATATCCGTTCACGAAATCACCAACGCGCAATTCGTCGTTTTTCTCAACGACGCGCTGCGGAATCCTGCGAATGAGCGCGGACATTACACGTACTTCGACCTGGACAACTCACACGTCCACGTCAACGACGCTCAGCCCGGCCGCACCGGAGGCTCGAGCAACCTGCCCAGAATGTTCGACGCCTCCCTCGGCGGCGACCTGCGCTATGACCGGGTCAAGGACGAATACGTGCTGGCCAACGAAGCCCGCGGCGATCACCCCGTCGTGGGCGTGACCTGGTACGGGGCGCTGAAGTTCTGCAACTGGCTGACGCTGGAACACGGCCTGAGCATCGAGCACCGGGCCTATGGTGAGGGCACGGCGCTGGACCTGTCGGCGTGGCGGCCGGTGACCATCGCGGCCGGGGACTGGCGGACGCGCGACCTCAGCGACGTCGAACGACGGCAGTTGGTGGACGGCTATCGCGGATTCCGCCTGCCGATGGACGGCGGCGCCGCCGGGGCGCACGCCTTCGGGGAGTGGTACAAGGCATCGGCGTGGGATCAGGACGCGGGACGCAACCATGACTACGGTTTCGGACGCGACGTCGACGACCCCCCCATCGCCGGCGCGGACGCCAACTATGCCGGCAGCAGCGATCCATTCGAGAGCTTCACCGTGCGCACCACGCCCGCCGGCTTCTACGACGGCACGCTCTACAACCCGGGCGGCAACGGCCCCATCGGCGACGGACGCGAGTTCCAGTCCGCCCTCGACGCCAACTACTATGGACTGCGCGACGCCTCCGGCAACGTGTGGGAATGGGTGCAGGACCAGGCGGCCCGCGCGCCGGCCGAGCGTCGCTTCCGCGGCGGCTCGTGGACGAACAACGGCTTTCTGATGCAACTGACGCAGGCGATCGCGGCCGGCGCGGCCGGCGACGCATCGCCCACGCGCGGGTTCCGCGTCGTCCAGGCGGCACCCGGTGGATTCACCCTCACGCCCGAGGTGCAGCGCCGCTCCGGACCGTGGGGCGGGCCGTACGACCCGGAGGATGACATCGAGTTCACCATAGAAAACGTCACCGGCCCGCGCGGGGCCGTGACCATGCGATTCGAGGTGGAAAGCGACGCACCCTGGCTGGATTTCGGTAAGAGGCCCCCATCCGACTATCGCGTCGCGGCCGGCGAAACCGTCGTCATCGTCGCACGGCTCAACCTGCGATGTGAGGACCAGGGCCTTCTGATCGGTCAGGAAAACGTCGCCACGGTCACGTTCCGCCGTCGTGCCGACGGGCTGGAAACCCAGCGCGACGTCCGGCTGACCGTCACCGAACCGATGGACGTGGCGCCCGCCACGCCTTTCACGGCGACGATGAAGTTCGCCAGCCCGAACGACCCGCCGCAGCGCGAGTACGTGCTGACCAGTGCCTCCGACTTGCGGGTGGCTTTCGAGACCGACGTAACGCCGCCCGGGCGCAGCTCGAAGTGGCTGACTGTGGATCCGAAGCGCGGCGGCGTCGACGCGCACGGGCAGACGTCGGTGTGGCTGGCAATCGACGGCGGCGAAAGCGCCGGGCTCGCGGCCGGGCTGCACGAGGCGACGGTCACGATCATCGACGCCTGCACCGGCACGACGTTCCAGCGGGCGGCGGCGCTGACGGTGCAGGACGCGTTCCGCGTCGATCCTCCCGAGGGCGTCACGTTCTCCGGCATCTTCGGCGGACCTTTCGCGCCGCAGCAGGGTCAGACGCTGCGCCTGGCGAGCCTGACCGACGTCGTGCTGCCGTGGCGCCTGGAGACGACGCCCGATCCGCTTCCGTCGTGGCTGGAAGCGACGCCGGCCGGAGGCGATCTGCCGGCGATGGGGACCGCGGACGTATCGGTGACGCTCGAGCCGGACGGCGCCGTTCCCCCCCCCGGTACAACGAAGGCGACGCTGTCGTTTCGCACCGATCCGGAGTTCGCCGTCGAGCGCGAGTTGACCATTGAAACGCTCGATTTCGTCACGCCGGACGGCCACGTCGAAGCGAGCGGCCCGCAGGGCGGCCCGTTCGAACCACTCGAATCCCATTACACGCTGCGCAACGCCGAGCCGTTCGCCGAGGTCATCATCACGCACGACGTCCGCTACGACGGCGGCGGCGGATGGCTGACCGTGCTGCCGGAAAAGCCCGTCTTTCTCGACCGAAATCACCCGACCGCCGAGGTCACGCTGTCGATCAACGCCGCCGCCGACGCCCTGCCGGGCGGCACGCACGCGGCGACAGTGACGTTCTGCCGTCCGGACCTGGGCGCGTGCGGCGACGAAGGCGTAATCAGCCGGCGGGTGGTGACGCTGATCGTGGGCGACACCGTTTCCATCCCGATGGCGCGCGTGCCGGCCGAGCCGATCGAGCCGGACGGACCGCAGCATTTCTACCGCCTCGGCGTCACCGAAGTCACCAACCGCCAGTTCGTACGCTTCCTCAACGACGCCCGCGCCAACCCGGACAACGAGCGCGGCGCCAACGTGAACTTCGACCCGCGGTCCGGCGCAGTCTACCTGGGCGACGGGCAGACCACGGTGCTGTTCGATCCGCGCATCGGCGGGCGGGTGTCGCTTGTGGAGGGGCGCTACGCGGCCGCGCCGGGCTACGAGGACCACCCCGTCGTCGGCGTAAGCTGGTACGGGGCGGCGAAGTACTGCAACTGGCTGACGATCATTCAGCAGATGTCGCCGGACGAGCGGGCCTACAGCGAAGGGCGGCAGGCGCAGGACTGGGGTCCGCGGTATACGGGCGGCGACGTGGTGCGGCTGCTCTCCGGATTCCGGCTGCCGATGGACGCGGCCGGGGGGGGGGCGTCGCTGTATGACGAGTGGTACAAGGCGGCCGCGTGGGACGCCGACGCCCAGCAGCCGGTGCATCGCGTCTACGGCTTCGGCCGCGATGTTCTCGACGGGCAGGACGCCAACTACGCCGCCAGCGGCGATCCCTTCGACGACGGCCCCACCCCGGCCGGCTACTACGACGGCGCCAGCCACGGCGGGCGGTTCCAGACGCGCCGCGACGAGAACGCCTTCGGCCTGTTCGACCTGACCGGAAACGTGGCCGAATGGACGCACGGCCTGGCCGGCGGCACGGCCGCGACCCGGGGGGGGCATTACTTCAACAACCGGGCGTCGGGCGAACTGAAAGCCTCCGGCCGGTCCGTGATCGCCGCCGGCCAGACGCTGCCCTACGTCGGGTTCCGCGTGGCCCAGAGCTTCGTCGAAGTCCCCGAGATTCACGTGGCGCCGCCGCCGTCGATCCGGGTCAGCGGCTTTGCGGGGGGGGGGTTCGCGCCGCAGGCGCTGCGGTTCAGGCTGTCCAACTCGGGCCGGGGCACGCTGGATGATCTGGCCATTCGCGTCAGCGCCGCCTGGCTGCGCGTGCAGCCGCCGGCGCCGACGCAGGTGGCGCCGGGGGCGAAGGTCGATCTCTTCGTGGAAGCGTCGCCCGACGCCGAAGCGCTCGGCCCCGACCGCCCGCCGGCGGACATGGTGGAAGTCTCGGCCGACGAGCGGCAGCCCGACGGACCGGACTACACGTTCTGGATCATGAAGCGCGAAGTCACGAACGCCGACTACGTGCGGTTCCTCAACGACGCGATCGTCCACCTGGAGGACGGCCGCGGGGCGTTTCTCTACTTCGACGCCGACCACGGCCGGGTCTACATCAACGACCAGGAAACCGGCAAGGTCGGCCCGGACCACGAGGCGCCGCAGGACCCGACCGTGCTGTTCGACCCGGCCGGGGGGGGGCAGATCGCGTTCAACGCCGACACCAAGCGTTACGCCGCCGTTTCCGGGCAGGACGTGATGCCGGTGGTGGGCGTGAGCTGGTACGGGGCGGTCAAGTACTGCAACTGGCGGACGCTGTTCGAGGGGCTTCCGGCACAGATGCGGGCCTATACGGAAGGTGCAACGCCGCAGGAGTGGCGGCCGGTCACGATCGCGAAGCGCGACTGGCGCGATCGCGATCTGGACGACGACGAAAGGGCGGCGCTGGTCGACAACGTGGTCGGCTACCGTCTGCCGATGGACGGCGGCGTTTTCGGCCGCAACCCCGCCGCTTTCAACGAGTGGTACAAGGCGGCCGCCTGGGACGACGCCGACCAGACGGACCGAACCTACGCCTTCGGTCGCGACGCGCTGACGAGGGCCGACGCCAACTTCACCGACAGCGGCGATCCGTTCGAGAGCGACACACCCGCATCAACGCCCGCCGGCTTCTATGACGGCACGCTCTACAATCCGGGGGGGGGCGGACCGACGGGGGACGGATCTGAGTTTCAGACGTCCGCCGCCGCCACGCGGCGCGGCCTGCTGGACCTGACCGGCAACGTGGCCGAGTGGATGCAAGACCGGTTCAGCGAAGGCGGCGGCGCCGGCGCCATTCGCGGCGGAAGCTGGAAGGACGCCGCCGACGCGGCCGCGCTCAAGAACGCGGTGCGAAGCGAGCATGCCGCCGACGCGCCGTCCAGCGACGTCGGCTTCCGCGTGGTGCGCCGCCCGGGCCGCGTGGCGACGCTGACCTTCGAGAACCGCATCACGCTCGAACGTGCAACGGCGTTCGCCATCCTCGAAGTCCGCGAGCCGTTCGACCTGACGCCGACCTCCGATCTGGTCATCGAAGACCCGGTGATCTACGGCACGCCGCTCGAGCAGACGCTGGGCCGATACACGATCGAAAACCGCTCTGGCGCCGCGATGAACTGGTCGGTGCAGGCGGACGCCGGCTGGGTGGACGCGCTCCTGCGCGGCACGCGCGAGACCCGCGGTTCGATCGAACCCGGCAGACACGGAAGGCTCGCCATCGAGGTCTCGCTCAATGCCGAGGCGAACAAGCTCACCGCCGGCGATCAGGAAGCCCGCGTGTCCTTCCACAACGACACGACCGGATGCCGCATCGAGCGCAGCGTCAGGCTCACCATCCTGCCCGCCGCGAAAGTCACGCCGGAGGAACCGGCTGCGCTGGCCGGCACCTGGGGCGAGCCGGTCGAGGGCGAAGTAGTTTACACGCTGCAGCGCGTCCAGGACCTGCAAACGCTCAAGCTGGATTACGCCGTGCGCATCGCCGGCGCGGACTGGCTCGACGTGGAGTCGGCGCATCCGCTCACCGGCCGCCTCGACGTGGGCGACGCGCTCGATTTCAGGTTCAAGCTGAACGATCGCGCCGGCGACCTGGGCATCGGCCGGCACACGGCCGTGGCCGAGTTCGTCACCACCGACGTGGCCAACGGCGTCCAGGACACCATCCGGCGAAACGTCGAGTTGACGCTGGAAGACCCGGTGCTCATCACGCCGGAGATTCCGTGGCAGCCGGTGTTGTCCGAACCGTTGCCGTCGCAGAAATACACGCTGACCAACCGTTTCGCCGGCGCGCCCGTCGACGTCAGCATTGACGCGGACGTGGCGTGGATCACGCTCGACGTGAGTGAAGTCAACCTGCCGGAAAACGGCGGCACGGCCCATGTCACCGCCACGCTCAACGACGCCGCCCGGCGCCTCGGCCACGGACGGCACGAGGCCGTCATCCGGTTCGAGCACAACCTGCCCGGCGAGCCGGCGGCCCAGGAGCGGCGCGTCGAACTGGTCATCGAGGAGTCCATCGCCGTCCGCCCGTTCGATGGTCTGTCGGCGGCGGGGCTTCCCGGCCGGCGCATCCGGCCCAGCGCCATGGTGTACACGTTGACCAACGTCGTCGACGGCGGCGGCGAACTCGAATGGGACTTCGAGATCGTCCACGACCCGCCGGAGGAAGACTGGCTCGCCGCCGCGCTGACGCGCCGCGACGCGCGGCCCATCCCGGAGGGGGGCGAGGCCCGCGCGCGCTTCTTTATCGACGCCGGCCGCACCGGCGACCTCGAACCCGGCGTCGTCCACCGCGCCCTCATCCGCTTCTACCGCGTCGCCCAGGAGGGCGACGTGCTGGTGGCCGAGCGCGAGGTGACGCTGGCGCTGACGCAGCCGCTGCTTGCCCTCAGCGATTCCAGGGTGGCGGCCGCCGCCCGGCAGCCCAGCGGGCCGAAGTATGACTTCGCGGTGGACACCACGATGACCACCAACGACGCGTTCGCCGTCTTCCTGAACGATGCGCTGGCGCATCCGACCGCCGAGCGCGGCCACTACATGTTCTTCGACGCGGCCACCGGACGCGTGTTCGTACACGACCGGCAGGAAGGCGAGATCGGCGACCGCGCGGAAGGAACGCTTATGTTCGATCCGCCCGTCGGCGGACGCATCACGTGGGACGGCCGACGCTACGCCGCCGCGGAGGGCTTTGGCGACCACCCCGTCGTCGGCGTCACCTGGCTGGGGGCA
>QZJT01000067.1 GCA_003597935.1 Phycisphaerales bacterium | reverse complement strand
TCGGGACCATCCGTGGACCCGTCAATCCGCCCCCACTCTACCACGAGCGGGGCGGAGATGTGTAGTACAACGAGGCATGAATGCCGGGGCTCTGAGGAGCGGCGCCCGGTTGTGAGATGATCGCGCAAGTCGTTCGCGCTTACCCCTCCGCTCTTCCCTCACACCCTCACTCCCTTCCGCCACATCACAAACTCTTCAGCCGCTGCTCCTTATCATGCGTCTGCAGCGCCTCGACCAGCGCATCCAGGTCCCCTTCGATGACGCGCTCCAGGTTGAAGTCCTGGTTGATGCGGTGGTCGGTGACGCGGTTCTGGGGGAAGTTGTAGGTGCGGATGCGCTGGGAACGGTCGCCGCTGCCGATCATCCGGATCGGTTCGACCGGAAACGGCCACAACACGCTTGTCGTCAGCGGCGGGCCGCTCATCAATGAAGGAACGCTTGACGCGGCCGACGCTCGGTCACAGGCGAAGTACATTCAAGCAGAACTCGACAACCGGGGTGACTTGACCAACGGAACCCCGGGCGCGATGCGCCTGACCATGCCCGGCGTCGAGCACCTCAACAGCGGCGAGATCCTGCTCTCCCGCGGCGGCCTGGTGGTGGCCGCGGGGTCGACGCTGGTCAACGTGGAGGGCGGCGTCATTACCTGCACCGGCAGCGCCACGTTCTCGGCGACCGGGCTGATGCCGAACGGCCTGTGGTTCACCAACCGCGGGCTTGTGAAGGTGGCAACGCCGGACGTCGTGTTGACGATTACCAACCCGTCGGGGCGTCACATTCAGAACGATCCGACCGGGATCTTCCGGGCCGCCGCCGGCGCCCTGGTGATCAACAACGGCGGAACATTGCACAACGACGGCCCATGGACCGTCGAACCGGACGCGCGGTTCCTCATCCTGCAGAACTTCCCCGACAACTACGACGAAAACGAGCGCCGCTGGACCAGCGGGCGGCTCACGGTCCACGGCCCCGGGGAGTTCTGCCTGCCGCTTCCTAATACCATGCTGACTCTCGGGGCAAAATTGCACTGCATCAGTGAAGTCGCGGTCTGCACCCAGGGCGGCATGCCCGATCCGTTCAAGGACCTGGAGCGGATCGAAGAGACCGGGCACTTCATCCTCGACGACATGGACATGCCCACGGCCGGAGACTTCCAGAACGACAACGTCCTCGAACTGGTCAACGGTGCCACGATGACGGTGCCCGGCAGGTTCCGGCAGACGGCCGGCCGGACGAATCTTGATCAGGGCAAACTGGCGGCCGACGTCATCGAGATCGACAGCGGCGAGGTGACGGGCGACGGCGAGGTCGAAGGCGACGTGCTCAACCATGCCGGTCAGATCGAACCGGGCGGCGCCGGCGTGCCCGGGCGATGCCGGTTCGCTCAGGGCTACACGCATGGACAAGCCGCGAGATTGAGCATCGACATCGGCGGCCTGACGCCGGAGTCCGAGCACGACGTGATGGACGTGGCGGGCGACGCTGCGCTGGACGGGTCGCTCGAGTTGCTGCTCATCGACGAGTTCGAGCCGCAAGTCGGCGACACGTTCGCGGTGCTGACGTTCGGCGCCCGCAGCGGCGAGTTCGAGCGCGTCTCGATGCCCTGCGGCTACGAGTTCGCGGTCCATTACAACGCCAACGACGTGACGCTCGAGGTGACCGGCGTCGGCGTGCCCTATCCCGGCGACTTTGACGGCGACTGCGACATCGACCTGGACGACTACCGGCGCGTGGCCGCGTGCCTGGCCGGCCCGGGCGTGGAAGACCCGCCGAAGGAGTGCGGCCCGGATGACTTCGCGGCCGCGGACCTCGACGCCGACCGCGACGTTGACTTAAGCGACGTCGATGACTTCATCAACCGCTTCACCGGACCATGACACGCGCGCCGAGCGCCGGTCAAGCGAACGTCGTAGCGTGAAGACTCGGTTTACTTGCCGGAGCAAACACATGACACGGGAATCTCTGAGCCAGAACCGTATCTGTAGCCTGACCCTGCTGCTCGCCCTTTGGCCGGCTTCACGCGTACTCGCCCAGCCCGATTGTGCGCCCGTGCCGCTCGATACTGTCAGTTGGTGGCGCGCCAACGGCGATGCGAACGACTTCGTCGGCGGCAACGACGGAACGCTCCAGAGCGGAGCGACGTTTGCGCCGGGCAAGGTCGGCCAGGCGTTCGACTTCACGGGAACGTTGGATCACGTCCTGATTCCGCACAACGCCAGCTTCAATTTCACGACCGCCGACGACTACACGATCGAATTCTGGATGAAGGCCGGCGCCAACACGTCCCAGATCCAGACCTCCGTTCTGGAGAAGTGGCGGCAGGGCGCGGGATATCCGTTCGTCATCCGGTTGAGGCAGAGCAGTTTGGGGGGGCAAGTCAGCGCAGCGGCGTACGACGGTACGAACAATCCCGGCGCGACCAGTGTCACGAGGGTGGACGACAACGTGTGGCACCACGTCGCCGCTGTGTTCCTTCACTCCCAGGACCGGATCGAATTGTACGTGGATGGGGCGCTGGAAACGAGCAACACGTACTCCTCGCTGGGCAACATCGCCAACAACCATGATCTGTCGCTGGGCATCCGGGGCAACTTGCGCGCCGACAGCGATTACAACGGCCTGCTCGACGAACTGACGATTTTCGATCGAGCGCTGACTGTCGAGGAAATCCAGGCGATCTACGACGCCGGCAGTTCCGGCAAGTGCGCCGACACCGATGGCGACGGCCTCCTGGACCACGTCGACAATTGCCCGGCGGTCTTCAACCCGGACCAGGCGGACACCGACGGCAACGGCGTCGGCGACGCCTGCGATATTTGTGCGCCGCTGCCGCCCGATGCCGTCGGCTGGTGGCGCGGCGAGGGCGATGCGAACGACTCGGTTGACGCCAATGACGGCACTCTCGTGAACGGAGCGACGTTCGCGCCGGGCAAAGTCGGCCAGGCGTTCGACCTAAGGGGATCGTCTGATCAGGTCTCGATTCCTCACAACCAGAGTATCGATTTCACCACCGCCAACGAGTATGCGATCGAATTCTGGATGAAGTCCGGCGCCAACCCGTTCCAGTTCGAGACCGCCCTGGTGGTGAAGTGGCAGGATGGGCGCTCGCCCTACCCGTTCGTCGTCCGGTTGCAACCGAGTCAGTTGGGAGGGCGAGTCCGTGCCGTCGCCTACGATGGTGTGAATGGTCGCGACGCGCACAGTGTCAGCAGGGTGGACGACGACATGTGGCACCACGTCGCCGCCGTATTCCGCCATTCGCAGAAGCGGATCGAGATGTACGTGGATGGGGCGTTGGAAACGAGCAATACGTACTCCTCACTTGGCAATATCGCCAACAACAGTAACGTGTTCCTGGGCATCCGAGGCGGCTTCCCTGTCGGCACCGACTACAACGGCCTGATCGACGAAGTGACGATTTACGATCGTGCGCTGACCGCTGAGGAAATCGAAGCGATCTACGACGCCGGCAGTTCCGGCAAGTGCGCCGACACCGATGGCGACGGCATCGCGGACCATGTCGACAACTGCCCGTTCGTACACAACCCGGGTCAGGTCGATCAGGACGGCGACACGTTCGGGGACGCCTGCGACAACTGCCCGGTGGATGCCAACAACGACCAGGCCAACGCCGACAACGACTCTTATGGCGACGCTTGCGACAACTGCCCCGGCGTCACCAACGAAGCGCAGGACGACGACGACGGCGACGGCTTCGGCGACGCCTGCGACAACTGTCCCTTCGCCTTCAACGACAATCAGGCCAACGCCGATGGCGACGGCTTCGGCGACGCCTGCGACGAGTGTCCGGACGACCCGCTCAACGACCCGGACAACGACGACGTCTGCGACGGCGGCGACAACTGCCGCGGCGTGCCCAACCCCCTCCAGGAGGACGAAGACGGCGACGGCTTCGGCGACGCCTGCGACAACTGCCTGGGCCTGTTCAACCCCGATCAGGCCAACGCCGACGGCGACGCGGCCGGCGACGATTGCGAAGAGTGTGACGCTGACCCGAACAAGACGGCCCCCGGCGTCTGCGGCTGCGGCGTGCCCGATGGCCAGGGCGACGTGCCGCACGCGCTGAGGTTCGATGAGCCGACCTACGACGCCGTCGTGCCCGTCGACGACGTGACCCCCTTCCAGGTGCTCATTCGCAACCACGGCCAGTGCCCGACGTCGCTGGACGCGGTGGAAGTCCTCAGCGACGTGCAGACGCCCGCGGTCAGCGTGGTCGGATTCGCCCCGTCCAATCTGGCCTCCGGCCAGACGCGCCTCGTCAACCTCAGCATCGACAGCAACGACGCCGAGGACGGCGAGTACGCGATGCAACTGCGCCTGGCCGGCGGCAACGGCGTCGAAGCGTTCGCCACGCTGCGCGTCACCGTCAGCGCCACCCTCAAGCCCGACCTCGTGGTCAGCGACTTCAGCGTCACGCCCAACGTCGTTCCGATCGAACCGGGCGTGCCGATCACCTTCTCCGCCACGGTCAGCAACCGCGGCACGGCCAATGCCTTCGGGCCTATCCAGGTGAGGTTCTTCGAGGGATCGGGCAACGCGGTAGACACCGATACGCTCGGCGACATCCCGATCAACGCATCGGTGGGCACGCAGATCACGCTGGCCAACGGACTGCCCGACGGCATCTACCGCATCACCATCGAGGTCGGCTCGCCGGCCGGTGGCGAACTCACCACCGTCAACAACAGCAGCTCCATCTTCATCCAGGTCGGGTTCATCTTCGAGCTGGAAGACGTCGTCATGACCGTTACCGGCAATCTTTACCTGACCTGCGGCAGCTTCGACCGCTTCCGCGGCCACGCCGAGTACGTCGCCTCCACCATCGACCAACAAGGCAACCCGGCGGTCGCCCGCTTCAACGTCCAGGGCGCCCAGGTGACCGTCGAGGAAGTCGATGAACTCGGGAGCGTCCAGGCCGCGCTGGGCGGCGGACATACGAACATCTACGGCGACTATGACGTCACCGTGCCCAAACAGGCCCAGGGCGTCCACCACTATCGTGTGACGGTCAATGACACCGCCCTGGTGGGCGAGAAACTCCTGCTGCTCAACGTCGTCTCGCCCGACTGCGACCCCGGCGGCGGCGGCCCGCCCCCGCCGCCGGCCGGTGGCGGCGGCGGCACTCCCCCGCCGCCCGGCGATCCCGACCGCGAACTCTACCTGTGTACCGGTGCGTCCAGCATGTCGATCCAGGATCCGGGTTGCTCGTTCAACCTGGCTGATCCCGAGCCGGGAGAGTTGCGTTGCGTCAGCGTCGTCGCGAACTACGCCGGCAGAAACCTGGGCGACGACCCGTCCTACAACGCCGCGTCCGTCGAGTTCCTCGAACTGGTTCCGCCGGCGCTGTCCAACGGCCGCAACTGGAGCGTGCCGACGCTCTTCCTCGAGCCGGGCACGAAACTCGCTAAGGAGCGTGTGGAGGCGCTGGCGCCGGGCGAAGTCGTCATTCGCGCCCGCGTGATCGGGGCGCCGCCGACGGACGACCCCACCAACAACGAGATTACGCGTGTGTTCCGCACGGCCGACGACAACGGCAACGTCCCGAACGACGTGGACATCCTGATTCGCAACGTCAGTCTCAGCGGCCCGTGCAACTCGAGTCGCCTGTCGGCCGGCGGCACGGCCGTCTACAAGTCGGGCGACTACGAGGGCGGCATCGCCGCGCCGGACGGCAGAACCGGAGAGTACCCGGTCGTCTGCGGCATGGTGACTTTGAACCTGTTCGACAGTCAGAACAACCTCATCCGCAGCGTCTCTGGCGCCAAGACTAACAACCAGGGACAGTTCTACATTTCGATGAACATCCCCGGCGCGCCATTGCCGGGCGGCGATTATCGCGTCGAGATCCGCGTGACCGACGGAACCGAGGCCGGCGTGTTCAACGCGGAGGCCCGCTGCCCTGAAGCGCTGCCCCCGCCGCTGGCGCCCGGACCGACCGGCAAGTACCTGTACTCGGAGCACATCTTCCCGCTGGGTGATGGGACCTGTACGCAGGCGCTGTTCAACAACCCGCCGGTGAATGAAGAGATGAGCGTGGCCTTCACGCCGCACTACTTCGGTCCCGATCCGCGCGAAAACGAGTTGCTGGTGTTCGACGTGTACTGGCCGCGGGGCGAGAACTTTGAGCGCGTGTATACGGCGATCAGCGATCCGTTCGACGTCGCCCCCGGCGGCGGCGTTGCCGAGGTGTGCATGCCGTGGACGCCGCAGGAGTTCGGCACGCACATTCTGCAGGGCGTGCTGCCCCTGTCGTTCCAGGGCGACGATCCGCTCGACAATGCCGCCACGCAGTTGATCGGGGTGGGCGATCCGGCCTGCACGTTCGAACTCGAGCCGCTGCGCGTGGACTTTTTTGAGCCGGGCAGCGCCGATGTGACGTTGACCGGAATCAACGACACCGGCGGGTCGGTGCAGCCCACCGTGCTGTTCCGCGACATCCCGCCCGACGTGGAGTTGCCCATCGGGATCGAGTTGAGCCTGGATGGCGACAATCCGGTCTATTGGCCGACCGGCTCGACCGCCAGAAGCGTGACCGTCGATGTCTTCGCCGAGGCCGCCCTGGGCTATCACCAGGTGTTGGTGCAGGAGGCGGGCGACTGCCTGGGCTTGCAGCTTCTGACCATCGCGGTGCTCAACACGCCCTCCGGTGACTACGTGGACGTGCCGCTGTCCGACGACGTCTCGGTGCGCTATGACCGCGTCGAGCGCGGCGGCGTTTCGATCGTCCGGTCGGGCGATGCCGGCCCGCCGCCACCCGGTGGTTTCCGCGTCGGGCAGAACCAGCAGTGGCACGACATCGTCAACGACGTCTCGGAGACGGGAAACATCGAGGTGTGCATCGCATACAACGATCAGAACTACGTCAACGAGGCGCTGCTGGCGCTCTTCCACTATGTCAACGGCCGGTGGGTGGACATCACGACGTTCCACGACCAGGAAGCCAACGTGATCTGCGGGAGCGACATGTCGCTGTCTCCGTTCGCGTGCTTCGAGGGCACCTGCGACGAAAACGGCGGCGACGGCGACGAGGACGGTGTCTGCACCACCATCGACAACTGTCCGAACACGCCCAACGCCGACCAGGCGGACGGCGATCAGGACGGCGCCGGCGACGCCTGCGACAACTGTCTCGAACAGGCGAACGCCAACCAGTATGACGGCGACGAGGACGGATTGGGCGACGCGTGCGACAACTGCGTCGAGGATCCCAACGGCGGGCAGGGGGACGGCGACGCCGACGGCGTCGGCGACGCGTGCGACAACTGCCCGGAGGACCCCAACCCCGGCCAGGAGGACGACGACAACAACGGCGTGGGCAACGCTTGCGAGCCGATCGGCGAGCAGCGCCCCGGCGACGTCAACGGCGACCAGGTAGTGAACCGGTGCGACCTGAACCTGGTCACAGCCGCGCGTAACACCCCCGCCAGCGGCCCGGACGACCCGCGCGACCTGAACCATGACACCTGGATCACGGTCGCCGACGCCAGAATCCTCGTCACCCTCTGCGACGTGCAGGGTTGCGGGACGTGTCCGTGATCGCGACAGACCCGCGTCGCGGCGGACCCGCGGCGCGGGACGCGTGTCCCGGCATGGGATGACCAGCCGATCCCCGGTGGGGGGCTTGGCGCTTGCGGCGGCTCGTCCCTGGGATCGCCAGGCTCCAGCCTGGCGGCTTCGGAGCGAGCCGCTGCGATTGGGAACCGAGTCGACATGGCAAAGTCCGCGCGGGCTTCAAGCCCGCGGCTCGCAAAAGAGGCCGGCCGATTCTGCCACACACCCCCCGGTGGGGGGCTTGGCGCGGTGGAGAGAAAACAGTAGGATCCCCAGTTACAGATCGTCAGTTCGAAAAGTCATTGCCGGATTGGCCGCCCCGCGACGTATTCAGCTTAGGCCGTGTCTGTGCTGCCGGTCGTCGCCCCGGACGGGGAGGCGATTCTGCGCACGTTCAGAATTGGAGGAGGAGTCATGCAGGTCCGGAAGTCGCACTGTTTTCTCGCCTCGGTGTTGATGAGTGCCGCCGGCTTCTCCGCACGCGGGGATATCGTCATCGACTTTGTCCCCAGTGTGCTGACCGTCCCGGTGGGAGACACGTTTGACATCGATGTGGTGATCTCAGGCCTGGGCGTGGGTGCAGCCCCATCGGTCGGCGCGTTCGACTTTGACATCCTCTTCAATGACGCCGTCCTGTCATTGAACTCGCTGACGTTCGGAGACCCACTCCTCGGCGACCAGATCGACCTGTCCGGCTTGGCTATGCCCGGGATCGATCTCGGTTACAGTGTGTCGGCGCCAGGCGTGATCGACGTCTTCGAGTTTTCCCTCGACACGGAGGCGTTTCTTAATGCGAACCAGGCGGACGAGTTCGTCATGTTCCGTATGTCGTTCGACGCGATCGCGGCAGGCTTCAGCGCGTTGAGCATCGACGACAACGATCACTTCTTCGCCCTGCTGGACGCCTCTGGCCTGGTCGACCTGCCCGCGACTCTCAATGACGGCGGCATTACCGTCATTCCCGCCCCAGGCGCCGCAGTGCTGGCCATGCTGGGCGTGGGCTTTGTCGGTCTGCGCCTGCGTCGCTGGGCGTAAGTCCGTCGCTGGTTCTGTGTTTACCATGCACTCGGCGGTCGCGACGTCATGCCGGCGACCGCCGGCACACTCCACGGACCCGCCGGCGATCGAACGGGCGCAGACTTCCTCCGTAGACCGGCGCCAGCCGGTCCCAGCGAAACAGTTCTTCCGCCATTGCACTTTGCGCTATTTGTAGCCACCGCGGGGGCGACACTCCGCGCGGGCGGGTGCGTGACGCAATCGGCCAGGCATCTGAGCGAGCCGCGTGGCTTCAGCCCGCGCGGAGTCTCGACTTGGATGCCGCTTTCTGAGCGGGCACGACAGTCCCGAAGCCGCCAAGCTGGAGCTTGGCGATCCCAGGAGGACCGCCGATTGTGTCATGCACTCCGCGCGGGCTGAAGCCCGCGGCTCGCTGGTGGCGCATGATTGCCCACAGTCATTCAGCGGCGCCCAGACAAGGCGAATACCGTTGTGTAGCGTCTCGGCCTGGTGCCGCATCTGATGCACGAGCGGGATGATAGGGAGCGGTCCGCCGCGTTCAATCGCGGCGGCGGAGCGGACGGCAGCGGATCGGGCGGCGTCCGCCGCGACCGTCCGATACGGCCAGGGCAGGGCCGGCCCCGCCGTCCTGCGCAACAGACGCCCCGCCCGTCGTCGTGGGGCGAGCGGCCGGAGTCGTCCTTAGGGGAGGGTCTTGCTCTGCCCGCGTGGCCGGACCGCACATTCGTCGCCTACCCTCCTGTCCGATATGGTGTCCTTGGAATGGAGGCGCCGGGCGGCGGCGTAGCGTAAGGTAAGCTATACACCGTCGTCGCCGCGCGAAGGGGAGGTTGACAGTCGTGCCAGGATGGAACGTCCGCGAATCGGCCCAGACGCCGCGGAGAGTCCATGCGCACAGCGTCGCCCGGCGGGACACGTACGGCGCCGACGTCCGTGGTCGGATGGCCGGGACCGCGCCGCCGGCCGCAACGCGGGGCCTTTCCGGCCGACGCACGGCGGCCATTCTGCTCCTGACGGCCGCGGTGGCGATGCTGGTCCTCGCCTCCGGCTGCGCCACGAGCCACTCCCGCGCCGAGCAGTTCGGCAAGACCTTCTACCTGGACGGGGCCGGTAACTGGGGCTTCGGGGCGTCGGAGGTGCCGGAGGGGCTGATGGCGGCCGGGTACGCCGGCGACGTCGAGATCTACATCTGGACAACCTCGTTCATGCCGCTGGTAGATCAACTCAACTTCGGCGCAGCCAAGATCCGGGCGCTGGCGCTGGCCGACAAGATCAAGCGCTACCGCCGGGCACATCCCGATACCGAGATCAACATCATCGCGCTGTCCGCCGGGACGGGTGTGGCGACCTGGGCGATCGAGTCGCTGGCCGAGGGCGTCAGGATCCACAACCTGATCCTGCTGGGCTCGTCGCTGTCGCACGATTATGATATGAGCAAGGCCCTGCAGCACATGACCGGCAAGGTCTACGTGTACTACTCGCCCAACGACACCGTGTTGCAGACGGTCAAGCTCGTCGGCACCATAGACGGCAAGCGGGGCGTGGACTCGGCCGGCGCCGTGGGTCTGAAGGCGCCGCCGGGCTACGAGCACCGCGTCGTCAACGTCGCCTGGTCGCGCGAGTGGCTGCGCTACGGCTGGACCGGCGCCCATACCGACTGTACCAGCGTGCAGTTCGTCCGCCATGAGATCGCCCGGCACGTCGTGCCCGAGGAGCGCCAGCGGTTGCGCTCGGCAGCCCACTCGGAGTCCGACGCGGCCATGGCGGCGGAGTTTCAGTGATCCGAACGCGTGCGGGCGGGAGGTCCTTGTGTGGCGCCGGCTTTCAGCCGGTGGGCAGTGTGGCACCGGCTTCCAGCCGGTGGGCAGTGATTCGACCTCGTGCGGGCGGGAGGCTGGTGGCGACATGGGGCCGCGATGGCGGACCTTCCTCTGGCTCGGTCTTCTCGGCGCGTGTACGGTGACGGCGTGCGCGGGACTAGCGCTGACGGCGGTGGCGCGAACCTCGCGCTTGCAGGAGCGCTGGCTCGTCGGCGATGGCCCTCATTCTGTGCCGAGGCTCGGCTACACCGACGACGGCGTGCTCCGAGCCGGCGTATCCGTGCCGTTCGGCGGAACGCCGCGATCGAAGCAGTGGCATTGGCATCAGACCGGCGCGGCCCTGACCTGTGCCTCCACGTCGCTGCACGGCGATCGGTACCTCTGCGATCGCTACACCCTGGCGCTCTCCGCGCCCTTTCCGCTGCTGACCAGCCTCAGCGCCATCCTGCCGGTGTTCGCCTTTCTGAACGGGCCGGCCACGCGGTACGTGCGGCGCCGTCTGGGCCGCTGCCCGCACTGCGGGCGCTTGCCCGCGGACGCCGCGCCGCCCTGTCCGAAGTGCGAGGTGGCCGAACATGCCCCAGGATCCGCTCATCGCCCATAGCGTGTCTGAAGTCTATCTCTACCTGATGGCCACGCCCTGCGCGGCCTGCGGCCAGGGTCCGCTGACCGGCCCGGATCGGCTCGACCAGGTGAGGAGGGCCGATCCTGCCCTGATCGTGCGCCTGGACGCGACGTGTGCCGTGTGCAACCGTGCCTGGCCGATGCGTTTCCGCCTTCCCCACGGACCCGGCGTAGACGGCGACAGCGGGATCGCCGCCGTAAACCTCACCGATGAGCCGTCGCGGATCATCGACGTGGCGCAGTGGCTGATGCTGTTCCGAATCATCGTCGACCGCGCCGGCCGCGAGTCGGACAAGGCCGTGTCGCGCCGGCTGGGCCTGGAGGCGGCCCAGTGCCTGGAGGAAGCGCTCAAGTTCTACGACGCAGACAACGACCTGCCGCCCTCCAGCGCGCTTTTCAGCGAGGAGGCCCGACGGCGCCTGGCGGATCACCCGCAGGACTTCTCCCGCCAGCGGTTGATCGAGATGCGGGCGAAGCTGCCGACGCTGAGCGCCATGCGCGCCCGCGCGCTGGCGGACGCGACCGCCGCGGCCGCAGCTTCCCCCTCGCGGAAGCGGCCGGCCTGGTGGAAACGGCTGATCCGCGGGCAGGGATAGCCACGGTCCGCAGCTTGCGCAGGATAGAATCCGCAGATTACGCAGGTTTTCGCAGATTTAAGAACAGAATCGGCGCACAGGAGACAGTGTGCGCTGATATTCGGTGCCGTTCAGCACCGGGCGGCCCAATGCGGGAGAGCCTGGAATCGATTTGCGGTTCTTTCTGACAATCTGCATTGCAAACGTGCAGAATCTTGTTTTTTGGCAAGAACTCCGGGCGGCCGACGAGTGCAAGCCGTGTTCTTGGGTTGGGTTGCGGGCAGTGCCCGCGCTGCGTTAATCTGCGTTAATCTGCGGATACCTCTATAGACCGGTGCTGTTCCAGCAGTTCCACCAATCGGCGGATCTGGCGGGGCAGCGGCGCTTCGATCCTGATCGGCTTTTCCAGGATCGGGTGGACCAGCTCCAGCCGGCGGGCGTGCAGCGCCTGGTACTCGATCAGCGGTTCGGTGGAGCCCTGGCCGCACAGGTCGCGCTCGCTGACGTAGGGGCCGCCGTAGAGTTTATCTCCCACGATGGGATTCCCGATCGAGGCCATGTGGACGCGGAGCTGATGCGTGCGCCCGGTGCGGGGGAACAGGTGTACCGTGGTGAAGCCGTGGTAGCGCTTCTCCACCTGATACTCGGTGACGGCTTCCTTGAACATCGCCTGCCGCGGGGGAAACACGTCCGGGAGGATCATGCGCTGCGTCGTTTCCGGGTGCGGGGCCAGCGGTTTGTCAATCAGATCGCCGTCCAGTGCCACCCGTCCCTGGCAGACCGCGAAGTATTGCTTCTTGACAGTGCGGCGCTCGAACTGCAATGAGACGCGCCAGTGGGCCTCGTCCGTCTTGGCCATCAGCATGACGCCGGTGGTGTTTTTGTCCAATCTGTGAATGATGCCGGGGCGGAACGGATCGTGCGAGCGGCTGAGCGTCCCGGCGTAGAAAGCCACCGCGTTGGCGACGGTGCCGGTCTGTGTGGCCCGGGCCGGATGACAGACGATGCCGGCCTGCTTGTTGATGGCGATCAGCCACTCATCCTCGTAGATGACGTCGATGGGGATGTCCTCCGGGACCAGTTCGCAGGGCGGCGGAGGGGGCATCGCGATTTCGATGCGGTCGTTCTGCTGCGGCTCGTAGCTGGGCTTGACCGGCAGGCCGTTGACGGTCACCACGCCTTCCCGGATCCACCTTTGCAGCGTGGTGCGGCTGACGCGGGAGTAACGCCCGTGCAGGTACTTGTCCAGCCGCCGGCCCGGCACCCGGCGGCGGATGCGAATGCGGTGCGTGACCGGCCCTTCCGACGCCTCGTCGCCGCTCGTCTCAATAGATTCGTTATCGCTGCTCGAAGAATCAGCCGCGTCTCGGGCGGGCCGCGTCGCGTAACCATTATCATCGTCGCCGGCGGCCAAATCGTCGTGAATCGGATTGAGATCCATGTTCTGATGGGACATAGTGTGGTGAGGGAGTCTGGGAATGAGAGAGTCAGTGAGATAGCAGGTCAGCCAATCCGAACCGCGCCCGTCAGGAAGGGGGATCTGCACGGCGGCGGCGTGGGGCAGTGCCATGCGCGCCCCGCGACGCATCAGCCGCTCCCTCACGGTCGCGGTTCGGATTGCGGCATCCACACTTGTGACACTCGCTCCGTCGTAGATGTGGTTTCCGTTCGTTCCTCGCTTGCTCCCTTACTCCCCTGCTCACTCACTGCTTCCATTCCAGTCGGTCGTCTTGCGCCCCACCACCCGGGCGATCTGCCGGACCTGTTCCATGAGCCGCTCGAAGTTTTTCGGCAGCACCGCCTGCGGGCCGTCGCACAATGCCCGGTCGGGGCAACTGTGGACTTCGATCAGGGCGCCGGATGCCCCGGCCGCGATGCCGGCCAATGTAAGTGCCGGTACCAAATCGCGGCGGCCGGCCGCGTGCGACGGGTCGATGAAGATCGGCAGGTGGGAGCGTTCCTGGATCAGCGGCACGGCCGACACGTCGAGCATGAACCGGGCCTCGCCGCCGAACGAGCGGATGCCGCGCTCGCACAGGATGACCTGATCGTTGCCCTCGCTGAGGATGTACTCGGCCGACATGAGGAACTCGTCCAGCGTCGCCGACAGCCCGCGCTTGAGCAGCACGGGCCTCTTCGCCTTGCCCGCCTCCATCAGCAGGTTGTAGTTCGACATGTTGCGGGCGCCGATCTGGAGAATGTCGGCGTATTGGGCGACTTCTTCCACGTCGCGCGGGTCCATCACCTCGGTGACGGTGGGCATGGTCAGTTGGTCGCCGGCCTCCTTGAGCATCTTGAGGCCGTCAACTCCCAGGCCCATGAACGAATAGGGTGAGGTCCGCGGCTTGAAAGCCCCGCCGCGCAGCACGGCCGCGCCCGCCTTCTTCACGGCCGCGCCCACCTCGAACAGCAGCTCGCGTGATTCGATCGCGCACGGCCCGGCGATCACGTTGACGTGCGGACCGCCCAACCGCACGCCTTTGACCTCGATGATCGTGTCCGCCTCGTGAAACTCGCGGCTGGCGAGCTTGTAGGGCAGGGCGATGCCCATGACGTTGTCGACGCCGGGGAGCTGCTCGAGCTGCTCTCGGCTCTGCGGATCCTTGCCGCCCACCGCTCCAATGACGGTGCGAAACTGCCCGCGCGACACGTGCGGCGTGTAGCCGAGTTCGCTGACCCGCTCGACGACGCGCTGCACGTCCGCCGCCGCCGACCCGGACTTCATCACCACCACCATGTCCACGTAAGGCCCCTGATCCTCCGATCCACGTCGCCCGATGCGACAAACCGCCGGGCGCTGCAGCCGCCCATCCGAACCGCACCCGTTCCGACAGAGCCGCGCCCGTCAGGAAGCGGGTCCGTTCCGAACCGCGTCAGTAAGCAGCCTCTTCAGCGAGCCGCGTGGCTTCAGCCCGCGCGGAGTCACGCCCGGCGCCACGGCCACCCGCCGGCGCGGAAACCACCCTCCGACAAAACTTTACGGCGATCACCGCCGCCGACGGCATGAGTGTAGCCGCGCCGCGCGGGGAGTCAAACCGTCCAAAAAATGAGTGGGGGAGTGAGGCAGTCAGGGAAGAGCAGAGGGGTACCACCAATTCCGCGCGGGCGGGCGGGCTTGTGTGGCACCGGCATCTTGCCGGTGGTCGCGGCGCGAGGCGCGACGGGCATGGCTTCGCCCGGTCAGGCCCACGCACTGGAAGCCACACCGGCCAAAAGCCGGTACCACACAAACACCTCACCCGGCAGGAAGGACGAGTCCAAGTGTGTTACAATCGACCGCGAGGAGTACGTCCACGCGATGCGGCGCCGTGTCTTATGAGAAGCGCATAGTCTGTTTGGCGAACTCGCGAAAACCACCCTCCGGAGTCTGCGTCGCCGGGCTTGAGCTTGCCGGTACAGCGTTCGGCCCGTGGATACGGCTCGTCAGCACACGCCCGACGCGGGAAGTGTCGCTGGAGGAGCGGCGGATCGACCTCGGACGCGACGTGCAGGTGCTCGACGTGATTACCGTGCGGCTCACTCGGCCCGAGCCGGAGCGGTACCAGACTGAAAACCACGTATTCGACGCCCGCTGCCGGTGGACATGGTCGGGGACCGTCTCGTGGGACGATCTTCAACCGGCGGTCGAGGAGCCGACCGGTCCGCTGTGGATCAACGGCGAGTCCAGCTCGCACGGGCGGAACGACCGCGTCGCCGAGGCCGCCGCCGCGGTGCTCGATCGGTCGCTGTATCTGGTCCGGCCCGAGTTTCTGCGCGTCCAGGTCGCGGCCGAGGGCAGCGGCCCGGCCGCGGCACAGCGGCGGGTGCGGGCACGGTTCAGACTGGCTGGTTTCTGGTATTGTCTGTCCGTGACGGACATCCCCGTTGAACTCGACTACCTTTCCAGGCCGGACGGCGTCTACCCGATCGCCGCGGCGCTGCTGTGCGTGAGCCTGGGCGAGGTGTTCCACGGCCACGCCTACAAACTGGCTGCGGCCGTGATTACGCCGGAGCGGGCGGCAGCAGCGAGCCGCGCCGCGGCAACAGCGAGCCGCGTGGCTTCAGCCCGCGCGGACGCGCCGACTGGGATCGGCGACAAGACGCGGCGGCAAACTGCCGAGCGTGATCCAGGCAAGGTCCCTTGAGCGACGCGGTCTACACCATCGGTCACTCGACGCACTCGGCCGACGCCTTCGTCGCCCTGCTGACGCGCCACGGCGTGGACGCGGTGGCGGACGTGCGCTCCAGTCCCTACAGCCGCTATAACCCGCAGTTCAACCGGGAGGACCTCAAGGCGACGCTGAGTGAAGCGGGCATCGAGTACGTCTATCTGGGCGACGAGCTTGGAGCACGCGCGAAGGATCGGACTTGTTACGTCGGCGGCAGGGTCGATTACGAGCGGCTGGCGGCCACGCCGCTCTTTCAACGCGGGCTGGAGCGGATCGCGGCCGAGGCGGAGCAGCGCCGCGTCGCGCTGATGTGCGCCGAGAAAGACCCGCTGGCGTGCCATCGCACGATCCTGGTCGCCCGGCACGTCGTCGCCCGCGGGATCGCCGTGCGCCACATCCTCGAAGACGGCCGGCTGGAGGACCACGATGCCGCCATGACGCGCCTGCTGGCGGACCTCGGCTGGCCGGAGCAGGATCTGTTCCGCACCCGCGAGCAGATCATCGAGGATGCCTATCGGCACAAGGGGCGCGAGATTGCTCACGAGGAGGAGGTGCAGAGCGAGACAACCTGACGCGAGCCCGGTATCGTAGCGACGTGTGTTCCCTGGGACCGCCTGGCTCCAGCCTGGCGGCGTTGGGGAACGATGCTCGCAGTGACACGGTTGTCCCCGGGGAGGCTCCGCGCGGGCTGAAGCCACGCGGCTCGCTAAGAATGGGCTTCAGGCCATGCGGATCGCTCAGAGCAAGCCGGCTGGAACCGCCTCGACTTTTGCCTTCGCGAGTCCTGTACTTTGCAGCGACCACTCCGACGATGAAGATCTACACCATCGGCTTCACTAAGACCTCGGCCGAATCTTTCTTCACCCGCCTCAAGGAGGCCGGGGTCAAGAAGCTCGTCGACGTGCGGCTCAACAACGTCTCGCAGCTTGCCGGCTTCGCCAAGAAGGGCGACCTGCCGTACTTCCTCAAGGCGCTGTGCGGCATCCCCTACGAACACCGGCCGGAACTGGCCCCGACGCAGGAGATGCTCGACGACTACAAGAAGGGCGGCGGCGACTGGGACGACTACGAACTGCGCTTCGCCGACCTGATAAGGCAGCGGCGGATCGAAAAGACCGTCCCCCGCCAGGCCCTCGACGGCGCCTGCCTGCTGTGCAGCGAAGACACCCCCGACCGTTGCCACCGCCGCATCGTGGCCGAGTATCTGGAGCACAAGTGGCGGGGGGTGGAGATTGTGCACTTGTGAGCTGGTGCCGCCGGTGAAGCACCTGTGGCACCCGCATCCTGCCGTTAGTTCAGTGTGGCACCGGCATCTTGCCGGTGGAGTAAGATGTGAGATAGGCATCCGGGCCACCGGGTGGCGCCGCGTCCTCCCGCGAGTGTGTTACCTGGCCGCCGGATTGCCAGTTCCGAGCGCAGCGCGACGGCCGCCGATCGGGATGCTATAATGACTCGGACTGTCGCTGGAGGATTCGCCCGTGCAGGTAACGCTCTCACCAGACATCGTTCGCTTCGTCAACGAGCAGCTTGCCTCCGGCGCGTACGCGACGGCGGAAGACGTGCTTGAGGCCGCCGTGTCCGCGCTGGAGCAGGCCGAGAAGTTTGGCGAATTCGCGCCCGGCGAACTGGACGCCCTTCTGGCTGAGGGCGAGGGCGGGTTGCAGCGCGACGGGGCGTTGACCGCCGACGAGGTGTTCGATGAGATACGCAGTCGAAGCGCCGATCGTCGCAAGGGTAAATCGTGAGGCTGGTCCAGTTCACGCCCACCGCCCGGCGGGATGTTCTTGAGATCTGGGAGTACACGGCCCGCGAGAGCGTAGCTGCCGCCGACCGCGTCGTGGCGGCGATCGAAGCCGCGACCCGACGACTCAGCGAACTCCCCGGCATCGGCCACACGCGCCCCGACGTGGCGGACAATCGCTATCGATTCTGGCGCGTGTATTCGTACCTGGTAGCGTGCCGATTCACCGACGCTGAATTGACCGTGGTGCGCGTGGCGCATGGCGCGCAGGACATGCGACGGGTCCTGCATGAATGATGCCAAGCCGCCGCGGCACGCTGGGCAGTTGCGAGCTGGTGCAGCGACGTGGGGAAACTTCACGATGCCCTTTGCAGACCCGGCCGCCGCGCCATCCGCGCCGCGCCTCCGCGATTGCGCTGAGCGGCACTCTTCCCATCCGCCGGCGCGTTCGCGAGCCGACTATCCGACGCAGCGGGCGTCGTCGACGTGATGCTCAACCGATTCGCCCCCAGCATCCGACCGGACTTCGCCGCGGGCATCGCGCTGCGCTCGCGCCACGGGCAGCGCCCGCAGCGTCGGCAGTGCGTCCGGCAGCGTGAAGGCCAGCCGCAGGAGCGTGTCGAGGCTGCGCGACTGGTAGATGGCGCCCGATTCCCAGCGCGAAAGCGAATTGCCGCCCAGCCGCAGCAGATCCTGAAGCTCCTGCTGCGTCAGGCCGAGGCGCTCACGTTGGGCGCGGATCTCCTGCGGCGACAGCAGCCCGAGTTGCCGATACGTCTCGGCATCCAACCGCCGGACCGCGGCGTCGTCCAGGATGATCATGTCCGAAGGCTGCTGAGGCCGGCAGTCCGGGTTGGTGCAGCGGATGATCTCCAGGTCCGGCACGCGGATCACGCACGTGCGGCCGTCGTGGGTGATGGTTTCTTCGTAGGGCTCGACGACGCGGCAGCGGCTCATCTGACCGCAGACGTGGCAGCGGCGTTGTTCAATCGGTCTGGCCATGGCTCTTCTATTGCGTTCAGTCCGCTCGCTTGACGCTGATCACCGTTGCGGTCGGATCGTCCGGCTCATCCAGGTTGAGTTGGACCTTGACGTAGAGCCGTACTCCTTCAACCGGAATCCGGAACTCGTGAAACGTCACCGGGTCGAGTCCCATTCGGCTGTCGCCTGGCTCCTCGGTGACGGTCGGCCTAAGACCGCGATCAAGGGCTTGCACGATCGCAGCTTTGACCGACCCCTCCATCGCCTCCCGTGTCAGGTCGGTCGGCAACAGGTTTTTCAATCCCTCGTCGTCACGAAACCTGCCGTCGCGCGCCGTAAGCGTAAACTCGACGGCATTCGATGTCGGGTCGGCGAAGGCGCGGCGCAGCGCGTCGAGAATTCTTGGATCGTGCTCCGGCGGCATGAGGCGGTCAGCATACTGCCGACCCACCGCGTCATTCAACGGTCACACCCGCCATATTCTACCGTGGATTTGGCATAAGTCAAACCTGCGTAGTTGAGCAGTGCCCGATAACATGGCCCGCTCGCCCGCCATGCGCGCTCGTCCAGCCCGGGCGGCACGTGTCGCCGAACTGATGGACATCGACTTTAGCGACGACTAGCCTCCTGGCAATGCCAACATCCACCCAACCCCACCCCTGCCTCCTGTCCCTGGAAGACGGGACCGTCTTCCGCGGCACGTCGTTCGGTGCCCCCGGTAGCCGCACCGGCGAGGTGGTGTTCAATACGGCCCTGACCGGCTACCAGGAAACTCTGACCGACCCGTCCTATTGCGGGCAGATCGTCACGATGACGTATCCGCACATGGGCAACTACGGCGTCAACCCGGCCGACGTGGAGGCCGTGCGGCCGCAGGTGGCGGGGTTCGTCGCCCGCGAGGTCACGCGGCGGCCCAGCAACTTCCGGGCGACGCAGAGCCTGTCGGACTACCTGGCCGAGCACGGCATCATCGGCATCGAGGGTGTGGACACGCGGGCGCTGACGCGGCGGCTGCGGGTCGAAGGGGCGATGCGGGGGATCATCACGACCGAGATTCGCGACCTGGCGGAGTGCGTCGCGCGGGCCAGGGCGGCCCCCAGCATGAACGGGGCGGACCTGGTGCGGGAGGTGGCGCCGCGCGAGGCGTTCGACTGGACCGGCGGCGGGCTGGATGCGGTGTACACGGCATCGCGGCGGGCGGACACCGCCGGCAAGATGCCGGTGCCACAGGGGAGTGGCACCGCCTTCCAGGCGGTGGGGGATGCTGAGCACAGCGAGACCACCGGCAAGATGCCGGTGCCACAGGGAATGACCGGCAAGATGGCGGTGCCACAGGGAATGAGCGGCAAGATGCCGGCACCACAGGGAATCACCGGCAGGATGCCGGTGCCACACGGGTTCACCGGCAGGATGCCGGTGCCACACGAGTCCTTCCGCGTCGCGGCCGTGGACTGTGGGATGAAGCGGAACATCCTGCGGCACCTGGTGGACATCGGTGCGACCGTCCGCGTCTTTCCGCCGACCGCCAGGCCGGAAGAGTTGCTGGCCTTCAAGCCGGACGGCGTCTTCATCAGTAACGGCCCGGGCGACCCGGCCCCGCTGGACTATGCCATCGAACTGACCCGCGGCCTGCTCGGCAAGGTGCCGACCTTCGGCATCTGCCTGGGGCACCAGATCATCGCGCTGGCGTTGGGCGGCGAGAGTTTCAAGCTGAAGTTCGGCCACCGCGGCGCCAACCAGCCGGTGCTCAACACGACCACCGGCCGCGTCGAGATCACCTCGCAGAACCACGGCTTCGCGATCCACCCCGAGTCGCTGAGAAAGAGCGGCGTTCAGGTCACGCACGTCAACCTCAACGACAAGACGCTGGAAGGCTTTGTCCATCCGGACCAGGCCGTGCTGGCGATCCAGTACCACCCCGAAGCCAGCCCCGGCCCGCACGACGCCACATACCTGTTCGACTGCTTCGCCGACATGATGCGGACCGGCCGGGCGCCCACCGCCGAGCAGATGGCCGAAGCCCAGGCGCGGCTGCAAAGGCGGGTGGCGGGGGGGGGATGAGCCGCAGGCCCATCCGAACCGCAACCGTCAGGGAGCGGCCCATTCGCCGCGTGTTGCGCCTGCACGCCGAGGGCCGCGGCCGCGACGAGCCGCGTCCTTACCAGGCTGTCGGATTAATCGGTTTCGAGTATCCCGACAGGCATTCTGAGTACTTTCGGCCTCGAAACCCCGGGTTTCGGACACCGAACGTCGCCTTTCGCGAGGGTTGCCAGGAGTATTCCGACAAGCCTGGTAAGGGAGCGGCTGATGGGCAGCATGGCGCGCCCTGCAGCGGTCTTACGACGCCGGGTTGGAACGGATGGCGGTGCGGATCTCGCCTAAGAGTTGGTCCACCTTGAACGGCTTGAACAGCACGGCCGTCAGACCCTCGCGGTTGGCGCGGACGATGGCGTGGTTGGGGTCGTAGCCGAAGCCGGTCATCAGCATGACCGGCGTCTTCGGGTTGGCCGCCTTAGTGGCGGCGAAGATCTCGTAGCCGTTCTTGGTGGGCAGCTTGATGTCGCTGAGCACCAGGTCGTAGGCGTGCCGGGCGATGAGGCCCAGGGCCTCGTCCCCATCGGCGGCGATGTCGACGCGGCAGCCGTAGCCGGCCAGCACGTCGCGCACGGTCTCGCGGATCATGTCCTCGTCGTCGACGATCAGCACCCGCTTGTCCTTCAGCAGCGGGTCGATCCGGGTGGCCCGCGGCGTGCGCGGCGTCAGCAGCCCCAGGCCCGGCGACGTCGCCTGCTTGAGCGTGTCGCGCACGGCGACGACGTGTTCGGAGAGCTTGCGCAGACGGTGCCGCAGGTCGTCGATGCCCAGATAGTCCTCGACCAGCGTCTCCAGTTCGGTCAGCACGTCATTCAGCGGACCGGTGACCTCGGCCATGATGTCCTTGCCCATGCGGCCGGTGGTCGTGTGCCGTTCCGAGACCAGCAGCTCCAGCACGTGCAGTGCGATGGCGATGTTGCGGCCGAAGAGCTGGGCGAATTGCCGGTCCTCCTCGGTGAAGCCGTTGACCCGCACGCTCTCGACGTTGAATACGCCCACGATCTGGTCGTTGACGTGCAGCGGGACGGTCAGGGACGAGCGGGCGTTGGAAAGCCCGCGGATGTAGCGCGGATCCTGCGTGACGTCAGGGCAGATGTAGCTGTGCCCGGTGGCCGCGACGTAGCCGCTGATGCCGTTGCCCTCGGCGTAGGCGAACAGGTCGATCGCCTTCACCTCGGAGGGCATGCCCGAGGCCAGCACCAGTTCCAGCTTGTTGGTCTTGCGATCGATGGCGAAGACGGTGAAGTTGTCGAAGTGGAGGAGGTCGTGGGTGTAGCGGATGATCTTCTGTTCCAGCAGCGAGAGGCGTTCCTGCATGTCCAGCCGGGCGATCTGGTCCGCGTCGAGCCGCAGCAGTTCGCGCCCGGCCTTGTCGATCGCGTCGAGCTGGCGTTTGAACCGTCGGGCCTGGGTGGCGTCGCGGATGACCGCGGCCGCCGCCGCTCCGCAGCCCCCCGGATCGGCCAGCGGCGTGATCGCGACCTCGAACGTCTTGCCGTCTTCCGTGTCGAGGTCGCACCGCAGGGGCGCGGTACACGTCTCGTCCGTCAGTACCTCCATGCAGGACTGGAAGATGCGCTGGCGCAGCGACGCGGGCAGCCGTTCGGCGTAGGCGTTCGACCAGGCGGTGGCGCCGTCCGCGCCCACCACCCACACGCCCTGGTCGGCGCCGATGGGCGTGTAGCCGGCCTGCTCTGCCAGCATGGACTCCGGCAGGAAGGAGAAGTCCTCAGCGGAACTGACCACCAGGTCGAAGGACTGGTCGGAGAGCGCCTGAAGTGCTTCGTCCAGGGACCGCACCCGCGCCACCCGGGCGTGCTCATCGAACCATTGCGTCCACGGGCCGGAGGCGGCGCCCTCCCCCAGCACCAGTACGCGCATCTGTCTGACCAGGCTGTCGTTCATGCCGTCCTTCAAGTCGCTCCACGACGCGGTGGCAACGGCTACTGGATAGTAGGCCCAGATCTGCGCTCTTTCCTGCGCTGCGCCGGGATCATGGGTCTACACCGCATGAGCCGTGCAGCATACCACAAACCGACGCGCCATGACAGGAACCTGCCGGATCCATGACAGGTGACACACGTTTCGGACCTGCCGGCCGCAACGTCCGAGAACGCGGCCTCGGGCTTGTGCGTTATCGGCGCACCAGCGCGGCGGAACCTATCAACGACTATCGGCGCGACGCCGCCCCGGCCCTTCGCGACGCAGCCACCTCATCGTAGCACGCAAGCAACTGCCGCACGTGGCCGGTGAGGCTGATGCCGCCCCCCACTCGGGCAGCCTCCGCGCTCATTCGTTCGCGCCGGCCGCGATCCATCAGATCGGCGATGCGGGCCGCGATCGCCAATGGGTCGATTTCCTCAATGACGTAGCCACTGACCCCGTCCTGGATCAGCTCGGACGCGCCATCCCAGCGCGACGCCACGCAGGGCAGGCCGGCGGTCATCGCCTCCAGCACCACCCGGCTGCACGGGTCATAATAGGTCGGGTGTACCAGCACGTCGGCCGCGTGGAGAAACGCTCTCACGCGATCGGTCGGACCCGTGAACGTCAGGCACGACCCTATTCCCAGCCGCCCGGCCCGCCGCCGGTACCGTTCGGCCGGCGCCTTCCCGATCACGAGCGATCGTATCGGCAGCGTCCGCCGACGGGTCAACTCCGCCAGCGCCTCCATCCACGGCCCCACCCCTTTCAGGCGAAAGTTGTGGGCCACCAGCACGACCAGCAGTTCGCTCTCGCGGATGCGGTACTGGCGCCGGATGTCCGCGCGGTCACGGCGACGCTGCTGGTCATCGGCACGATCCGGCTCGACGGCGTTGAAAATCCTGCGGATCCGATCGGGCGGCAGGTGGTAGTGACGCTGCAACTGCCGCGCCACGTAGTCCGAGATGGCGATCACGACCGGACCCTGGCCGGATGCCAGTAGCCGCCGTTCGGTGGCCAACTGGCGTCGCCGCTTGAAGTTCAGCGCGTTGCCCATCCGCTTCAGCGCCCGGGCGGAATCACCGCCCAGCACGGCCAGGTTGCGCTCGATGGACTCGGCGATGGTCCCGCCGCGCGGCTGGTAGAGATCGGCGCGGAAGCAGGGGGAGACGGCGTGAACGACGTCGTAGTCGCCTTCCGCGATCAGGCGGTCGGCGCGACGGGCGAAGGTCACGCTGGCCCGCGTCCGGGAGGCGGCAGCGCCGTTGACGTGGCAGACGCGCAGGCCCGGCGACGGCGACGGTCGGCTGCGGGTGTATACGTCCACCTCGACGCCCGCCCGCAGCAACTCCGCCAGCACCTGCAGCGTCGAGGTCTCGGCCCCGCCGCGCCAGGCGTCGAGCCACTCGGAAACCAGCGCGATTCTCACCCCGCGTTACTCCCCGACCGGAGGCGCCGCTGCCGTGCTGCGTCGTGCCGGGCGATGCGCCGGGTCTTGGCCGCGACCCGTCGCCCGAGCCGCCGCCCCGGTGCGTCCAGCTTAGAGACACCCAGGTACGCCTGCAACCATTGCACCCGGTCGCCGCGCCGCACCAGCCCCGGCGGGGCAGAGTAATTGAGCGCCGCCAAGTCCTTGACGATCCAACGGGCCATCCGCCACCGCCGCGGGCGGAAGACGCGCTGCACGTCGATCAGGTACACCGTGCCGGGTCGGTCGAGGTCCACGAACAGGTGCGACAGGTAGAAGTCCCGGTGTACGAGGCCCGCGCCGTGCAGGCGCGCCGCCAGCGCGGCCGTGGCGGCGATCAACTCGCGCCGACGCGCGGTTACATCTGCGGGGCGGTCCATCAACAGGCGCTCCAGCGAGTCGCCCGGGACCGCGGCCGTCAGGATGGCGCTGAACCGCTCGCGCGTCCTGTCCAGCGCCTCGCCCATCGCGATCGGCTCGATGGTCGCGATCCCGGCACGGGTCAGCGCTTGCAGCACGTTCCATTCGACGCCGGCGAGGCTGCGCGCGTCCCAGCCGCTCCGCCGTGCCGCGGCCGCGGCCGTCCGCGGCGGACGGACGTAACGTTTCAGATACAGCGCCGGAGCGTCACCGGCTGCGGGCAGCCGAAGCCTCTCGCGCCAATCCGCCAGCCCGGGCTTGGCGAGCACTTCGCCTTCGGCATGCAACAGCGCCTCCAGGGTCGTCAGCCCGCGGGCGACGAGCAGCGCTTCGTATCGCGGGTTGATGAGGATGTCATTCAGACGCTTCAGATCGAAAACTCTTGCACGTGGGGCGATTGCAGCAGTTCGACGCAGGCGGCGTACACCGCCTCGACGCTGACGCCCGTCATGCACTTCAGGTGCCCCAGCGGGCATACGCGCTGCTGGCAGGGCCCGCAATCCACGTCGATGCGGACGATGCGCTGGTGGGGGTAGTCCGTGCGGGTCCACTCCGGGTGGGTGGGGCCGAAGACCGTGACCACCGGCACCCCGAAGGCGCGGGCGAAATGACGCGGGCCGGCGTCGTTGCAGAGCAGAAGGTTGGACGATTTGACCAGCACCTTTAACTCGCCCAGCGACAACCGCGGCTCGTCGAAGAGGATATTCTCCTCCTGCATGGCGCCGCCGATGGCCCGCGCGATGTGCTCCTCGCCCGGGCCGCAGGTCACTATGACCGTTGCGCCATATTCGCGAGCGAGCCGGTCCCCCACCGCCGCGAATCGCTCCGGCAGCCAGCACTTCGCTGCGCCATACTTCGCCCCTGGGCTGATGACCACCCGCGGTGTGACGCCGGTCTCCAGTCGGTCCCGCCCGGCATGAATGCCGGGGCTCTGAGGGGTGGCACCGGTTTTCAACCGGTGTTCCAAAGACGCCTCACAGGCGGAAGTCGTATACAGCTCCAACTCGTGCCCACAGCGCGGCATCCCCAGCGCCTCTGCCAGGTCGGCGTAGTACTCCACCAGCGGATAGGGCACGAAGCGCCGGCCCGCCCGGTTGCGGACCGGCACGCGGTCGGTGAGAAGCCAGCCCCGCCCGTCCCGGTCGAAACCGATCCGCCGCCGCGCTCCGGCCAGCCGCGCGATCAGCGCCGCCCGGAACTTGTTGGGCAGCAGCACGGCCGCCTCGAACCTGCCCGCCCGCAGCCTCGCGATCAGGCTGCGGAATTCCCGCCGCCAAAGCTGCCGTCCACGCCGATCCGGCCACTCGACGACCTCGTCCATCCACTCGCCGCCCTCGATCAGCTCGCGCAGGTTCGGCTCGGCCAGAAACGTGATCCGCCCCTGGGCGAAGTGCCGCCGCAGC
This sequence comes from Phycisphaerales bacterium, assembly GCA_003597935.1. GTDB lineage: Bacteria > Planctomycetota > Phycisphaerae > UBA1845 > UBA1845 > SURF-32. Next base: position 12,076 of record QZJT01000067.1, on the reverse strand, counting down.
CCACGCAGGAAGGGCGTCGCCATGACGAAGTCCCCCACCCAGGTGGGCAGCACGACCAGAATGGACCGCACGTCGGCCGGCAGCATGACTGGATGGAAGGCCAGGACGACCGAAAAGTCAAAGCGGCGGGAAGCCGGCAGATGGGCGATGCCGGTCGGCGCTTTGCAAGCGGCCCAGCACCGCGATAATCTCAAGACCGTCACCGAGCGGACGCGGCGCCCGGGCGCCGACAACGAGCGCGAAGCGCATGCCTCCCGCAAGTTGTAAAAGGCTTATCCGCAATCCGTGCCCGGCGGGTTGAAGTTCGCGGACACGGATACCAGGGCGGGCAACCCGCCGCAGCAGGCGCCGGCTCGTGGAGCGACCCCAAACGTGGACGCTCGTCCCCGCATCCCGATAGACCAGCGGCGGATCGCCGAGTTCTGCCGCCGGTGGCGCATCGTGGAGTTTTCCCTGTTCGGCTCCGTCCTCCGCGACGACTTCGGCCCCGACAGCGACGTGGATGTCCTGGTGAGCTTCGAGCAGGAGGCGCCCTGGAGCCTGTTTGATCTGGTCGACATGACCGACGAACTCAAGACGCTCTTCGGACGCGACGTGGACCTTGTCGAGCAGGCAGCATTGCGGAACCCGTTCCGGCGACACGCCATCCTCACGGGTAAGCAGGTGATCTATGCCGCCTGAGCGGGACGACGGTGCATACATCTGGGATATGCTGAACGCGGCGCGGGCTGTATCACAATTCGTCGCCGGGCGGACCATCCAGGATTACGCGGCCAATCTCATGTTGCGCTCCGCGGTGGAGCGTCAGATCGAGATCATCGGTGAGGCCGCCCGACGCGTTTCGACGGCGTTTCGGGCTGCCCACCCGCAGATCCCGTGGCGCCGAATCGTCGGGCAGCGACACGTGCTGGACCACGATTATGCCGAAATCAGGCATGAGCGCCTGTGGCGGGTGGCCGTGGATTCGATTCCAGACCTGATCGTGGAACTCGAGCGCCTGGTCCCGCCCCCACCGCCCGGTCCGCCGGACGAGCTATAACCCGCCTCCCCGCGTCCGGGTCGGCCAGAGGAGGATCAACGAGCGCCGCGGAAGTGCAGCCGGCGCCACGGCGCCAGCCATACCTTGACCTGCGGAGGGCGTATTCGGTAATATCTGTACGCATATTGGATGCGTCACGGACGTCCAGTGTTTGTGGTCGACGAGGCGTCCGCGCATGGGTATGGGCTGCCAGTGCTGTAAGCCGGCAACCCGCGGCAAGGTCGGTCTGAAAGAGACTGGCGCGTAGCAGACCTCGGGGTTCACTCGCGGTTTCTTGTATGGCGTGCGATCGGACCACGTGTGCGGTCGGCGTCGCCACGGGGTGTGTTCGTCTGTTTCGATTCGAGGAGGTTGATTGAGATGATCAGGAGAGGATGGGTTTGCATTGCGGCGGCACTCTGTGTCGCGGCGCCGGCGGCGCTTGCCGGCGTGGACGTTGGCCCGGAGGACGGCCTCTATGGATACAGCACGCCCGAACTGAGCGTGAGCACCATGTACGGCGGTCCCGGGACGGAGGGTGGCCCGGACGTGGCGATCGTGGCGGCAGCAGGCGCCCAGGGCGCCTGTCAGTTCACCGACCCGCAGGCGAAGCTCACGGACACCGGCCGCTTCGCCAGCGTCAGCATCATCAACGTGCAGTTGGTGACGCCGACGCTCGAACAACTGCAGGCGTTCGACGCCATCATCTGCTGGACGAATACGACGCCCCTCGACACGAACGCGTGGGGCGACGCCGTGGCGGACTACATCGACGGCGGCGGCGGCGTGGTCGTGACTGTTTTCGCGGTCAGCACGACGACCACCAATCGTTGGATCGGCGGGCGGTACGACTCCGAACAGTACTTCGTAATCGTTCCACGGAGCGGCAACACCAGCACCGCTGCATCGCTCGGGACGATCCACGATCCGAATCACCCCGTCGTGCAGGGAATCAACACCCTTGCCGCCAACCAGGCGTTCCGCCCGACGGGTACGACCTTGCACCAGGATGGCGTCCTGGTGGCGTCCTGGAACGATGGCAAGGTCCTGGTCGCGGCGCGTGACATCAAGGGCGTGAAGCGCGTGGATCTGGGCTTCTACCCCCCATCGAATGCCTGCTCGGCCAACTGGTGGACGGGTGACGGCGCCACGCTCATGGCCAACGCCCTCGAATACGTCGCGGGCGGGGGCGTGGGGTGCATCTACACCCTCAAGAAATCGAAGGCCAAGGGAGGCTGTGAAACCTGTCCGGAGGTGGGCAGCGATTACCGCACCGAGTCCGCGTGCGAAACGGTCGAGGACTGCGACAAGAAACTGAAGACGACCATCGCTTGCCCGGAGGGCAACGGCACCTGCAAGCTCAAGGGCAAGCGCTCGAGCTGCGCCTGATCCGTCCGTCGGCCGGAATCTGAAGCCAATATGGGGCCGCCTCCTCCGGGTGAGAGGGGCGGCCCACTTCGCCTGAATCAAGGCCCCGGACGCGCGCAGCGCATCCTCCGTGTGACACCGGCTTCCAGCCAGTGTGTCCAATCGCCCCGCACGCGCGCGGCGCATCCGCGTCACCCGCGTCAGGCGCCGACCTGGGCCTTGATCCACTCGGTGGTCACGGACTTCGGCCGCGTGATGGGAACGCTGATGGCGCGGTTGAGGATCAGTTGCGCCAGCAGCCCCAGCGCCCGCGACACGCCGAACACCACCGTGTAGTAGGTCATCTCCTTGAGCCCGAAGTGGTACAGCAGCGCCCCGCTGGCCGCGTCCACGTTCGGATAGGGGTTCTTGGCCTTGCCCTGCTCCTTGAGCACCTCCGGAATGACCTCGAAGCCCAGGTTCATGATGCGGATGATGGGGTCGTCCTTGCCGACCCGCTGGCCGAACCGCTGCAGGGCGACGAAGCGCGGGTCCGTGCAGCGCAGCACCGCGTGCCCGTAGCCGGGCACCACCCGTCCGGATTCCAGCAGCTTCCAGCAGTAGTTCTTGAGCTGCTCGGCGGTCGGCACGCCGTTGAACTCCTTGTGGACGTCGAGAAGGAAGCCCAGGCACTCCTGGTTGGCCAGCCCGTGGAGCGGCCCGGCCAGCCCGTCGATGCCGGCGCCGACGGCGTAGAAAGGATCGGCCAGCGAACTGGCCACCACGTGACAGGTGAAGGCGCTGACGTTGCCGCCCTCGTGATCGCAGTGCAGGGTGGAGTAGAGCCGGATCAGCCCGGCGAAATCCCCCTTGGGATCGGGAAGGCCCAACATGCGGGCGTAGTTCCCCGCCCAGTCGAGCTTGGGGTCGGACGGGATCAGCTCGCCCTTGCGGAAGCGGATGCGGTAGACCGCCGCCGCCAGCGCCGGGAGCTTGGCCAGCAGGCGCAGCGAGTCCTCCAGCGCCGGCTCCCAGTGCTCCTCCTTGCGCAGGCCGGCGGTGTAGCGTTTGCGGAACTCCGACTCGCGCTCCAGGGCCATGATGCCGGTGTCGAGCATCTCCATCGGATGGGCATCCGCGGGCAGGTCGCGCAGGACGCGCCAGACGTACTCAGGGACCTGGGCCCGGGCGCGCAGATCGTCCTGCAAGGCAGCCAGGGCCGCCGTGTCCGGCAGTTCCCCCGTCAGCAGCAGGAAGAACATCTCCTCCGGCAGGCGGTCGGCCAGTTCGGAGATAGGACGCCCGCGAATGACCAGCCCCTTGTCCGGGTCGACGTCCGAGGTGTCGCACACCATGCACTTGACGCCGCGCATGCCTCCGTATGCCTGCGCGACGGTCACCTGCGAGATGACTTTCTCTCCGTGAGTGTCGATGAGTTGCTTGATCTCCTGCCGCATGGCGGGGATCTTCTGCTGAAGCGTCTCCTTGAGCGTGGCCATCTTGTACCTCCTTCGGCATCAGGCCGGTCGTCTGGGTATACTCTCCGCCGATCGTCGATCGCGCTCGTGCGATACTACGCGTCCTGGATCGTCGTCTCCGTGCGCACGGTCCGGTCCACCTCGACTGAGCCATCCGGCTGGTACGGGCACCCCCCCCGCAGGTGGGCCACCGCGCAGTTGGGCGCGATGTCGCCGCCGCAGCGCAGGCATTCGCCCTGCCGCGTGTCTGCGTTCTTGAGCAGCTCCAGCGAGACGACTTGCAGGAGCCGGGTGAACTCTTCGGTCTCGTCGCGGGTCAAGGCGCTTAAGGCGCGTTCGAGCCGCGCGGCGCTGATGTCGTCGTGCCGATCGACCAGGGCACGGCCGCGGCGCGTCACCCGCAGGGCCAGGGCTCTGCGGTCCACGGTGGAAGCTCTTCGCGTCAGCAACCCCAGCCGCACGAGCTTGTCGATGTTCTTCGTGAGAGCGGGCGGGCTGACCCCCAGGAACCGCGCCGCCGCTCCCACCCGGTCGAGTCCGTTCGATGCCACCAGCCGCAGGAGGTGAAACTGCGTCACGGTCAGCCCCCGCCGCGACACCTCCGCCAGTGGCTCGGCCTCCAGCGCCTGCCGGACGCTGGCGGCGAAGATGTGCAGCCAGCGCCCGTCGACGGCGCCGGTCCGCACGTCATCCGCCCCAGTATCCGGACCAGGACGAGCGCACATGGTCGTTAACCACATCCATATTACACCAGGTTAAGTATAGCCGACCGGGCGGCGGCGGGCAAGGGCCGGCGCAGCCGAGGGGTATGGGGCGGGTACCACACTCGGCGGCCCGTCTGAGCGGGCCGCGAGGCTTGAAGCCCGCGCGGAGGCTGCGTCGGGACCACGGCGACGATCCACCTCTACGGCTGGCTGTCGACATTGGCCGCGGTCAAGGCGTCGTGGGCTTGCTGGGTCGTGATGTTCGTCAGGTTACCCAGCAGCTTGATCGTTCCAGAACCGTCGAAACCGGCGTCCGGATCCTGGGTGATGTGCGTCGTGCGGGTGGTCGTGCTGAAATAGATGATCACCATGTCCAGGCCGTTCGTCGTGACCCGGGCGGCGACCGCATTCTCCGCCAACTCATCGGTCGCGTAACCGGCGCCGGTGAGGATCACGATCTCCTCCGAGCTGTCAGGCGCCAGCCCGTTGATGTCGCCGACGTACTCGTCGCCGCCGGCAAGCTGCAAGTCGGAGATGTCGAAGCGCATCACGTCGCCGCCGGCGCCCGCGGTGAAGTCGGTGATGTCGCTCTGGTCGTTGGCCGTGAACTGGTCGTAGATCACCACGTCGGCGCCGGTGCCGGTGGTGATGGTGTCGCTGCCGCCCCTGGCATTGTTCACGTCAGCGCCGTCACCCGCGAGGATGATATCGGCGCTGTCGGTATCCGGGTCACCGGTAAAGGTGTCGTTGCCGGCGCCCAGGTTGATCGCCGTGCTGGTCGCGATGCTGCTCGCGCCCACGATGATCGTGTCATTGCCTCCGCCGCACGCCACGGACGCGCCGCTGCCGAGGCCGTCGAGCGTGGCCGCGAAGTCTCGGGCGACGCCGCTGGCATTCACTTGAACAATCGTCGCCGCGGCGGATTCGATCCGGCCCAACGTCACGTTGGATGTACCGGTCACGTTCAGTGTGGTCAGAGTCGACAGAATCAGCCCGTGAAAGACGGCCGGACCGTCCATCACGGTGATGCTGACCGACTCGAACCCCGCCGCCGTCAGCGGCGCTGCTCCGATGGCGTGGACGTTTGCGATCCCACTGGCGTTCAGGGCCGTGCCGCGGTTGTGAACGTCGATGTTCAGCGTGTCATTCGCGCCGGTGTTGCCCTTCGCCGCCCAGGTGACGGTGTCGTAAGTCTGTCCCCGTTGCGTGTTGTCGCCACGGAACACCAGCGTCGGGAACTGGCCGCGGGTCGGCGTGAGCTTCCGCTGGAGCAGTGTGTGGGCCTCGCCGTCACTCTCGATCGTCAGTCTTTCCAGGCCCGTGAAGCCCCGAAAGTTCATGGACGCGCCGTCGGCGGTGGCATTGAGGCGAAACTCCTCCACGTTCAAGAAGGGTCTGGCCGGGCGATATCTGGACGCCACCGTGGCCTGCACGGCGTCCACCCCCTTTCCCAGGTCCGGCGAGTGCTCGACAAAATCGTTCTCATCCAGCGTCGTCCCGAGGATGATCACGTCGTCTCGCTCCGATCCCTTCAGCGCCGTCAGGTCGGCGGTGGAGAACGGTGCGTAGGTGACGTAGTTGTAGCCGCTGCCCAGCGTGATATCGGCGGTGGCCTGCGAGGCGTCATACGTCCGAATGGTGTCCGGCATTTTTTTGACCCACAGACCCTGCGATCCGAAGAAGTTGGCCGTGGACAAACTGGCGCCGACGACCTGCGTCAGCGCCGTCAGCGTGTTCGAAGCGTCGCCGTGGGAGATCAGGTTGACGGTCTCCAGCCCGTTGGCGGCTGCTGTTCGGATGATCGCCTGCCCGGCTACAACTGCATTCACTTCGACGTTGAATTCGTCCGACGAACTGGCGGTGGTTCCCGCCCGGTCGTAGGCGAATTCCAAGTCGACGGTGTCGGAATTGATGCCCTCAAACCCCATGTCCGTGATCTGACGTAAACGACTCACGGTCATCGTCACGACGCTCTGCGAACTGGTGATCTTATGCACACCGCTGCAGCGCCGGGCGTCCAGCGTCGCGGACGCGAAGGCGGTCACCGCATACGTCTCCACGCCCGTGATGCGACCCGGCACGGTCACTCGCTTCGCGCTGTTAAAGGTCGTCGCGAGCACATCGTTTCCGCCCAACCCGCGCGCCGAGTCCCCCGGTTGTAACGTCGGGAGGATCTCGCCTCTCTGCGGATCGAACTCAAACCAGGCGTAAAACACATCGTCACCCTTGGTGCCGACCAGGTGGTCCTCGTCAATCGTGAAGCGGAACTCGCTCCGCGCCGGCGCGCATGCGTCGCACGACTCTCTCCGGCCTTTCACGCGGCAGGCGCCCGGCCCCGCCAGGCAGGGGACGTAGAACTTACGGTGGGCGGTGCAGCGGACGTTCTCATTGCAGGGCGAAAACGGACAGAGCACGTCGCCGAGCGCCGGGCAGGAGTTGCACCCGTCCTTTCGCAGGACGCGGCGGACGGTGTACCGACAGTGATCAGACGCCCCGAGTTCATCCTCAAGGCCTGTTCCCTCGAGGAGGTGTGCCCGATCAGCCCACGAGTCCGAGTCCAAGCCCCCTCGATGACGGTCCGGCCGGTCCCCGGCGACCGCCCCGCTCGGCGCCAGGCCAAGCACGACCGTCGCGATGCCGATGCCGACCGCCAACCCCGACACCACACGCGTGACGCGATTCCTGCGAGCTTCCATGATGTCTCTCCCTGCTCGACGCCTGGCGGGCCTCGGCCGGCCGCTGACGCAGCCTGAGGCGAGCCCGTTTCCGTTGCCCGCCATTGTACCGCCCGTGGCAAGTGGCAGGTCAAGCACGCGGCGTGCCCGGCGTACCCTTTGCCCCGGTCTCGTGATGGTCCGCGTGATGTTCGGTTCCCGGTTTCGAGAATCGGGAGCGCCGCGAGAGTAGCACCGCGCGTTGCCCGCAATTCAAGCGGGTTACGCCCGCAGTCCGGCGTCACCCGCGGCTACAGCCCTGCGGCCGGTGATGGGGATGACCTCGGCGTTTTCCAGGAAGCATCCGAGGATGCCGGAGGCGGCGGGGACGTCCCCGATGGGCTTGCCCCAGTCCTCCAGCGGCCGATTGCTGGTCATCACGGTGGACCATAACGGGTAGCGGTGCATGATGATCTCGAACAGGTACTCGCCGGACCGCTTCGGCAACCGCTTCATGCCCAGTCGAAGATGATGACCAGGTCCGGGCGAAGGTAGCCCACCTTGCGCAGTATGGCGTTTCCAATGGCCGGTTTGCACCCGCGCTTCTTCTTTCTGACGGCTCCTTGACACGTGTTGCCGCGCGTGCTACGGTGAGCGCGTCCTGGGAGCGACAAGAGTATGGATTACCTCCGGGACGCGGATGGGACGCACGTCGGAGTGCGAGGCGCTGTTGCGGCGTCCCGGCCCGTCATACTTTATGACGGTTCGTGTGCGTTTTGTCTCAGATCGATCACTCTCATTCGTCGCCGAGACCGGGCGGAGCAGTTCGAGTTTGTCGCATGGGGTTCGCGTGCGTTTGAAGCGCGATTCCGGCAACTCTTCAATCAAGACCTCGACGTCGGGCTGTGCAAGCTTCGGCTTGGGGGGCTGGCGTGGATGAATGGCTTCACGCTCCAAGCCCATGCCCTCAACGACGCCGTTCGCTGGGATTGCCCGCTGGGGCTGTGGCTGGCGCAGCAGCATGCGCTATGCGTCGTGCTGTCGGTGTTGACTGTTGCCTACGAGACGTTCTTCTGGATCGTTATTCCGTGGCCGCGCCTCGTCCCTGTCTTCGTGCCCGCCGGCATCCTGGTGCACGTCGGCATTTATTATACTCAGGCAGCGCCTTTTTTTCAGTTCATCGTGCTTTTCGTTGTTTTCTTCGACTTTGAGCATCGCCGCTTCGTCTGGTTTATTGAGAGGGATCGCGACAAGACCGGTATCCAAACGACGTGATATTCGTCAGAGGTGATATCGTGACCTGCCTTTGGCTTGGCAATGTAGTGCGCCTGCACCGACCGCTGTTCGGGCGGGAGGGCGTTGTGTTGGCACTGGTTTTCGCCGCGGCCGCGCGTCCGGCCGCAGCGGAAGGATATCCGGCAAGAGAGGTGCAGAGTGGACAGACACCGGCTCCGGCTGGGCTGCAGGTCCGCGTCGACCCGCGGGTGGAGTTGATGAGCATCATCTTCCGCCTGGCGGGCAATCCCGAATACGGCCGGGGCCGGGTGGAAGCTTACACCCGCGACGTCGAGACGCAGTTCCGGCCGCACGCCGACCACGCGGTGGTGAAGTTCGGCCAGCGACTGCGCCGTGAGCACGGCGTGTCGTTCGACGCGGTGATGGGCATGGCCGTCCACCTGGACGATGCCCTCACCCCTGGCGAGCGCGTCCCGTTCGACGCGCCCTACTGCCGGCTGGACAAGCGGTGGCCCGTCGCCGACGCGCACCGGTTCCTGACGCTGGCCGCCGACTTCGTCAAGGAGACTAAGTTCGCCGACTTCATCAAGGACCATCAGCCGCTCTACGACTTGACGCAGGAGCGCGTCAGCGCGCTGCTGGAAAAAGAGGCGCATCTGGACTGGTTCGAGGCGTTCTTCGGCGCGCGCCCAACGGCCCGCTTCGTGCTGGTGCCGGGGCTGCTCAACGGCGGGGGCAACTACGGCCCCAGCTTCGTGAACGCGCAGGGTGAGGAAGAACTGTACTGCGTGCTGGGCGTCTGGCAGGTGGACAAGTCCGGCAAGCCCGGCTTCGACCGCACCATCGTGCCCACCATCGTACACGAGTTCACCCATTCCTACACCAACCGCCTGGTGGACAAGTTCCAAGACAAGCTGCGGGCGTCGGGCGAGGCAATCTACCCCCACGTCGAAGTGCAGATGCGGGAGCAGGCTTACGGCAACTGGAAGACGATGGTGTACGAATCGCTGGTGCGGGCGTGTGGGGCGCGTTACGCCCTCAAGTACGGCGGCGATGCCGAGTATCAGAAGACCCTTGCCTATGAAGAGGAGCGCGCCTTCATCTGGACCGCGGGTCTGGCTCATCTTCTGGGCGAATACGAAGCGGACCGGTCGAAATGGCCGACGCTGGAGGCGTTCATGCCGCGGATCGTGACCTGGTTCGACGACTACGCCGCCTCCGGCCTGGCGCAGCGCTACGGCCAGCAGCGTGCGGCCGAGGCGAAGGAGAAGGCCGAGCGCAGCGCCCACGCGCCGCGCCTGGTCAGCATCGTGCCCGCCGACGGCGCCACCGGTGTCGATCCCGACACGTCGTCGATCGTCATCACGTTCGATCGGCCGATGGCGGACCAGTCGTGGTCGATCGTCGGGGGGGGGCCGCTCTTCCCCGAGATCCTCGGCCAGCCGAGCTACGACGAGGCCCGCCGCGTGCTGACGGTGCGGGTCAGGCTCAAGCCTAACTGGCACTACGAGTTCGGCCTGAACTCGCAGCGGTTCACCGCGTTCCGCAGCACTGAAGGCGTGCCGCTCGAGCCGGTGTGGATTCAGTTCGACACGGGAGAGTGACCTGCGCCATCGGACGCCACTTGAAAAACGGTGCCACTCAGAGCCCCGGCATTCATGCCGGGCGGTCTGCCGATCCCACCGGCTGGAAGCCGGCGCCACACAACTACCGGCTGGAAGCCGGCGCCACAACGGGGTAGAGTCGCCACCAGCCGCCGATGACCACCCTCTTCCGGCCCGACTCCGTCGCCGTGTCCGTTTCCGCGAATGCGGCCGCGCAGGCGGCGCTGCGCGGCGTCGGTCTGATCCGCAACGTCGTGCTGGCGTGGCTGATCGACCCGGCCCAGTACGGCCTGTTCGGCATCGCCATGTTGGTGCTGAACCTGCTGCTGCCGCTGTGCAGCCTGGGCCTCTACGAGGGCATCGCCCGTTACACCCCCGTGTACGAACTCGATGGTACGGCGTCGCGCTTCGCCCGGCGGGTGGTCTTAGCGTCGATGGCGCTGGCGGGCGCCGTCACGGCGGCGGTACTGTTGGGGTCGGGATGGATCGGCCCGTGGGCGTTCTCGCAGGTAAGCGCCGTCGCCGCCGCCGAAGCGGCCGCGAGCCAAGCCGAGGCGGTGTCATTGATGCGGGCGTCGACGCTTTGCGCACTGACGCTGGCGATGTATCACGTCATGGTGGCGTTCCTGCGCGGCCTGCGGATGTTCCGCGTGATCGCGTTGGCGGAGTTGGCCACGGCGCTGGTCTTCACTGCCTCGGCCATTGCCGCGGCCGGGCTGGGCTTCGGCCGCGCCATCGTGCCCATCGGGTGCTACGCGGCCGCCAACGTGGCGTCCATCGTTCTGCTGGCGCCGGCGCTTCGCCGGGCCATGCACCGCTTGCCCCCCCCGGGTACGCGGGCCGCCCGCGCGCCCGGGCCGCGACTGGCGGCCGTGCTTCGGTTCAGCCTGTGGTCGGCGGGCACGGCCGCGGCCTGGAACGCCATGCTGTTTCTGCCCGCATGGTATCTGCTGCGCGCGGTCGATCGCCCCACGGCCGGGTACTTCTTCGGGACCAGACTGATCCCCCACATGGTGCAGTACGCCGGCGCGCTGCTGGTGTCGGTGGTGTACGCCCACGCGACGCGCGCGTGGGAGCGCGACGGGCGGGAGGCGGCCGTGCCGTTGCTCGATTTCCTGACGCGGGCCAGCCTGATCGCGTTGCTGGTGGGCACGGCGCTGCTATCGGTGGCACGGCCGCTGCTGGTCCGCGTCTTTCCCGACGCCTACGCCGCCGGCGTGGTGGCCTACGATCCGCTGCTGGCCCTGTTCATGCTCTCGGCGGTGGCGGGACTGCTGAGCGTCCGGCTGAACCTCGTCGAACGATCGAGCCGCGTGTGCATCAGTTGGGCGATCGGCTTCGCCGCCAACCTGGCCGCGATTTACGTCCTCCTCGAACCGCGGCCGGGGCTGTCGGTCGTAACGGCGGCGCAGGCGCTGACCGGCGCGGCTTGGGCGGGCGTGCTGGGTGTGGCGGCCGCCTGTGCCGCGATGCTCGTGCTCGTACGACCCCATCGGCTCTCGCCCGACGGGCGGACGTGGGTGTTGATACTCGCGGCCCTGGCGCCCGCGTTTGGCCGGGTTCCGGCCGTCACCGCCACCGCGATCGTCGTGGCCTTGGCCTTGGCGGGGCGGGTTGTTATCGACCCGGATGAGCGCAAGCGGATTCTCGGACCCTTGCGTGCCCGGTGGCGGTGAAGCCGGGGTGGGTTCGCCCGCGCGGCTGGCTCGGACGCCCTCTGAGCCTCGGCTTTCAAGCCGGGGTGGGTTCGCCCGCGCGGTTGGCTCGGACGCCCTCTGAGCCGGCTTTCAAGCCGGGAGTCGGTTCGCCCGCGCGGCTGGCTTGGACTCTTGCGGGTCTGGCGGCGGCTGTGGACGCAGCGCCGGGAATAATCGACCCGCCGCTGCGAATCCCTTTGCGGATCGGTCGTGGCGCCGTCCCCCGAGCCCCGGCATTCATGCCTCGCTCTTCTACACAAGTCGGCATGGCAGGGCGGCATGTGTGCCCAGAGAGGCTGGAAAACGCATCTCGGTCTCCGACGCTGCCTGCCGGGGCG
>QZJT01000133.1 GCA_003597935.1 Phycisphaerales bacterium | reverse complement strand
AAGTCGAATACGACTATCGCCACAAGCGGCAGACGGGCGGCTCCGGCCAGTACGCCCACGTCGTCGGCAGGCTCATTCCGCTGCCGGTCGGCGAGGGGAAGGACTACGAGTTCGAGAACCTGGTGAAGGGCGGAAACGTGCCCACCGAGTACATCGGTTCGGTGGACAAGGGCTTTCAGATGGCCCGTGGCAAGGGTCCGCTGGCGGGGTTCGAGGTCGTCGGCGTGAAGATGGTGCTGGAGGACGGTTCGTCGCACGCGGTGGACTCGTCCGACCTGGCGTTCCAGGTGTGCGCCCGCGACGCCTTCAAACAGGCCATCCAGAAGGCCAGGCCGGTGCTGCTGGAGCCGATTATGCGGGTGGAGATCGAAACGCCCACCGAATTCCAGGGGGCGGTGTCCGGGAACATCGCCTCGCGGCGGGGGATCATCACCAATACCGAGGCCAAGGGCAACGCGACCATCATCTCCGCCGAGGTGCCGCTGGCGAACATGTTCGGCTATTCGACCGATCTGCGCTCGATGACGCAGGGCCAGGCGACGTTCTCCATGGAGTTCAGCGCCTACGCCCGCACGCCCGCCAAGGTGCAGGAGGAGGTCATCCAGGCGGTCAAGGCCAGGGCCAGGGACGGCAAGACCACGCGATCGTGATGCAGTCCACGGAGGCGGCATCAGGAATCCAACCACAGATGGCACCGATGGGCACCGAGGGGATGGATATCCCGGGCCTGTGACGGGGGTCTCACTGCGGGGTGGCTGCCCGGGAAGTCGACGAGGTCATGCGCCGGCTCACGCGCGGCATCGATGGACCGCCTCGAGTTGGCTCCGTCGGGCGCCGGGCGCCGGGCGCCGGGCGCCTCACGGCGCCGACCTCGTCCTGGAAGCAGCCGGGCTTTGCTGCCCTTTTGTGGATCCGTCTTGCACGCCCGCGGACAGTTGGCGCGCCATCTGGGAATCCGCGTCCGCCAGAGCACGGTCACCCTGCGCGAGGAACATCTGTCCACGATAGAGGAGCGTATCGGCATAGACGTTGAGCGTATGGACGTCGCCGGGATCGAGCGCGTGGAGCCGTGCGGCCAGTTGGACGGCCCGGTCAAGATACGGTTTCGCATCCGCGGCGTTCTGAGAGCCGGCAAGGAACGTACCCAGATCGCGCGAGGCGTGGCACAACACTTCGACGTACAACCGGTGGTGAGGCAGTTCGGCGGCGAGTCGCTCGGCGGCGGCGTACGCGGCGCGAAGATGTGATTCGCGGGAATCCTCGTCGCCGCGCCGCTGGGCAAGCTCCGCCAGCAAGGTGTTGATGGAGACGATGCCGTGGCGCGTGGCGTGCCGGTCGGGAGCAAGTTCGAGCAGGCGGTGGTTGATTGCCAGCCGGCTCCGGAAGTGCCGTTCGGCCTCGTCCAATTCGCCCAAGATCATCGCAAGCTGCCCGAGGCGGTCGTGGCTCCAGGCGAGGTCGTCCAGAAACCAGATGGAGTCAGGCTCGGACGCCACCAGTTCCTGGTCGATGGCATACGCCCGTTCATAGTGTTCGCGCGCGAGGTCCCACTGGGTCAACGCTTTATGCACGTCTCCCTCTTTGACGAGCGCGATGGAGACTGCGGCTTTCCGCGCCGGTGATTGCGGGTCAAGATCGGCCAACTCGCGGTAGAGGTCGAGCGCCTTGTGGCGCAGGTCCAGCGCTTCATTCAGCCGGTCGGTCGGAAACAACACGTCTGAAATGCAGGTGAAAACGACGGCATGGTCTTCCATCAGGTTCAGGTTACGCGGGTCGCGCCGTCTGAGGTCTTCGATCTGGGCCAGCAGCCGCTCGAGCATCGCCCGTCGGACCTCCGCCGTGCCGGCCACGGCATCCAGGCGGGCGACGACCTCCCGAACCAGGAATCGGGCCGAGTCCGTGGTCTGGGCCAGTTGGTCCTGCAATTCAAGGTTGGCGCGGCGGGCGGCGAGCAGGCCCAGACTGGTACCCACCGTGCCGGCGATGAGAGTGATCAGGCTCAAGCCCACCAGCGCGACCGTCAGCGGGTTACGCTGTGAGAACTTGCGGAAGAGGTACAGGCGGCCCAGCGCGCGGGCCTGTATCGGGCGGTTTTCAAGAAAGGCCCGGAGGTCTTCAGCGAACGCCGCCACCGAAGCGTAGCGCTCCTGCGGGTCCTTGGCGAGCGCCTTGTCGAAAATCAGACTGAGGTCTCCTCGACACACCGGTTGAAGCTGGCCCAGCGGCGGCGGCGTCTGCGACCGGATCCGCCCGATGGCGCTGATCATCGACAGGCAGGAGACGTCGAGCGGAGTCCGGCCGGCGAGCAGTTCGTATCCGACGGCCCCCAGCGCGAACACGTCGGCGCGCGTGTCGATGGCGTGGTCGCCGTTCAGTTGCTCCGGGCTCATATACGCCAGCGTGCCGACGATGCGATGCTCGCGGGTGACGAACGCGGATCCGGCTTCGTGCGGTTCGAGGAGCCGGGCGATGCCGAAGTCGAGGACGCGCGGACGGCCGGCGCCATCCGCCTTCTCCACGAGGATGTTGGCCGGCTTGAGGTCGCGATGAATGACGCCGCGCTGGTGGGCGTACTCCACCGCTTCGCAGACGCGAATGAGCAACTGCAGACGCTGGTTCCGGTCAAGGAACTGCGCGTCGGCGAAGGTCGTCAGCGGTTCCCCCTCCACCAGTTCCATCGCGAAATAGGAAACGACGGCGCCTCCGTCGTTCGCCGTGCCCGCGTCATAGATCTGGGCGATGCCTGGATGGCGCAGCCGGGCGAGCACGTCGATCTCGCGCTTGAACCGCTGCGAAGACAGGGAGTCGGCGCCGCCCGTGCGCAGGACCTTGAGCGCTACGAACCGTTCGGGATGCGCCTGTCTCGCCCGGTACACGATGGCCATGCCACCCGCGCCGAGCTGGTCGGCGACATCGTACGGCCCGATCCGTCCGGGTATCTGCCCACGTCCAACGTCCTCGTCGGCCCTGCCGTCTTCGGAGGACGAATCTCCCGGATGGGTGGGCGCATCCCAAGTCAGCAGCGAAGCGACCTCGTCCATCAAGTCCACGTCCGCGCCGCACGCACGACGAACGAAGCTCGGTCTCTCCACCGGGGAAAGACCGACCGCGGCGTTGAACAACTCCATGGCTCGTTGATGTCGTTCGGGCGTCATCAGGGAGGACCGATCAGGGTGCGGCCGCAGAGCGTGGTGCATCATTGCGCGAGTCGAGCACGCGCGGTTGGGGCGTCGGTTGTTCGCCGCTTAATTCGCGCCTCAGCCAGGCCCTGGCGCCGCGCCAGTCCTGCTGCACGGTGCGGCGCGACACGCCGAGTTCTGCCGCCGTTTCCTCCTCGCTGAGCCCGGCCAGGAACCGCAACTCGACCACGCGGGCCTGCCGGGACGAGAGGGCGGCCAGGGATTCCAGCGCGTCGTGAAGCTCCGTCAAATCCACCGTCGGCCGCGAAAAGGCGAGAACGCGCGTGTCGAGCAGCAGCCGGCCGTGCCTGCCGCCGCGCTTGACCGCCTGCTCTCTGCGGGCGTGGTCCACCAGCACACGCCGCATCTCCCCGACGGCGGCGGCGAAGAAGTGCGTTCTCGTCAGGAAGTTACGCTGCCGTGCCAGTTTGACGTAGGCCTCGTGGAGCAACGCCGTCGGTTGGAGCAGTCCCTTCGTGCGCTCACGCCGCACGAGTTTGCGGGCCGTCTGACGCAACTGCTCGTAGAGGGCCGGGTACCATGGCTGCCGGCAATCGCTGCTTGTCCCTGACGACATCAACCGACTCCGCTACGGCTGCCTCTGTTCACCGCGCCGACACCCGCGGCGTGGAAGCCTGCTATCGTGGCGATGATCCCGGCGCCGCCACCATCATAGCAGATCGCTCATTGCAAGCGAACACTGGTTGTTTTTGCGTGACACCCCACCTGCCACCGTCTGCGCTTTTGAGCGGTCGTTTGCGCCTTTCCTTAAGAAGCGCGAATGAGGTGCGAGCACGCGGCGGCGGGCCGATCCGTCGCCTCGAGCGCGCACAACTGGATGTATATCAATGGTTTGCAGCACTGACGATGCGGTCCGTCCGGCGGGGTAGTTGGTGAAAAGAGGCGCTCGGCGTATGGCGCGTCCTGGCCCGGGCCAACCGGATCCTCCCGCGCCCTCGGAACCGGCATCGCAGCGCCCGAAGCGCTCATACGGCGACGGCCGCACTGGCAGCTTCCCACGGCTGCTGTCCGCAAACGAGGTCGCCCAGGTTTCTCGAACCTGCGGCCTGACCCCGCGCGAGGCGGAGGTCTTGACGGCGCTGACCCGAGGTCTGTCCGACGCGGACATTGCGGCTGAACTCGGCGTGAGCCTGGAGACGGCCCGCAAGCACCGCCAGGCGGTGCTGCGCAAGTGCGGCTGCACCAGCCGACTCCAGCTCGTGCTGTGGCTGGTGCATCGCTGCCTGCTCGGCGCGGCCCCGGCCGGCGCGCCCCCGGATAGTGCGCCTGAGCGGAACGAGCCTACCCCTTACGGACCTACCCCTTGAGGGTAATAGATTCGCAGCCGAGAGTTCAGGTACGCTGCTTTGGGCCGAAGACCGTTCCTCCAGAAGATGGACCGGTTCCGCTGTCATGCTGGCGGTCGCTTCGAGGATTCGAACCATGTCGTCCGGATGGTCCGGGGCGTTCGGTTGCGGCCGCTTTGCACATTGCGGCAGGAGCGACGACACATGCGAAATTAGTTGTTCAGTTCGGCGGTCTGTGGCGCGTCATTGGTCTCATCGGTCCTGGTGCCCCGCGCGGATGGGGACATTAACCTCCTGAGTTCCAGCCTACAGGTTGTCGCCTATGACGGTCAGGAAGGTTCAACCGGCGGCGAGCGTAGTCGCGCAACAGGCAGTGAATCCCGACCGATTCGGAATCAATGGGAGGCAGGACGATGTTTCAGGGGATGCTGAGAACTCTAGATGACCGTGTGCGATCTGTACGCAGGCACCGAACGGAAACTCCGCGCGGGCTAAAGCCCGCGGCTCGCTGCAGGCGCATGGTCGCGCACCGTTATTCAGGCGCGATTCTCGTGGCCATCGGCGTTGCCGGTGGCGCGCGGGCCGACAACACGGCTTTGTACTTCGACGGCAACGACTACGCGGTACTGCCGGACCATCCGGTCTTCCACCAGATCGAGGCCCAAGATCGGCTAACCATCGAGGCATGGGTCCGGATCGACCGGATCCCGCAGGGATGGTACATCGTGGCGGACAAATATAACAGTTCCAGGGATTTCGGCTGGACGTTTCAGACGTACCAGTCGGGCAACGCCCCGGACCTGAACTTCGTGCCCGGCCCCGGCCCTTCGGCCGGTGCGCCATGGCGGGCGACGCTGGGCCAGTGGTATCACGTGGCCATGACGTACGAGCGTGGCGCGGGCCTCATCCGGTTCTTCGTGAACGGGTCGCCGATCGGGGAGAGGGCTTTCACGGCCGACGTGCAGCCTACAAACGCGCAGCCGATGTATCTGGGCTTCGGCCCGTCAGGCGGGGACGAGTACAGTGTGGGGGCACTGGACGAGCTGCGCCTGTGGGACCGGGCGCTGAGTCCGGAGGAAGTCGAGGACAACTGGGACCTGCCGCTCTACGGCGACGAGCCGGGACTGATTGGATACTGGCGGTTTGATGAGGGGGCGGGCGAGGTCTTCCGCGACGACAGCCCCACCGGCCTGGATGGACAACTCGGCGGAGGGGGCGCCCAGCCGCGCTGGGTGGAGGGGGCGCCGATTGGGGATTTCCCGAGGATTTGTGAGGGCAACCTGATCGCGTCGGACGCGGGCGCCGACGATCGCTTCGGGGCGCGGATCGCCGTCGACGGTGACACGATGCTGGTCGGCGCCCTGCTGGACGATCATGAAGGCGGTACGGACGCTGGCTCCGTCTACGTATTCGAGCGCCGATATGGGGCGTGGCTGCCGCAGGCCAGGCTTACGGCGGACGACGCCGCTGATGGGGACGAGTTCGGCAGTGGGGTGGCGATAGACGGCGATGTGGCGGTGATCGGTGCCCGCAACGCCGATCACTCCGGTTTCAGCAACCCCGGGGCCGCCTACGTCTTTGAGCGAACCGGAAACGCCTGGCCACAGACGGCCAAGCTGATCGCGCCGGACGCCCAGGACAATGCCACGCTGGGGGAGGCGGTGGCCATCAATGGCGCGACCATCGTGCTCGGCGCGCCCAATGCCCGGCCTTCCGGTTCCGCGTATGTCTTCGTGCTATCGAACGGAGAGTGGATCCTTCAGGCGCAGTGGGACGGCGCTGGTCCGTTTGATTTCTTAGGTGCGGATGTTGCGGTTGACAGCGATACCGCGGTTATCGGCGCGCCAGCCTCCAACGAGTTGAGAGGCTCGGCACAGGTCTTCGTTCGCAGCGGGGACGTCTGGGAAGAACAGGCCGTCCTGATCGCGCAGGATTGGGAGGAGGGCGATTTCGGCGGGGTGAAGGTGACTCTTGACGGCGACACGGCGGTGTTGGGCAGTAACCAGAGAATCAACGATGAGGTGGACGCGGGAGCCGCGCACGTCTTCGTGCGCACGAACGGCGTCTGGTCGCAGCAGGCCAGGCTTACCGCCGCGGAGCCGCGGGCACGCGACTTTTTCGCCAGCATCGGGCTGGCGCTGGCGGGGGATCTCGTCGTCGCCGGCGCCTACCAGGATGACCACCAAGGCGGCGTGGACGCCGGGTCCGCCAGCGTATTTGTTCGTTCAGATGGGCAGTGGTCGCTGCGCGAGACTCTGGTAGCCGCCGATGCATCCGAGGGGGATTGGTTCGGGATCGCCACCGCAATCGCGGACGATGAGATCGTGGTCGGGGCGAGCCACGACGAGCACCACGGGCTGCCGCTGGCAGGATCCGTGTACGTCTTCGACGCGCGCTGCGACGTTTGCGGCCCCGAGGCCGTGCTGACGGCCAAGTGCAAGGGCGGCGGAACCAAGGTCACGGGTTCACTGAAGAAAGCCACGCCCGACACGCCGGTGACGTTCACGCTGGACGGGGAAAACCCGGTGGAAGCCACCACCAACCGCAAGGGCAAGGCCAAGGTCAAGTACACCGGCCAGGCGCCGGGAGCGCACACCGTGGGCGTGTGCGCGCTCGAGGAAGGGTGTTGATTCGATGGGGCCGCGGGCTGGGCCGCGATCGACGGGAATTGTTCGTCTCTGCGATACGAGAGTGAGCATAGCTATGTGGAAGTACCGGAACGAGTGCATTCGCCTTGGAAACGGGCGGCGCACGTGGACGATTTCGGCGTTGACGACGCTGACGGTGGCGGGGATATTTCTTGCACCCGCGCGTGCGGAGCGCCCGGACATCGTCTGGATGGCCGGCGGCGTTGGTCGATTCAATCTGGTGGCGGGTCTGGACGTATCCCCCGACGGTACGATCATCGCGCGAGGAGGAACGGACCGTGTCGTCAAGCTGTGGCGCCCGTCAGACGGCCGACTCTTGCGCAGCATGAAAGGTCACACCGACTGGGTCTATGATGTGGCCTTTTCTCGGGACGGTGAGCTTCTCGCATCCGTCGGCGACCGGGACCACGCCGTTCGACTCTGGTCTCCGCTCGACGGCCGTTCTCTGGGAATCCTGGAGGGACCGGAAGGCAATTGGATGGTGGCCGTGGCGTTCTCGCCCGACGGCAGGTTGATTGCGTCGGGGGATCAGACCGGCTGGCTGCACGTCTGGCGCTCGCAGGATCGAGAGCTGGAGCGGTCCATCCACACAGCCGCGCTGGGTCTGTCACAGCTTGCGTTTTCGCCCGACGCATCGATGGTGGCGGTGGGGACCGTTTCACAGGGGGGTGTCGAAATCTGGAATATCACCACTGGAGAACTGGTTCGCCGGATGGAAAGCCAGGCATTCTATGGCGACGGTGTGGATTGGTCGCCCGACGGACAGTGGATCGCCCACAGCGAAGCCGGCGGTCCGGTTCGGCTTTATCGCGCCAGCGATGGGGAACTCGTTCACACCCTTCTCGGTCACAACGAGGTCGGCGCCGTCCGATTCTCACCCGATGGCCGGACCCTCGTCTCGTCGTCGTGGGATGGGACGACCAAGTTCTGGAAGATTCCTTCCGGAGAGTTGGTCCGCACGCTGGAGAGCGCCGGCTTCGCGGCCGCGTTCAGCCCTAATGGAAACGAGCTGGCGACCAGCAGCGACGCCCAGCCGTTGAAGTGGTGGCGGACGTCGGATGGCGAGCTGCTCTGGTCGACCGTCGGACACACATGGTACGTGTACGGCGCGTCCTTCTCGCCCGACGGACTGACGCTGGCCACCGCATCAGGGACGGGTCCGGTCGGTCCGGGTGAGATCAAGCAGTGGGATGTGGCAAGCGGACGGTTGATACGCACGCTGACGGGACACACGGATCAGGTGTACACGGTCGCCCATTCCCCCGACGGGACCACGCTGGCCTCGGGCGCCTTCGACGACTCGATCCGGATCTGGGATGCGCATTCCGGCCAGCACGTGCGAACGCTTTCCGGACATACGAACGACGTCGCTTCCGTTGCATTCTCGCCGGATTCTGAACTCCTTGCCTCAGGAAGTTGGGATACGACCGTGCGCATCTGGCGCGTCTCGGACGGTGTGCCGGTTCACACGCTGACCGGGCACACAGACCTGGCGCGAAGCGTGGCATTCTCGCGCGACGGGACCATCTTGGCGTCGGGGGGTTTTGATCGGACCATCAAGCTCTGGCGCGTCGAAGACGGATCCCTGCTGGCGTCGTTCGAGGCCCACAGCGCAGGTGTGCGTGCGGTGGTCTATTCTCCGGACGGTGCCCTGTTGGCGTCGGCGAGCGTGGATCAGACCATTAAGGTCTGGGACGCCTCGACTCTCGAGTTGATCCGCACGATGGCGGGCCACACCGCCGGCGTGCGATCCATCGCGTTCTCGGCCGACGGAAAGACGATCATCTCCGGCGCCGACGACGCGACGGTGCGGCTGTGGGACGTTACCGCGGGCGAACTCCTGAAGACCTATGACGAGGAGACGGGGACCGGCGTGCTGACGGTGGGATTCTCCCCCGATCAGCGACGCTTCTCGTTCGGACGCTGGGATGCGACGGTGGTCATGGCGTACAACCCGGACGCGCCTGGCGGCGAGTGCGGCCCCGACGCCGTCCTGACGGCCAAGTGCATCGGCGGCGGCGTCAAGGTCACAGGCCTGCTGAAGAAAGCCACGCCCGACACGCCGGTGACGTTCACGATCGACGGAGAAAGCCCGGTGGAAGCGACCACCAACCGCAAGGGCAAGGCCAAGGTCAAGTACACGGACCAGGCGCCTGGCCCGCATACCGTGGGTGTGTGTGGACTTGAGGCAGGATGCTGAGCAGGCCGGTCTGCAAACGGCCTTGGAGGAAAGACTCCGCCAAGGTCTGAGCACCGGCGGCAGCGGAGAGCACCGGAGCAATACCACAACCGCGACGTGGGAAATTCCCGGCCGCAGCATTGAGAAACTGCCGTTCGTCGCGGGGACTACCGAGAATTCAGAAACAGGAGGATGGAAGTCAATGTCCATACGTCATAGTTCGCTCGCCGTCGCCGCGCTCGTGTTCGCCATAGCCGAGGCTCGAGCGGAACGCCCGGAGCTGATATGGTCGGCAAGGGTCAATGGCGCCGTATACGCAGTGGCCTTCTCTCCGGACGATTCGCTTCTTGCCACCGGCGCCGGGTTGCTTCGCTTTCCGGATTTGAGGCTGTGGGACGCGCAGTCCGGGCAGGTCGTCGGACCGCTCGCCGGCCCGAGTAACCCCACGTACTCCCTGTCCTTCTCAACGGATGGACAGTACCTGGCGGCTGGAGGCGTGGATGCGTTCGCGTATCTCTTTCGAGTGTCCAATCGGGAGCAAATCTTGAAGCTGGGCGGGTCCGCCGCGGAAGTCAGGGCCGTTGCGATTTCCCCCGACGGGCGATTCCTCGCGGCCAGCGGTGTCTGGTACCCCGGCCCGGCCTATCTTCGGTTGTTCTCGCTTCCTGACGGCGGTTACGTCCGCAACTTTCCCGGCCACGGAGCCGGTGTCATGGCGGTTGCATTCTCGCCGGACTCAGAGGTCCTGGCGTCAGGGAGCATCGACAAGACGGTCAAGCTCTGGCGTATATCCGATGGAGAGTTCGTGCGAACGCTTCAAGGGCATACCTATCCCGTGCGCGCCGTTGCGTATGCTCCGGACGGGCAGACGATCGCGTCGGCCGGAGGCGACGACAAGACCGTCCGGCTCTGGCGGGCAACGGACGGCGAGCTGCTCCGAGTGCTCCTTGGACACTCGCGAACGGTTCACGCCGTTGCGTTTTCGCCAGACGGCGAGATCGTCGCCACGGTCGCCGGTGAGTTTGAGGCGACGATCAAGTTGTGGCGCGTTGCAGATGGCGAGTTGCTCAAGACGTTTGACGAGGAGACCGGAACCGGCGTCCTGTCCGTGGCGTTCTCACACGACGGTAAGCTCCTTGCGTATGGTCGGTTGGATGGTGTCGTCGACGTGGCCCGCAATCCCTACGCCCCGGTTGGCGAGTGCGGTCCCGACGCGATCCTGACGGCCAAGTGCAAGGGTGGCGGCAGCAAGGTCACCGGTTCGCTGAAGAAAGCGACGCCGGACACGCCGGTGACGTTCACGATCGATGGCGAGCGTCCGGTGGAAGCCACCACCAGTCGCAAGGGCAAGGCCAAGGTCAAGTACACCGGTCAGGCGCCGGGAGCGCACACCGTGCGGGCGTGTGAACTGGAGGCTGGGTGCTGAGGACTCGGTGGATCGTTCCACGCCGCGTGGGCGCGTGGACGGCGTGCTCCCGAGCAACCATATACGTCACGCGTCAGCGGAGCCGCCCGACTGGTTCACGGTACCGAGGAGTCGGTTCGCGCGTTGTCGCGCCGCGTCCGGACGCAGCGAGTCGGGTCCGCCGCACCATCGGCGCCAACCCCGCCCCGTGCTCGTCACCCGACCGCACGCTGCCACGCGGATCCGCGATGTCGACCAGGACCGTTTCCCCGCCGGCCCCGCGCCGGCATAATGGCGGCATGGAAGCACGCGTGAAATCGTCCGTCGCGCCCGGCTGGTCGCCGGCCGCGCGGGCTCCCTCGCTTTTGACGCCGGCGGGGCTGGAGCTGATCCTCGGCTGCATGTTCAGCGGGAAGACGACCGAACTCTTGCGGCGGATCCGCGCGGCCGAGCCGGGCGCGGTGGGGGTCTACAAGCACTCGATCGACGACCGCTATCGCCGCGACGCGGTCGTGGCGCACACGTTCGACGCTGTCCCCGCACAGCCGGTGGACGGTGCGGAGACGCTGCGGCAGCGGATACTGACGAACCGCGAGCGGTTGATCGCCGTCGACGAGGCGCATTTCTTCGACGACGCTCTGGTGGACGTCTGCGGACGGCTGAGCCACCAGGGGTACGCCCTGGTGCTGACCGCCCTGGACCGCGACAGTTGGGGGCGGCCGTTTCCACTGATCGAGCGGCTCAGGACGATCTCGACGCGCGTGACGGTGGTCCACGCGATCTGCGCCCGTTGTGGTGCGCTGGCCGACCGGACGCAGCGGACGACGCCTATAATCGACGATTACATGGTCGGCGGGCCGGAGAGCTATGAGCCGCGCTGCGCCGCGTGCTGGAGGCCGCCGCCGGCGAACGCGGGCGATTGACGGGGACGCGATGGTGAAGCGGAACGTCTACTTCAACGTCGGGGACACTGCGAATGTCGAATGTCGAATGTCCAATGTCGAAAGTCGAAAGCGGCTGCCGGGCCTACCTAGCCGCGGGGTCGATCGGGGTGATCATGCTGGTGGCGCTGCCCATCGCGCTCGGCCAGGCGCTGCCCCAGCGCCGGCACGTCGCGTTTCCGCAGGATCGTTCGCTGGGGACGGTGGCGTTCCGAAGCGCCGCCGACGCAACGGTCGATGCCTGGGTCAATCTGGGCGAGGCCCGCGGCACCGTTGCGGTGCCGCCGGAATCGTACGTGCGGCTGTGGATCGGTGAGGACGCGGCCTCGGACCTGTCGCCGCTGGCGTCGCTTCGGCCGGGGGACGTTCAGTTCATTCGCGTCGGTCCGGCGGTGAAGATCGACGGGCAGGTCAAGTTCCTGGCCCCGCTCAAGGAACTGCTGGAGCTGGACTTTCGCCACACGGACTTCTCCGATGAGGGAGCGGCGGCGCTGGCGGCCGCGCTGGCGGTGCGCGCGCTGAACCTGCAGGAGACGGAGGTCACGGACGCGGGGATGGCGGCCGTGGCCCGCATCGCGGGACTGGCGACGCTGGCCCTACCCACGCGGATCACCGACGAGGGGCTGGCACGGCTGTCGGAGTGCGGCACGCTGGTATCGCTCAGCCTGGAGGGCAACACGCGCATCACCACCGCCGGGCTGGCGGCCCTGAAGCCGCTCAAGGCGCTGCGCGAACTGGATCTGTCCGGAACGAGCGTCGACGGGCTGGCGCCGCTTTCCGAATGCGCGAGCCTGACGGTGCTGACGCTGCGCGGCGATACGCACCTGCCGGCGTCGGGGCTGCCGGCACTGACGGGACTGAAGGAGTTGTACGAACTGGATCTGTCCGACACGGGCCTCGGCGATGACGCCATGCCGCACCTGGCGAGGATGCCGTCACTGCGCACGCTGCGTCTGGCTGGGACGCAGATCACGGACAAGTCGGCCGAACACTTCGAAGGGATGCGCCGGCTCTACGAGCTGAAGCTGACGGGCACGACGATCGGCGACGATACCGTCCGGGCCTTCAGCAGCATGTATGCGTTGGAGACGCTTCTTCTGGGCGGCACGGCCGTGACCGACGCCAGCATGGGGACGCTGGGCGAAGTGCAGTCGCTGCGGACGCTGTCGCTGGTGGGCACGGCCGTGACGGACAAGGGCGTCGCCCGGCTGGCGGGGCTGACCGGGCTGGAGTCGCTGTACCTCAATGACACGGCGGTAACGGATGAGGGGTTGATGTCCCTGGCGGGCGTCGAATCCCTCAAGCGCGTCGTCGTCCGCGGCACTAAGGTCACCCCGGCCGGTGTGCGCGCCTTCAAACAGAAGAAGCCGACGTGCCAGGTAATTCGATAATCGCCCGTCGACACTCACGAGCCTGGCAGATTGGGGCGCATCACAGGTGCAGCAGACGCCCCCAGAACCCCCGGAATGAGGCCCGCCGGGCCGGGCGAACGCTCGGTAATCGTTAGACGCCGTTGCGAGCGAGACTCCGCGCGGGCTAAAGCCACGCGGCTCGCTCAGGGGAGCCGCCGATTCCGCCACGCACCCGGCAGCCAGGCTTTGAAGCTGCGATCCCCGACGGTGCAGGGGCATCGCACGTGCTGCTGGAATGGCGGCGGAAGCGCGTCCACCTTCTGCCGGCGCTGATTCCGTTGGTGATGCTCTTTATTGACCACGAAGATCCCCTGCCTTGGTGGAACCTGGCAGTGGCGATCGGCGTGGTGACGACGCTGACTCTTATGACGGTGCGGCTGTCGCGGTATCGCGCCGTAGACCGTCGCTGGACGCGGGCGTGCGCGGGCTACGCGGCCGCACCGCTGGCGGTGCTGGTGCTTTTCCCGGCGCGCGCGGAATATGCCAGCGCGACCCTCTACGTGCTGGCCTTCGGCGATGCCGCGGCCGCGCTGTGCGGCCGGGCGTGGGGGCGACGGGCGCTGCCCTGGAATCCGGGCAAGACCTGGGTTGGAACGGTCTGTTTCGTGGCGGCGGCAGCGCCGCTGGCGGCATTGATCTACCACCTGGAAGCCCGACCACAGGTTCCTTGGTCCGAAGCCGGCGCGTGCGCCGTCGTCGGTGCCGTATGTGCCGCCTGCGCGGAGTCCCTGCCGTCGCAGGTCAATGACAACCTGCGCGTCGGTGCGGCGGCCGCGGTGGGCGTGGTGGCGGCGAGTCTGTGGTGGGGATGACGGAGGTCGAAAGTCGAAAGTCGAAAGTCGAAGGTTGAAAGTCGAAGGTTGAAGGTCGAAGGTTGAAGGTCGAAGGTCGAACGGCGAAATGTTCGGAGCGCGTCGGGATATATTCTGCGGCGCGGAGGGCGTCAGTCCTGCGAAATCCAGGCGGCGTAGCGCGTGGATGCAAACGAGCGGGTGAACCGGCGTTCGCCCAACCACACGACCGGGATCGTTCTGGCGATAATCGCCGCGTCCAGCAGCGCGCTGCAACGGGCGGTGTAGGCGACGTCATAGAGGATGCGCTCGGGCCACGGCGTGCCGGCGTTGCCGTTGACCTGGGCCAGGCCGGTAAGACCCGGCCGGAGCAGCAGGCGGCGGCGCTGGAAGTCGTCGTACGCTTCGATCTGGTCGAGCAGCGTCGGGCGCGGGCCGACCAGCGACATGTCGCCGCGGAGCACGTTGAGAAGCTGCGGCAGTTCGTCGATCTTCAGCCGTCGCAGCACGCGGCCGAGGCGGGTGATCTCAGGATGATCGAGCGGCACGAGTTCTTTCGGATCCGGTGTGCGACCGGCGCGCATGGTGCGGAATTTCAGCAGCGTGAACGGCCGCCCGTAGCGACCGCCGCGCCGCTGTCTGAACAGCACTTCGCCCGGCCCGGACAGGCGGATGGCCGCCGCGGCCGCAACGAGCACAGGCGACAACAGCACCAGCAGGAGCGCCGCGCCGACGACGTCCGCCACGCGCTTGCCCCATCGCGGCCACGCCGTGTGGGCGGCAAACGTCTCCAGTTCGAGCCATTCGGTCATCGTTCCTGAGCCTGACGGCGGCCCGCGGCGCAGCCGTCGTGCGAGCGAAGACCCGGAGGCGGCCTCCAGCCGCGGCGGAAACACGCGCGCGAATTGGCGAGCAGTTCACAGGTCAGGGTCTACTCCGCCAGGGCCCCGCGCAGGAAATGCACTACCTCGTCCGCCGACTGCGGTCCGTCCAGCACGCGGAACGTGCCATCCGGTTGCTGCAAGACCAGCGCCGGCGCGCGGGTGACGCCGAACGCCTCCATCGCCGTGCGGTTGGGAAGGTAGTCGTATTCGAGTCGGCAGTGTACCAGGTCGGAGGCGGCCCGGCCGACTTCCGGCTGTTCGAGCGTCCGTTGCACGGTCAGGGACTGGTTGGATAGCCACCACTTGTAGAAGATCAGCAGCGGTCGGCGGGTCCGCCGGGCTTCAGCGGTGGCGGCCGGAAGCGAATGGACCCAGCGGTAGGTCACCGGCCGCGGGATGAACGGATCGCGCCGCGGGAGTTCACCCGCAGACCGGGCCTGCTCCAGCAGGTCGAGGATCTCCTGCTCCGACATCGGCCCCACGCGGGCGTGATAGGTGCCATCCGCCCGCAGCACGATCAACGCCGGAGCGCGCAGGACGCCGAACTGGGCGACGTAGGCGCGATCCGGCTCGTAATCCGTCACCAGCACACAGCGGACCATCTTGTCGGTGGCGTCCTTCACGCGGCCGGCGCGCAGCGCCGTGTGTACGTCCCCTGAAGTGACGTCGAGGTAGTCCTTGTAAAAGATCAGCACGTCCTGACGTGTGCGCTGCTGCTGCTTCTCGGCGGCGACGTAGTCGTTCACCCACCCGCCCAGCGACATGCAGCCGCCGCAAGTGAAGAACAACGCCGCCGCCGTGGCAATCCGGACGGCGCGCCGCGGTTCAGGTCGGTCACGTGGACTGACTTCGTTCATCGTGCAGCGCTCGCAGAAACCGAAAGTCGAAGATACCGGAGTTGTGTCCGTCCGACCACGTGAACTGGATGGCATAATGGCCGACCGGTTGCGCCCCTTCGACGCGGATCTCCCGCGACGGGTCGGCCTTGAGGATCGGCAGCAGCGGCTTGGGCGCCTGTCGCTCGGTGACGCAGGTGGCGCAAGGACACCGCCGGCGCAGCCACAGGAAGTCGAACTCGGAAGTCTGCCCGTCCTTCCACTCGACCCGCAGCTTCTGCTCCTTGAGCCGCACCTTCAGACTGGCAGGCGACACCGCCGGATCGGACGCCGGCCGCCGCGAGTGTTCCGCCGGATGAGGGGCAGGCGGGTCCATCAGCGGTGCCTGATCCCCGTGGACGCCATCGCCCGTCCGTGGCCGCCGCCGATGACCGCCAGGGCCGGAACCTCAACGGCGGTCGTGGGCGGAACGGGCCGGGCCTCGACGCCGCCTGACAAGTGCTCGCTGAAGAACCGGACCAGCCGGGCCGGATACCGGTTGGGGGCGGCCAGGATGCCCCAGTTGTGCTTGGCCCCCGGCACCACCCACAGCCGCCGCGGCCCCGGCACGCACTCATAAATGGCCTGCGACTGCGCCACCGGGATGTAGCTGTCCTTCTCGCCGTGGATCAGGAAGACCGGCACGCCCTTGAGGCGGCGGGCCGCCTTGCGCACGGAGGGATACCGGCAGTTGAAGCGCCGCCGGCACTCGCGGAACAGAAGCCAGCGCAGGAACCGCCAGAACGTAGGCGGGTGGTTCTCCGCGACGACGCGGATGGTCGCGAAGATCGTCGCGAAGCGTTTCATCAGATACTCCATGGTCGTATCGCTGCTGAACGCGCTGTCGGTGACGATGGCGCGGACGCAACGAAGCCCCACGGCCGCCAGGATGCTGGCGCCGCCGCCGCGCGAGATGCCGTACAGCCCGATCTCGCGCGGCCGCCCGTGCCGCTCCAGCCAGTCACCGATGAACATCACCGCGCCCAGCACGTCGGCCTGCTCGCGGTCGCTGGGCCACTGCCGGGGTTTGTATCCGTGCTCCGTCGGCGACGCCCCGTGGCCGCGGAAGTCGAACGCGAACACGTCGTAGCCATCCTCGATCAGGGCGCGGCAGTAGCGGCGGGCGCTGGTGCGGTCGCTGTTGAACTCATGGGCGAAGACGATCATACCGCGGCGCCGGCCCTCGGGGCGACCGTGCATGATGGTGCCCCACAGGAGGTGTCCGTCCGCGGCCCGGAACTGGACCTCGTCGCCCGGAAGGCGGCCGGCGTCGCCGGCGTCGCAGCACGGGCCGCCCGCGTCCTCCATGATGTTGATCATGATCCGGACGTATTTCCGCAGGATCATCGCCGGATAGACGCACAGGCCCACCAGACTGACCCCCGCCAGTGCGCACCAGATCATCCACCCGTCGAGCATGCCCGACAGATGGGCCGATGTCTGCGCCAGCGGAAGCCATGAGGCAGGATTCACGGCCAACGCTATGGATCCTCAGGGTGTGGACAACGGAGCGACTCCGGCCGGCGACGATGGCACAAGGCGCTTCACTGATCCGCAAGCGGCTCGCGGGGCGGGCGATACTTTTCGCCGCCCTTCACAGACCACGGCCGAGGCGTCCATCCGTCGGTTCCGGGCGACCGTTCTCGCCCACCGCCCGGCCGAAGCGCCGCCGGCTGAAGAATCACGATGGGACGGTTGGATACCACCCGGCCCGAGCCGCCGCATCGTCGTACCGCGCCGGTGCGATCTTTATCCTCGCGCGATCCGTTTTGCAAGTTGCTCGCGACGGACACCCGCGGATGGGGGTCGGCCGCCCCTCCCTTCCCGCACCCCCGTGGTCTTTCCTCCCCCGGCCGGACCGGCAGAGCAGGCCGGCGGCGTCACGCCTCCAGATCTACGTGGAGCCGCCCGTCGTCGCCGGTGGTCAGACCGGGATCGCCGGTTCCGCCCCTGCCGGCCGGATCGTCCTCCCGCTCGTCCGCCGACTCGAAGCTGCGCCCCTGACTGCCGGCGCCCTCGGAATCGGTGAAAACGGCGGTGTCCGAATCCGAGGTCTCCACCGTGGTGTCCTGCTCATTCAACGACTTGACCTGGCGATCGACGGCGTTGGCCTGGCCGGCACGGGCAGCGTCGCGAGCGCGAGCCACGTCCTGCGACTGATAGCCGGCCTGGGCGCCGGACACCGCGATGTGCGAGGGGATCTCGGACATGAGAACCTTCCCGAGCGATCCGGCCGGTCGGGGCGGGCTGCCACCGGGCAACGCGCTGCGGCTGCGGAGACGCTGCGATCGTCGGCGCGCCGCACGGGTTCTATCGGCGCGCCGCCCGGCCTTTCGCCAGTGCGGCGCCGGCGGACTAGGCGGCTTCGCGTGATTGGACCGGCTCGGGCGGGAATCGCTATAATCCGGCTGATGAGATTCACCAAGATGCAGGGTCTGGGAAACGACTACGTCTACGTGAACTGCTTCGACGAGCAGGTGGACGACCCGCCCGCGCTGTCGAAGGCGGTCTCCGACCGCCATCGCGGCATCGGCAGCGATGGGCTGATCCTGATCTGCCCCTCGCAGCGCGCCGACGTGCGGATGGAGATGTACAACGCCGATGGTTCGCGCGGGCTGATGTGCGGCAACGGCATCCGGTGCGTGGCGAAGTACGCCATCGAACACGGGCTGGCGGCCGGTCCGATAGTCCGGGTCGAGTCCGACTCGGGCGTGAAGGACATCGTCTGCGAGGTGCGAGACGGCCTGGTCCGCTCTGCCCGCGTTGACATGGGCGAGCCGTCGTTTTCGCCGGCCGCGCTGCCCAGCACCATAGACGCAGACCCGATCCGGGATTATCCCCTCCAGGTAGACGGCAGAACCCTCGAGATCACCTGCGTGTCGATGGGCAATCCGCACGCCGTCGTGTTCGTCGACGACGTTCACCGTTTCGACCTGGCGCGGTTCGGACCGGCGTTGGAGCGGCACTCGGCGTTCCCCCAGCGCATCAACGCCCATTTCGTGCAGGTGGACTCGCCGGAGCACCTGACCATGCGCACCTGGGAGCGCGGCAGCGGCGCGACGCAGGCGTGCGGTACCGGGGCATGCGCCGTGGTGGTGGCCGCGGCCATGACCGAACGCTCGCGCCGCCGCGTGACCGCCACCCTCCCGGGCGGAGACCTGAAACTGGACTGGGCGGACAACAACCACGTCTTCAAGACCGGTC
Organism: Phycisphaerales bacterium; assembly: GCA_003597935.1. Lineage (GTDB taxonomy): Bacteria > Planctomycetota > Phycisphaerae > UBA1845 > UBA1845 > SURF-32. The sequence goes on along the minus strand of QZJT01000133.1, from coordinate 19,569 downwards.
CGGCCGTGGAGGTGTTCAGCGGCGACTGGCCGGGGTGAGCCGGGCCGTCGGGCAGCGCGTGGAAGGCGGTCGGTCAGGGAACGGCGCCCGTGCGCCGTCCATTGACCCCACTCTGGCAGGCAGATAGCCTCCATGTGCGACTGTTGCTGGAGTCGCGGTGGGTGGATCACCCGATGAATACGGACGAGCAAGCGGAAGTCATCCAGCAGCGCCTCGATGAGCTTCTGGCGAAACACGCCCCCCAGGCGGACCACATCTACCAGCAGTTTCTGATCGCGCTGCACACCCGCGGCATCGCCTCCGTGGATGTCATCCAGGACGAGGTCCGGGCGCGCCGAGGCCAGATCGAAGACACCAACCTCGACGACCCCAACCGCGCCGAACGCGATCGGCTCGACCAGATCGACCTGCCCACGCTGCACGACGTGATCCGCACGCACGTCTGCCGCCATTTCACCGTGGCCGAAGTCGACGACCTGGTGAACCTCACGCTCAAGCGCGAGGAGGTCCACGTCATCGAAGACCTGGCGAGCCTGGGCAACTGCACGTTTCGCGACCTGGCCGCCAAGGTGCAGGCGTTCGGCGAGATGCCGCAGGGCGAGACGCTGCTCGGCCCGGCCGAGGTCATGGGCACCCGGGCGGCGCTCATCCGCACGTTCGTCAGCGATCAGCTCGAGTTCATCGGCGTCGCCAAGAAGTACCTGCGGATCCGCGACTTCGCCGACCTCACCCGCCGCATCGTAGCGCCGGAAGCCGGTTTCGGCAAGATCGGCGGCAAGGCGGGGGGGATGCTGCTGGCCGGCACGATCCTGATGTCCGAGACGCCGCCGGCCGAGGCGTATCTGCCCATCGCCATGCCCGACTCCTACTACCTGCGCTCGGACGTGATCGAGCACTTCATGCGGCTCAACCGGCTGGGCGAATGGCAGAACCAGAAATACAAAGCCATCGAGGACGTGCGGCGCGAGTACAAGCTCATCAAGGGCGTGTTCCGCAACGGGGCCTTCCCGGTGGAGATCGTCCAGCAGCTTCGCGCCGTGCTGAAGAAAGTCGGCAACCACCCGCTCATCGTGCGCTCCAGCAGCCTGCTGGAAGACCGGTTCGGCACGGCGTTCTCCGGGAAATACGCCAGCGTGTTCATCGCCAACCAGGGCGAACTGGAGAGCCGCCTGCGCGTCCTGCTGGGCGCCATCGCGGAGGTGTACGCCAGCGCCCTGGCCCCCGACCCCATCAGCTATCGCCGCGAGCACAACCTGATCGACTACCAGGAGGACATGGCCGTCCTCATACAGAAAGTGGTCGGGCGGCGGGTCGGTCCCTACTTCGTGCCGGTCTTCGCCGGCGTGGCCTTCAGCCGCAACGAGTACCGCTGGTCGCCCCGGATCCGGCGCGAGGACGGGCTGGTGCGGCTGGTGATGGGCATGGGCACGCGGGCGGTGGACCGCGTCGGGGCGGAGTACCCGCGGATGATCGCGTTGGGCGAGCCGACCCTGCGGCCGGAATCGAGCGCCCGCGAGATCCGCGCCCACGCCCAGCGTCACGTCGACGTGATCAACCTCCAAACGAACAAGTTCGAGTCGGTGACGGTGGGCGAGCTGCTCTCCTCGAAGGACCCGTTTCCGATGCTGGATCAGGTCGTCTCCGAGTGCCGCGACGACGCGCTCTACGCCCCGGTCACCACCCAGGTGGACACCGACGCCACCAGGTTGTGCATCACCTTCGACAAGCTGCTGCGCTCGACGAACTTCGCCCCGCACGCGCGGCACATGTTGCGTCGGCTGGAGGATGCCTACGGCATGCCGGTGGACATGGAGTTCGCCTGCGACGGACGGCGATTCTACGTTTTGCAGTGCCGCCCGCTGGCGATCGCGGACGAAGCGGGGGCGATCTCGATCCCCGACCACGTTCCGGCCGAAGACGTCCTGTTCGACGCCTGCCGCTTTGTGCGCACCGGCCTGGTGACGGGCGTGCAATACCTGGTCTACGTCGATCCGGATGCCTACGACGCCCTGCCCACCCGCGAGCGCCGCGTCAACGTCGCGCGCGTCATCGGCCGGCTCAACCGCACGCTGCCCCAGCGGCGGTTCATCCTCATCGGTCCCGGCCGCTGGGGCAGCAACGACCTGCGCCTGGGCGTGCCGGTGCAGTATGCCGACATCAACCACGCCCGCATGCTCATCGAAGTCGCCCGCACCCGCTCCGGCCACGCCCCGGAAGTCTCCTTCGGCACCCACTTCTTCCAGGATCTGGTCGAAGCCAACATCCACTACCTGCCCCTCTACCCCGACGAGCCCGGCCGCCGCTTCAACGAAGACCTGCTCCTCCGCTCCCCCAACGACCTGAAGCGCGTGCTGGAGGACGACCTCGAATGCGCCGACGTCGTCCGCCTGATCCACGTCCCCGCCATCGCCGACGGGCGCACGGTGACGGTAGCGCTGGACGGGGAGACGGATCAGGCGTTGGGGTACGTGGATGGTAGGGGTGGGGGGTAGTCGCTGAAAACCTGCGACTTTCCCGGCGCACGGTAGATGAATCTACCCCCCGGATCCGCAACTCCCTGACTCCCTTCCCCCAATCGTGTGCAAAGGAATCACGTCCGTCGCACTCCGCAACGGCGCGGACGGGTCGGGCGTGTCGAGCGTCACCCAGGCAACCGACCGGTCGAGCGCGATCGAGCGCAACAGGTGGACAACCTCCGGCCGGGTGACGCCGCGGTCGTCGAACAGCGCTTCCGCCAGCACTTCCTTGACGGTGGGGGCGAAGCGCTCGATCCAAAGATACGTCTCTTCGCGCACGCGCGGCGATTCGAGCACTTCTGTGCGCAGGAACTCAGCGGTCTTGGGATTCTGCGAGACCGCGTCGCGATAGATATCGACCAGCACCCGGGTCAGTTCCGGGTCGTCGCGAAGCCGGCGGCCGAGCTTGCGGAAGTGTTCGACCAGCACGTCATCCTCGCGGGCGGCCTCCCACGAGCGCTGCACCGCTTCGCGCATGCGCCGGCGGTCGGCATCGGGCATGTTGGCCAGGTACTCGGAGAGCCAGTCGAGCATCTGCTCGTAGGCGACGGTGGTGCGGCCGCGGGCCAGGCTCCACGCGATCCGGGCCTTGGGGGCGTCATCGACCGCGTCGTCCATCAGTTCGCCGAGCACGGGGGTGAGGTGCTGCTGGAGGATGGGGCTGAGCCTCGCCTGGATCGCCGGCCACTCGGCCGCGAAGGCTTCCGCGTAAGCGCGGCCGACCGCGGCAAGCTCGTGCTCATGGGACGACAGGGCGCGTTCGAGGTCGCCTTCGATCAGTTCGAGATAGCTGCGGATGAGGTCGGCGGCGATCGGTTTCCACGCCGCCGCGAGTTCATCCTCGTGGGCCCTCCACGCCTCTTTCCAACGCTCCACAATGCGGGCCTGCACGTCATCCGGGAAGAGCGCCGTCAGGGCGTGCTCGGCGTCCAGCGGCGTCTGCCAGCAGACGGCCCGGGTGGACGCATTCAGCGCCGCGGCCGCGGAGGGCTGGAGCTGAAGAACTACACGCCCTGCGCCGGCGTCCACGACGCCGACCTCGCCGACGCGCAACAGCCCCGAAGGTTCGAGCACGAAGACCGAATCCCCCGGCGCCAGACCGCGGATCGCGTCCGTAGCCGGCGCCCGGCCGCGGATCGCGTCCGCACCCGCCGAGCGGAGGGCGCTGGCGGCCGATCCGGGATTCTGCCCGCCCTCGCCCGAGCGCGCCTGCGCCGCCGATGGCACACCCACCGCCAGATCAACCGCCGTCGTCTCCACCGTGGCACACTCGAACACCCGCCACGCCGAAGCCCCCCCCAGCCCGCCGACGGCGAGCCAGAACAGAAGGCCAAGAAGGGTGACGAGGGTGCGTTTCATGTCCTGCCCACGAATCCGGCTATCACCGGGCGAGGTTCAAACCTGGTCACAGCGCCGCCCCGGCGCGCCGCCCACCGGCCGTCGGTGGTTTGTAGGTCATGGGCATACCCTCCGACAAGCGTGGACGGAACCGACGGCGACCACGCGGCCACCGAGAACCCGCGGGGCGAACGGAACCCCGGGCGGGTGGGCTGCGCGACGGAATTGGCGGCGCCTCTGAGCGAGCCGCGTGGCTTCAGCCCGCGCGGAGTCTCCCTTGGAGCGACGTATGCCTTCGACAGGATCGTCGGCATACGCTGCCGGCGTCATTCGGATCGCGCCGGGGACGTCCGCCGCATCGGTCACACACGCGGGCCGGAACCGACCCACGCCCAGGAGGGTGTTGCCATCGGTGCATCGGCTTATAATCATGGTCATGGAAGAGGATTACCCATCCGCGGCCCGACGACATCTGAGCGACGCCCGGATGCTGCTGGCGGCATCTCGGACGGACAATGCCGCGTACCTGGCCGGCTACGTGGCGGAATGCGGCGTCAAGGCGGTGATGACACTGGCGGCCGGGTTCAAGGTATACCTCCACCTTGATCAGCTTACGGCACGGCCCCTAGCCCTGGCCGCCGACCTCAGCAGGTCCGCCCGCCGCTATCCGGTGGATCTCGACCCGGACGTAGAGTCGATACGAAGTGGGTGGAAGTCCGTGCTCCGGTATGCAACCACGGCGAGCGTCTCTCGCTCGCAGGCCGAGTCGCTCGTATCTTCGGCGGCCGCGGTCTTCAGGAAGACCATTGTGGCGTTGGTGCTCGACGGTTACATGGAACGGATGCCGGCATGATACACTTCCAGGACGTGCTCCCGGCTGCCCGGGAAGTGATCGCGGCAACGGGCGTTGACGCAAAGCTCGACGGTGTGCTTGTGCTGCGCGATCTGCGCGGTCGCGTCCGCTTCTTTCTGCAGCCTCGCGAGTCAGAGAAGGCACGGGTAACCGCAGCCTGCGACTTCCTTCAAGACGAATTCGAGAAGAAACTCGCGCCCTTCTGGGGCGGCGTGGTGGAAGTCGACGATTCCAGGTCGGAGTTTGCGACCGTCCTGGCTCAAGTGCGCCAGGACGCCGTGGCGGTCGAGCCGCAGAGCGACTTTCCCGGGTGGTCGATCATTGAGCGGCACGTTGCGAAGTCTGCGTGGACGTCTGACATCCACCAGCCGCCGTGGCCGCTCAAGCCGCAAACGCCCGCAATCATCGCCTGGTATTCGCACAAAGGAGGCGTGGGCCGTTCAACGGCGCTCTGTGCGACCGCCATCCACTTCGCGCGCGCAGGAAAGAGAGTCTGCGTCGTCGATCTCGACCTCGAATCGCCGGGTCTTGGATCGCTGCTCAGCAACACGGCCCCGACGTGTGGCGTCCTGGACTACCTTCTCGAGCGGATGCTCGCCGGACACTCGTTCAGCCCGGACATCGAAGCCTATCTGACCCGACAGAGCGACGCCGTGCTCATTGGCGATGCCGGCGAGCCCGTCATCTGTGTACCCGCCGGCTGCATTGACCAATGGTATATCGAGAAGCTGGCGCGGCTGGACTATGAGCTTCTCGCGGTTCACGATTCCGGCGCACCCAATCCACTCGCCGACCTGCTCACGCAGCTCAAGCGCGACGTTGATCCCTTCGTGATCCTCGTCGACTGCCGCGCAGGATTCCACGAACTCGGCGGGACGGCAGTACAGCAGGTATCTCACGCCAACGTCCTGTTCGGGCTTGACTCCAGACAGAGCTGGGACGGTCTGCGTTGCCTCGTCAGCCGTCTGGCCCGTGGCTCGACCACGCCCTGTTTGCTGGTCCAGGCGATGGAGGAGCGAGCTCCCGGGCCGCGCCGCGACGACGCTCGCGATCGTTTCCTGCAATCGGCGTATGACGTTTTTTGCGACGAATACTACGACGAGGACGACGTGCCGGATATCGGCGCCCCAGGGGAACTCCACAACCCCTTTCACATTCCACTGGACACCCGCCTGGCAGGCTTCCAATCGCTGGCCGACGTCACCGAAATTCTTCTCGATAAACCATACTCAGAACTCGCGAATAGAATTGTCACGCTACAAAACAGGGCAATGAACTATGCCCCGTAAGTCCACCGAGATAGATCGGTCGCTCCTCCTGGGCGATCTCAGTCGGCTTGGCGGTGCCGCCGAATACGGTGCGTCCGATCAAAGTGAATTGCTGCGCCGACATCTGCCGATTGCAGATCATTGGCGCGTTCTCGATCGTGATACCTTGTTGGTGCTTGGCGGGCGAGGCGTCGGTAAGACGCAGTTATTTAATGTACTGAACGTTCTGGACCACCCCGAATCGCTGGTCAGCGAAACGACTTCCTCCGCTAGACTGCGGCAACAGGGTCTCGTATACGATAAGGGCTTTACGCTTAGCGGACGGACCTTCCCCTCCACTGACGTGATCGAACAGAACTGGAGGACGGATCTGCTCTCGGACGCCGGCACCTTCTGGCTGGGCCTGCTGGCGGGCGTGTTGCTCCGCCGGAGTGATACGTCAGATGTGTTGAAGTCGAGACTTGGCACCACGGCAAGTGACGCGTTGGCGGACTCACTGCCTGCGCCATCTATATGGCTGCGCTTGATCGCCGAGAGGCTCGAGACAGTGCGGCTCGCGATCGATGAAGCGGACTCGCTTCTGGAGCGCCGCGGTCTCACGCTGACCATCACGTATGACGACCTAGATCAACTGGTTGCGCGTCTTCCGGACGCCTATTCGCTGATCAGGGACTTACTGGCTTTCTGGCTGAGAGGGATGCGGCGTTGGAGTTCCATTCGCTGCAAGATATTCCTGCGTACGGATATTTTCGCCGCCGAGGAGTTCGCCTTCACCGACAGTTCCAAACTCAGACCGCTGTCGGTCACGCTGAGATGGAACGCCGACAATCTATATCGTCTCGTGCTAAAGCGGCTGCTCAACGGAGATCACGGCAGAGAGTGGGAGAGGTTCTTGCGTCCCGAAATCCCCAGGGAAAAGCTGACTACGGTGATCCCGTTCCGGATTGTGCCGAACACCGGCGAGGAGGATCACCGCGCGTTCATGAAACTGATGGTTGGGCACTATATGGGCAGCGACAAACGTCGCGGCGAGACGTACCGCTGGTTTCTCAATCACCTCCAGGACTCTCGCGGCGACATTTCGCCGCGCTCCTTCCTGACGCTCTTCCAGTCGGCAGCTACGCGGCAGCTTGACGAAGCACCTGGCGAGAGGCTTCTGACGCCCGAGCAGGTATCAGGCGCCCTGGTTGAAGTTTCCAAGGATCGACTTGAGGAACTCAAGGAGGAGTACAGTTGGATAGCTGCCTTAGCCGGCGACCTCGAAGGAAGAGTCGTTCCCATGCAGAGGAAGGACTTCCGCAAGTGCTGCCGCACCATTGATTGGACTCAGTTTCCGGAGTTCGTTCGCCAGAATAAGGACAGGCTGATCGACTATTTGATCAACCTCGGTATCCTTCGAGAGACCCGCGACGCGCGCATTCACGTTCCGGATATATATTTGTTCGGTCTTGGCCTGAAGCGCAAAGGAGGCATCCGTCGACCCAAGGTCTGATCGTGTCGACAGGCTCATGCGCCGATGAACTCAACGACATACGGCAAATTCCGATGCCGGTTATCGAAATCCAGGCCGTACCCGACCACCCACACGTGGTCGATGTCGAAGCCGACGAAGTCCGCCGCGGCGGACGACGGGGTCGGGCGGCGCTTGCGCAGCAGCACGGCCGTCTTCAGCGACCGCGGGCGGCGGCGCAGTTCGTCCTGGACCCGCCGCAGCGTGCCGCCGGTGTCGAGCACGTCGTCGACGATCAGCACGTCGCGGCCGGCGGCGTCCACGTCCAACCGGCGGGTGATCGGTGCCGCGGCCGGCTCGGTGGCCGTGCCGGGGTAGCTCGAAACCGCGATCAGCCCGAACTCCAGTTCGACGGGCATCCGCGGCGAACGTCATCCAGGCTCCGCTGCGTCGCACGGCCGCTCTTTGCCGCGATAGAACCCTCGAATGTTCGGGAGCAGATACTCCTCGAACGCCCGGTCGGCGTCGAAATCAGGCTTCCAGCCCCAGTCGGCGCGGGCGGCCGAGTCGTCCACGTCCTCGGGCCAAGTGTCCACAATGGCGGCCCGTTGCAGATCCGGCTCGAAGGTGATTCTCGCACCGTGGAAAGCCGCCAGCACCCGGTCCTGTAACTCCGCCGCGCTGAGCGAGAACGCCCCGACGTTGTAGACCCGCCGCGACAAACTGCTCGCCGGCGCGTGGGCGAGCTGGGTCAGCGCCTTGATGGCGTCCGGCATGGCCATGAACGGGATGCGGGCGTCGCGGGACACGAAGCAGGCGTAGGGTTTGCCTTCCGCGGCCGCGTGGATCATCTCGGCGGCGTAGTCGCTGGTTCCGCCCGACGGCAGCGTGAACGCGCTGATCAGTCCGGGGAAGCGGACCGACCGGAAGTCCACGCCGCTGGGCGTGCGGTCCGCGGCGAGCTGGCGGTAGTGGCGGGTGAAGTACCGGCCCAGGTGCTCACAATACAGCTTGTTGCAGCCGTACATGGTGGTCGGCACGTTGTGCTCATCCTCGCTGACGCGGCCGGCCTTGATCTTGGTCGCCAGGTCGGGCAGGCCGTACACGGCGATGGAACTGGGGAAGTTGAACACCACGGTGCGGCCGTGCCAGCGGGCCTGCTCGTGGGCCAGCTTGAGCAGGTTCAGCGTGCCATTAACGTTCACGCGGTGGGCGGTGTCGGGCGTGTACTCCGCCCGGGTGCTCAGCAGGGCGGCCAGGTGATAGATCGCCTGAATTTCGTACTCGCTGACCAGCCGCTGGAGGAGGTTTTCGTCCAGAATGTCGCCCGCGATGGTCGCCCCGCAGCGCGCCGCCAAGCCGGCGTCCAGCGGCCGCAGATCCAGCGCGATAATCTCACCGTCGCCACGGGCGGCATAGGCGTCGATCAGCCCCTGCCCCACCTCGCCGCTGGCCCCGGTCACAAGCGTCGCCGGCTTTCTCACGTTGGTACCTCCCAGGCAAGCGGACGTCTATCCGCGAGGTGCTCGATGATCCCGCGAGCCACCGAGACCCAAACCGGTCGGGCGGACGTCCATGCCCTCCATCCTGTACATCCCGTCCATCCTGTCCATCCCGTCCATCGTTTTCGTCACGTCACCCCCCCACAATCGGAAGGGAAATCGCGCCGCTTTCCCCATTCTCCCCGCCATCGCCCGCCAACTGCGAATCCAGTTCCATCCGCGCTTCCGCCACCGCCGCGACCAGGTCGTTGAATTCGTGCGCCCGGATCGTGCGCAGGTCGAAGCAGACGGCGTCGTCGCGGAGGCGGGCGATGACCGGCACTTCCACGTCGCGCAGGGCGTCCAGCGCCCGCCGGGCGGACGCCGGCTCGGGGTCCCACTGCACGACGACCGTAGGGACCGCCCGCGCCGGCAGCGCACCCCCCCCGGCACAGGCGACGTCGGAGCAGATCGTGAACTGCTCGTCGGCCAGCGTCTCCTTGAGCGACTCAACCAGTTCGCGGGCGCGGACGGCGAGGGCGTCCGTCGGGGCCGCCAGCATGGAAAGCGCCGGGACCCGCGCGGCCGCCTCGGCGGCGTCCAGGTAGTGCCGCAGCGTCGCCTCCAGCGCCGCCAGCGTCAGCTTGTCCACGCGATAGGTGCGCATCAGCGGGTGCCGCTCGATGCGCTCGATCAGATCGGCCCGGCCAAGGATGATCCCGCACTGCGGGCCGCCCAGAAGCTTGTCGCCGGAAAAGCAGATAAGGTCCGCCCCCCGCCCCAGCGACTCGCGCACGTTCGGCTCATACGGCAGACCCAGCGTGGTCAGGTCGAACATCGCCCCGCTGCCCAGGTCGTCCACGCAAAGCACGCCGACGCGCCTCCCCAGCGCCACGAGTTGCTCCAGCGGCGTCTCCTCGCTGAAGCCGACGATGCGGAAGTTGCTGGTGTGAACGCGGAGCAGGATCGCGGTACGGTCGCAGATGGCGGCCTCGTAGTCGGCAATCCGGGTGCGGTTCGTCGTGCCGACCTCGCGCAGAATCGCCCCCCCCGCGTGCATGATGTCCGGCAGGCGGAAGCTGCCGCCGATCTCGATGAGCTGTCCACGGGAGACGACCACCTCGCGGCCGCGGGCCAGGGCCGTCAGGACCAGCAGCGTGGCGGCGGCGTTGTTGTTGACGACCGTCGCGGCCTCAGCGCCGGTGACGGTCTTGAGCAGTTCGACGACGTGATCGACCCGCCGCCCGCGCTGACCGGCCTCCAGGTCATATTCGAGGTTGCAGTATCCCGACGCCGTCTCCACGATCGCCTCGATGGCCGCATCGGAAAGCGGCGCTCGCCCCAGCCCGGTGTGCAGCACGACCCCGGTGGCGTTGATCACCTTCCGCAGCGACGGCATCGACCGCCGCGTCAGCTCCTGCTCCGCCAGCGAGATCAGGTCTTCATCCCCCACGGCCGCGTCCAGCCGGCCCGCGACCATCGCCTCGCGGACGACCTCGACCGCCGCCCGCAACGACGACAGAACCACCTCGCGCGGAAACGCGTCGCTCCACGCCCGCACCTCCTGGTGGGCCAGCAGCCGGTCTATAGAGGGCAGCGTTCGCAACAGGTCCTGGGTGCGGGGCGTCATGCGTCGATCTCGCGGGCCAGTTCGCGCCGGTCGCCACAGCGGCGCGTCAGGCCGGTTCGATCGAGGTATTCTAAGAAAGGCACCCCATACTTGCGACTGGTGCCCAGCGCCTCCCGGACCTGCGACACTGTGACCGGGCCGTGGCGGCGGATCAGGGCGGCCACCTCGTCGTGCAGACGCTGCTCAACCTCCGGCGTCAGGTACAGGTCGTCCTTGACGTGAACCAGCCGCCGGGTCGCCACCGCCAGCCGGACGATGCGCTCCAGCCGCTTGCGGTCGACCTTCGGCCGGCTCAGCAGCGCGTCGAGCGTCGGGGGGGCGAACCCTCCCGCGGTCACCTCGCGGATGTACTCCTCCAGCAGTTGCTCATCCGCGACGGAGAGCGTCGGAACGAACTTCGGCAGGCCGACGAACGCTCCGATGCGCTTGAGGCGACCGGTGCGGAGCAGTTCGTCGAGGATCGGCCTGGCCGGCGCCCTGCCCGTCAGACGTTCGACCCACCCCGAGACCGTCTCGACCAGCCGTCCCGGCTCTTCCGGGTGCTCGCGATGGAAACGTTCGAGCCGACGGGCGATGCGGGCGTGCAGATCGTCAAGTGCCGCGGGGACGTAATACGGATCCAGACGCACGGGGTCGGCGCCCGCATGCGCGCAGTTCGACGCCGCCATCGACGCGGCGTCCTCCGAGCGCGCCGCGGGCGATGCGTCGGACAGGGCCACCAGACGTCCTTCGTCTATCAACTGCCGGATCACGGCGGGCAGCCGGTCCAGCTCGATCCCCGTCAGCGCCACGAGCCGCAGCGATGAGGGCGGCGCGAAGGCGTGGAATCGCAGCGCCTCCTCCAGCCGATCGGCCTCGTCACCGGTCTCCAGCCGCTGGAGCGACCGCCGCTGCGCTTCGCCCGACCCCCGTCGCCGTCGCCCCTCCGGCCGCAGCACCACCCCCCCCCCGATCGTCCGCATCGCGTTCTCGTCGCGGAGAATGAACCGCTGTCCCCAGGCCGCCGTCACCGGCGCGCCGGCGCGAAGCTGGGCGTAGCCGCTTCCGCCCGGCGCGAGCACGGGCCGGTCCAGCAGCACGACGCGCACCGGACGCTCCAACGTGCCCATCTCCAGCCGGACGGTGGCCATGGAACGGAACCCGCGCGGATGACCTGCCAGACAGCAGAGCCGCACGTCCATCACCCGCGCCCCCGCCAAGGAGCCCGGCGTCGCCAGTTCCGCCCCGCGTTCGAGCCGGCCGCGGTCCACGCCGGTCACGTTGATGGCGGCCCGCTGGCCGGCGTCCAGCGCCGCGCAGGTCGTGCCGTGCGTCTGCAACTCCCGCACCCGGCACTCGCCCCCCCCGGGCCAGACTTCGAGCACGTCGCCGGCCCCCACGCGCCCGCGGAGCACCGATCCGGTCACCACCGTTCCGCGGCCCTGAACGACGAACACACGGTCGACCGCCATCCGGAACGGCCTTGGTGGCGTCCGCCTGCCGGCCGCACCGGCGGCTTCCACCAGTGCCGCCCGCAGCGCATCCAGCCCCGCTCCAGTGACCGACGAGACCGGCACGATCGGCGCGGCGCCCCAGCCCTGCACCTCGAGCAGTTGCCGCGCGTCGGCCGCGACCAGTCCGACCATCCCCTCATCGACGGTATCGATCTTGGTGACGGCCGCGACCAGGCGCCTCACTCCCAGCAGCCGCAGGATATCGACGTGCTCGACCGTCTGCGGCATGACCGAATCGTCCGCCGCCACCACCAGCAGCGCCACGTCCACGGCCGTGGCGCCGGACACCATCGTGCGGACGAACCGCTCGTGCCCGGGCACGTCGACGATGCCGAAGGACACGTCGCCGACGCGCAGTTCGGCGAACCCCAGCTCGATCGTCATGCCGCGGCGCTGTTCTTCCGGCAGCCGGTCGGTATCGACGCCCGTCAAGGCCCGCACCAGCGACGTCTTGCCGTGATCGATGTGCCCGGCGGTGCCCAGGATGACGTATCGCGATGCCGGCGCGGACGCGACCGGTGCAGGCGGCGAGGGCGCAGGCTCCACGGCTTTCCTCGCGGCACGATCAGGCTGGCCGGTGTGGGCGCTCATCGACCGCGATTATGGATGGCCAAGGACAAGCGGCAAGCGCGCGCCGGCACGGGCACGGCGCCGATGGGACCGTAACGCCGCCGCTCGACCGTCAGGAGCAATCGCGCAGCGACGTGCCACCCGCGACCTGTGTGGATTGGGCCGCCTGGTTCATCCAGCCGGTACACCACGAGCGTCAGGCCCACAGTTTGTTGAGTCAGTTGACAGGCGCAGCGCGCAGAGTGTAAACGCAGTTGATGGGCAAGGCAGTCGTCCGCTACTGGCTTCGCCTGGTGATCGGCGTAGTTCCCCTGGTCTCACCCGCCGTCCTCATGCTGGCGGGGGGACGCAGCCCGGTGCGGAGCGCCGCGCAATTGGCGTCGGACTATCCCGCGACTACGCCCGTGCTCGATGCGCTCTACCCCGACAACTGGACGGCGCTGGTAGTCTGTTCGATCCTGATCTGCGTGCCCGGCATCGGCTGCGTCGTGGGCGCCGACTATCTGGCCGAAGTCACGTTCTGGCGCGTCAACTTGAACACGACGCCGAGTGGTGTCTGGCGAGTAGCCGGTTACCTAATCGCGCTGGCGGCCAACTGGCTGGCGTTTTCGCGGCTGACGGGCGCTGAGTAACGGGGAGCACCCGCAGTCATGCGTCAGGCTCACCGCCGTCAGAGCGTACCAGCAACCCGGCAACCTGCCCGGGTCGATTCTCCACTGCGTGAGTGATTCGTTTCGAGGTGGCGAGCCAGTGCTTGCTTCCCGGCTGGCGAGGCTCGGCTCCGTTGAAGCCGCTGTGGGTCGTTCGCCGCTCCACGGGAGTTGCCACGCGCCCAGCGGCAAGCCACCCACGGCGCCTGCGGCTTGCAGCCCGCCGGACGGCGCGGGGGCGTCCGATTCCTGCGGAGTGCACTTGGAATTCGCAGGGCAGAGCGGTTACGCTCCGTCCGGCCGTTCAGGATCCCGGGCGAGTGGCGGAATGGCAGACGCTGGGGACTTAAAATCCTCTGACCCTCACCGGTCGTGCGGGTTCGAATCCCGCCTCGCCCACTCTTTCACGCTGCAACTCCGTGACGCCCGCACCCCCCCGCCGCTACGCCCTCACTCCGTCACCCCCCCCCACCGTCGCTGTAGACGTACACCGCCAGCAGATACGTGTACCCCGGATACGTGTGCCGAAAGACGCGCTCCGCGCCGAGCACGGCCGCGTATTCTGCGAGAACGGCGTCGTCGCCGGCGCGCGCCGCTGACAAATCGGTCGGAACGCCTGCCGCGGGCGGCCGGGGGTGGAAATAGTGCTCCGCGAAGGCCTCCGTCGCCACCAGGCGGGCCTCGATGGGCGTCCAGGGCGCCAGCGCGGACACGTCATCGCTGCCGTCCGGGTTGAGCCGGGCGTGCATCGTGATAACCAGATACTCCGGGCGCTGGTCGAACACGTAGGAGGGGTCGAACCGTTTGTCGAGGAACGGCCCCGGCGATCGCGCGATCGTGCGGTCGGTCAGCCCGGTGATATCCAGGATGCGCAGGCGCGGGCACAGGAACCCGATGATGCCGATGTCCATCAGGGCCACCGTCGGCCGCACCGATGGGCTTGCGGCCCTCGTGCCCGGCGCAGGCCCTTCAGGTCGGCCTGCCCGCGGCGCGGCCGCCCCTCCACCCGCGCCGTCGGCCGCAGCCTCCGCGCGATCGCCCGCCGCCCGCGGTGTGATTTGCTCGTTCAACCATGCGGCCAGCGCCGCGTGACCGCGCTCGTATCCGGCGGCCCGAACGCGCGCCTCATCGCGATACTTCATCCACACGGGAAGCTGCGCGGCCGCGAACACGACCGGGAGCAAGACGACGAACCCATACAGCGCCCGGCGCCGCCGACGCAACAACAGCACCATCGAAAACGCCATCAGTGCCGCCCATACAGGAGTATATGGCGCCACCAGGCGATACCCCGGCATCCAGTCCGGACCCGTCAGACACACCGAGACGATCGCGAAAACCGCGACGGCGACCGCAGCAAGCAACTCCCGTCGTAGCGCCGGCGCCAGCCACGGCGCCAGAAACGCGGGCGCCCACAGCACGAATCCGAAGTGGCGGGCGGCCATGTCCCACAGGTAGCCCCCCCCGGTCCGTCCGACCATGCCTTCGGCCTTCGCGAAATAGGTGTTCGGCAGCCACTGGCCATCGTAGCACCACAGCCGGACCGCCAGCATCCCCGCTACGGCGACGGCCACAACGCCGGCTTCGATGAGCAGATCGCGCCCGCCGGGTCGTGAACGCGCGTCGGCGTACTCGAGGATTGCCAGGCCCGAAGACTGCGTCCGCGGCCGAAGCGTACCCACGAGCCGGCACGCGACCACCAGGCCGAAGACCGCGACCCCCTCCGGCCGGGTGAGCGCCGCCAGCGCGAACGCGCCGCCCGTCAGCAGCGGCCGCGCCCGTGCGCCATCGCCCGCCGCCAGCGCAAGGCCGATCGTGATCCATGCCGAGAACAACGCCGTTTCCAGTCCGGTCGTTGTGTTCAGCATGAAGCCGGTCTGCACCGCGACCAGCGCAGCCGCCGCCCATGAAAGGAACTCGGCATCACATTCGCCCACATGCACTTCGCCCTGTACCGCTCGGGGCCGGGGCGTAGCCGGAAGATCCGCGCGGGCTGAAGCCCGCGGATCGCTGACGGCGCATGGCGGCGCGCGTAATTGCGCGCGCGGGTTCAGCCGCCACAGCCACCTTCGGCACAGCGACCGGCTCGCCAGCAGCGCCGCTGCCCCCGAAGCCACGCCGATGATCTTGGCGGCCGGCAGAGCCGCCGACGGACCCGCGATCGCGATCACCGCCGCGATCAGCGGCATCATCAGGAAGTTGGTGAACCCCTCGACGTGCTCCCCCTCGTTGAAGTAAGGCCCCCGCCCCGCCGCCAGGAATCGGCTGTAGCGAAACGTGATGAAGGCGTCGTCGTTGATCTGCGGCCAGTAGTCCGCCGCGTGCAGCCCGTAGAGGAGAAGCGTCGCGGCCGCCAGCCGGCGGGCGCGGCCGGATCGAGGAGGCGCCGCGTTCATGCGGCCATTCAATCGGCCCGCGCGTCAAACGCAACCGCGCCCGGCGGGACCCGTCGGCCGTCGTCGGCGCGGGCCCGGCGCCCCCATGAATCGCGGCCCGCGGTCCGGCGGCGTCTGGCCGTGCTCCATACCCAGCCGCCACAGAGCACCACCGACCAGACGCCCCATAGATCGACCCACGCCCGCACCGGGACGGCGAAGCGCGGCGTCGCACCCGGCGCGATGCCCGGCGGAACCGTCTGGAGCACGACGATCAGCATGAGCGCGGCACAGGCGCTCCGGCGCCGCGTCGCCAGCGCGGCCACACCACTCAGGCAACACCACATCACCCAGTTCTCGTAGGGGTTGTCGCCCGGCAGCAGCGGGAGCGGATCGGCCGCCACGCACCACGCCCGGAAGCGCCACGCCATCGCCGACCACAGCGGCCACGCCGGCCCGCGCCGGGGGGGGGACAGCCAGCCGCGCACGCGCGAGTCCGACGGCATCCGCTCGCCGAAGTCGTCGAACAGGTCGTCCGGGCGCGGGACGAGCGGATCCACCGGGCAGGCGTCGTCCGAACGCCCGGCCAGGTAGATCCGATCGGGCTGGAGCAGAATGCGTCCCGCGTTGACGACCGACCCCCAGGCGAAGGCCCAGGGACGGGCGGCCACGGCACACGCCGCCGCCCTCCCCATGCGTTGACCCGATTCCTGGTAAGACCAGCCGTTGATCAGGCGCCCGGCCAGATGCGCGTGTTCGTGCTTGCGGTAGTCCAGCTCGAGTTCGGGGTAGTGCCGGCTCGCCAGTTCGACGTCACAGCGGATCTCGTCGAGAGCCGGGTTGGGCGTATCGACCCAGTTGTCTCGTTCGATGACCCGCAGGTACAGCGACTGTCCCCCGAAGCTCCCGGCTCCGTCATAGCCGTGAACCCGCTGGACGTGCAGCGACCAGGCACCGAGCGGCACCAAGGCCGGCCCCATGCCGCAGGCCGCCTGACCGACCAGCACCGCCAGCCGCACTCGCACGCCGCCTGAGCCGCCGCGAGCGTGCGCGCTCCAGGCACGGACGCAGGCGAGCATGGACGCCGCTGCACACACGCCCAGCAGCGGCAGGCCCACCGGACGCACCAGCGCCGCCGCCGCAACACAGGTCGACAACGTCGCCAATCGCAACCGGCCGCCGTGGACCGCGAAGCGCACGGACAACCACGCCACGCACGCCACCAGCGCTGCGTAGGGCGCCTCGGTCAGCACCGTGGACGCATAGGCCGTCAATCCCCACGCGCTGCCCGCGGCCAGGCCGGCGACGGCGGCCACCGCAGGACGCCGGGTCAATTCCCATCCGGTCAGGGCGGCCAGCACGCCCACCAGCACGACCAGCGCGTGCTGCAAGGCCAGGATCACGGCGGCGCTTGCCGGGCCGGCGATGGCGAATATCGTCGCCAGCAGCAGCGGATAGCCGGGCGTCCGTCCCCCGAAGAGTTCATGGCTGAAATCACCGTGCCGCACGAGCCACTCGGCCAGCGTCACGTAGCCGACGCTGTCCGGGTGGACCCACAGCCCCTGATCGAACATCGAGGCGAGCTGTACCACCGACGTGACGGCGATGACCAGGAGGATCACACGTTGCGGGCAGCAGCCGGCCACCCAGTACGGCTCAGCCGCAAGTGAGCCGTCGGGGCGATCCTTCTGAACGCGATTACTCTGCACCCGGCACTCGACCCTCTCCGCCTCCACCCCCCACCCGTCAATCTTCTACCTTCAACCTCAAAAACCTTCAACCTTAAAACCTTAGAACCTTAAGACCTCTAAACCCTTCAACCTCCCCAAATCGGGTTCAACACGTCCCCGCCGCGACCGGCGCTCCGCCGAGCGGGTCGGCCACACCGGGCAGGCCGCCGGTCCGCACGGCCGCCTTCGGCGGCGCCGTCGCCCGCACAAACATGATCGAACGCAGCGCCCGCCAGTTCATACGAACGTCTTCCAGGCTGGTCATCTTGAACAGCCGCTTGATCAGGTACGACGGCCGGAAGTAGAACTCGCGGTGGGCGATCTTGTACATCTGATTGATGTCCTCGCGCGACACCGTCGGCAGGTCAAGCACCGCGTTCGCCAGGTCATAGTCCCGCCAGTCCAGGGTGCGCAGATACCCGTTCTCATAGGCCCAGTTGAACATCTGCGTACCGGGATACGGCGTGGTGACGTTGAAAATGGCGATGTCGGGGTCGAGGCTCTTGGCGAAGTCGATCGTCCGCCGCATCGACTCGATCGTCTCGCCCGGGTTGCCGAACATGAATGCCGCCCGCACCGCGATGCCCGCCTGCTGGCACATCTTCACCGCCTTGCGGGTCAGGTCGAGATCTATGGGCTTGCGGATGGTTTCGAGAATCGCCGGGTCGGCCGACTCCAGCCCGAACAGGATCTGGTGACAGCCCGCCTTTTTCATCTTCGCCAGCAGCTTGGGGCTGACGCAGTCGGTGCGGGCGAAGCAGGACCAGGTCAGGTCGATCTTGCGCTCGACGATCAGATCGCAGAACCGCGCCACGTTCTGCTTGTAAATGGTGAACGTGTCGTCGTAGAAATTGACCTCACGAATACCGTAGGTCGCCTGCAAGCGCTGGATCTCATCGACCACACTCTCGGCCGAGCGCGTCCGCAGCGCTGTCTCCGCCGAGTTGCAGAACGTACACTTGCCCGGGCAGCCGCGCGTCATGGTCATGTTGATCGACGGCAGCCGCCGATACGAACCCACGGCCGGGTGGTAGCGCTCGAACTTGATCAGGTGGTAGGCCGGCGACGGGATCGAATCGAGGTCCTCGATGGGCGGCGCCTCGCGGTTGTGCTCGACGGGCTGGAGCGGGTTGCGCCCGCGCCAGGTCAGGCCGGCGATCGACGCCGCCGGCTGCCCGCTCACCAGGGCGTGAAACGGCTGCTCACCCTCGCCGCGGATCACGTAATCGACGTTCGCGTCGCGCATCACGTCATCCGGCATGGCGGTGGCGTGGATGCCGCCGATGACGACTTTCGAGTCCGGACTGACGTCCTTGACGGTGCGGGCGATCTGGCGGGCGGAGGTGATCTGGGCGGTCACGGCCGTGATGCCGACAAACCTCGGCCGGCGGTCGGCGATCCGCGCCTCGATGTCCGCCATCGTGAACGCCTCCGCGTCCACGTCCAGCACTTCGACACCGACGCCGTGCGACTCGGCGTACGCGGCCACGTAGAGCAGCCCCAGCGGCGGCGACGTGCTGCGCACGCCGTGCCAGATGTTGCCGTCCTTGGTCAGCCAGGGCGGGTTGATCAGCAGCGCATCCAACCTGGCGGGCATCCGGTCGTCCTCGACGTCGCACTGCGGGCGGACCGGCAGCCGACGCCGCTCCGGCCGGGTGGCGCAAACCCCAACGGGCGCTCGGGTCTATCGTCCGATTACTGCCGCGGCTGAACCTCAAAGTGGAGTCGAGCGCCGCATCCCGAGCGGGCGGCAGTGTTGGCGGTGCGCGGAATTAGACGGCGACGCAATCCGAACCGCAATCCGCAAGGAAGCGGCTCCACCCTTCGCGCCGGTCTTACGTAATTCGTCGACGGCAGGCCGACGAGTGAGGTCATGACGGTCTGGAAGGGTTCGACGCCATCGCGCGTCTGCGGAACGTGCAGCTCCACGGCCCCCTCCCCGGTGGCCACGCGACGCCGCTTGTAGCCGTTGCGGTAGGTCGCCTGCTCGTCGCCACGGCGCTCGTACGGGCGCCGCCCGACGAACTCTTCGACCTCGATCTCCATCGCGCTTTGCAGCATGGCTTGGGCGGCCAGGCGGCAATAGCCGGAGAAGTCGAGACTGGCGGCCCCCACGGCCTCGTGCAGCTCTTTGCGATACCGATCCGCGGGCGATACCTTACGCATCATGGTGATGGCTCCTTTCTGCCCGTCGAAACGGGCGGTAATCGACTAT
>QZJT01000023.1 GCA_003597935.1 Phycisphaerales bacterium | reverse complement strand
CCACACCTCCTGAGCCGCGAAGCGGCGACGGAAGCGTCCCTGCACGTCGCAAGCTCCCAGCGAGTATGGGGCGACCCGTATCCATCGCCGCTCTGCGAACGCCGGCGCCGCGCGAACCGATGTCCGGTTGACGTTCGACGTGCCGACGTCGCGCGAGTTCCTTCGCCGCTTCGCGGCTCCCCGTGGCTCATGGGCCGCGCCCATCCGCGGGTTCGCCCGCAGACGGGCTTCACCCGCGGCTACAGCCCTGGGCCGCATTCGCGGCTGCAGACAACACCATGACGTCATACGGCGTCCTCTCAGAAACCCTCGGGCAGTCGAAGACAACGCTCCAGCAGGTGCGGGTCGTCGAAATCGTACTGATCCCAGTGCAGCAGTTGCGTGCCGCGCTGGCGAGGCTGGCCGGCGCTGAGCATCCCGGTCCCCGCCAGCAGTTTGCCCTCGAGCCGCTCGGCGCCGCGCACCAGGCCGTTGGCCTGGAACATGCTGCCGACCCGACGACTGCCCCCGGACGCCTCGCGGAACCCGCGGGCTGCGTGCATGGATTCACCGAGCCCATTCAGAGGCCGGTCTGCGATGGGTGAGTCCGCGCGGGCTGAAGCCCGCGGCTCGCTGCTGCTGAATCGCGCAGGCCGAACCGCGCTGCGGTCCTCACCGCCGATCGGGAGTTGTTCGAGTTCGTCGTAGCATCGCAGGGCGTACCCGCGGCGCTGGAGCACCGTGCGCGATTCCAGCACGGACGAGTCGAACGTGATCCCCGCCGGACCGTGATAGCCGGCGCGGCTGAACAGGATGGGGTGTCCGGGGTGGGCGCTCACCACTTCGACCGTCTCCGGCACGATCCAGTCCATCCGGCCCGGCACGTCGCGCTCGACGCACCACGTCTTGCCCTTCTCCGGCCGGCCGTACCGGGCGCAGGCAGCCCGCTCGACGTAGTCGGCCGGGTAACACCGGTGGTAACAGCCGCAGCACAGCACGGTCTCGAAGAGCATCGGACGGCCGGTCGGGTCGAGCGTGATCCGCAGTACCGCCCCCTCGATGCGGCCCTCCTCGGGATCGAACCGCTTGAGCTTCGGATGGGCCGGGAACCAGTAGGTGTAGGTCAACTGCACCAGCCGGCGGCCGCGGACCCACGTGTGCCGCGCGTGTGCGTAGACGCTCGGCTGCTCCGTATCGATGCAGACCTCGTCGCCCGCGCCCGCCAGGCGAACCGTGCCGATCCGGTCGATGTCCGGGTCGTATGGCGCTTGCGGGCGAGCGTCGCCGCCGGCAAGCGCCGCCCCCGCACAGGAAGGGCACGCCGACGCACGGCCCCCCGCCGCCGGATCGATCCGTTCCTGCACGATGACCGGCGCAAGCGCCGCCAGCAGCACGTCCGTCGCCCGGTCATCGGGCGGGCTTCGGCGGCCGGCGCAGGTCAGATCGAGCGCTGGTTCATAGACGTCGACGCAAGGCCCCCCCCGGTCGGGCGGTCCACGCTCTTCGTCGATGGCGGCCGCCACCAGCGCCAGCATCGGCCCACCCCCGTGCCGGTCCTTGGGCGATCGCTCAACCGTGGCTTCGATGCGGCGGGCCAACCGGTGGACGCTGTCCGCATCTGCCGCCCGGTCCAGTTCGCGCGTGAAGGCGGCGAGCGCGTCGTTCGCCTCCGACCAGAAGCGGTCACGGACGGCGGCGCGGAGATCGGCCGGCGCGCGTTCGCGCCCGGCCCAGCGCCGCCAGATGAATCGCAGGGCGTCATCGTCGAGCCGGTCGATCTCGTTGTTGTCCGCGTATTCGCCGAGGCGGCGGGCCTCGCTGACCACGGCCGCCAGCATGGCCCGACCTTTCGCCGGATCGGTCTGCTCCTGCACACGCTTCAGTGCGTCGAGCAGTTCGGCATTCAAGCGGACGCCCGGCATATCCGAAACGGCCAGAAAAGCCGCGTTGCACATCCGCTCGCGGCGGGCGGTCCACAGCACGCCGCCGGCCAGGTCGCGCGGCGCGCATCCGCCCGCGGCGATCAGGAGCGCAGCGGCCAAGGCGGCGGCGCCATCATGTGCCGCTTTAGATGCCGTCCAACAGGTTTCCACCGCCATACATCCGGTCCAGGGCCTTCCAGAAATTCTCGATCCAGCTGGCCGACGCCTTCGCGTTGCCGAGATCGAGTTCGTCGTTGAGGAACTTCGTCCAGGCCGCCTGTTTCCAGGCGACGAACTGGAGGATGGCCTTGTTGCCCGCCACGCCCGGCTGGGGTTTGGCCTGCGTTTCCGGGACGAACAGGCTGCGCAGCGAGGCGTTGGAGGTCGGGCCGGCGAAGACGGCGTGAGCATAGACGGTGCGGGCTTCGCCCAATTCGTACAGGCAGACCAGGCCCACGGCCGCGCCTTCTTCGACCTGCTGGACTCGCGTCGGGAAGATGAGCCGCACCTTGTCGTTTTCGAGCCGCTTGAAGAGCCGGGGGCGACGTGCGACTTCGAACCCGGCCCGCGCCAGGCAGGCGGCCTCGGTCTCGAAACACGCACTCCGGCATACCGCCTGGATGATCTGCTCTCGTTCCATCCGTCACTGACTCCGGTCCTTCGATCCGATGGCTACATTCTAGGATTGTCGTCGCGTTCGACTAAAATGGTGCAAGTTTTGCAGAGGAAGCCGCTCCTGCACCGCGGCGCCGATATGATCGCAGATCTTTACAGGCGCGCGAGGCGATCATGACGCTGGCCAGGCAGATGACGCTCAACATCGTGGGAACGGTCCTCGTCCTGGCCGGCCTGGGCGTCGTGACCGTGTGGGGGCTGCTGGGCGTCCAGGGTTCCGCCCGCGTGGCCAGCGAGGAGTATCGCGAGCTGCGCTTTGTGCTGAACGTGGACGAGTCGCTCATGGCGGCGCAAGTCGCGGCCGCCCGTAGCGCGGAGCCGGAAGAGACTCGCACTCACGTCGAGGCCGCCGGACGGCAGATCGAGGCGCTGGCCCGGTTTCAAGAAGGGCAGCCGCGCGACGACGAGGCGCACGAGCAAGACGAGAGCGACTATATCGCCAAGGTCGAAGAGGCTGTGCAGTCGGCCCTGGAGAGCCTGAGCGCATCCGATGGTGGGTCGGTGGCGCTGGCGTCGCTGAGTGCAGCCCAGGGCCAGATCCGTCACCTGGCCGGCGAGATGGACGAGCGGATCGCCGCCGCCCAGTCGGCGGCCGCCTCCACCATCCGCCGTCTGCGGATCGCGCTGGCGCTGGCCTGCGCCGCCATCGTCGTGGCGACTGCCTGGTTCAGCGTGAAGCAGTACCGCGGCGTGATGGACCCGCTCCGCCGGATGCGCGACGGTGTCCGCCGGATCGCGTCGGGCCGCTTCGATCAGCGTCTTTCCATCGCAAGCCCGTCGGAGTTCTCCGAGGTTGCGGATGACTTCAACCACATGGCGGCCGAGTTGCAATCGCTCTATGACACGCTGGACCAGAAGGTCCGCGAGAAGAGCCGGGAACTGGTCCGCTCCGAGCGGCTGGCCAGCGTGGGCTACCTGGCGGCCGGCGTGGCCCACGAGATCAACAACCCGCTCAACATCATCTCCGGCTACGCGGAACTGACGTTGCGGCGTCTGCGCCGCGACCGGCCCGAGGGGGTCGACGAAGACCTGGAGAAGGCCCTTCAGATCGTGCGGGACGAGACGTTCCGCTGCAAGCAGATTACCACCAAGCTGCTGTCGCTTTCCGCCGGCCGCGAGAACGTGCGCGAGCGGGTCTCCCTCAGGCAGGTGGTCGACGACGTGACGTCGATGCTGGCCGGGCTGAAACCCTATCGGGACCGCAAGGTGACCGTCGAGATGCCGAACGGCACGGAATGCGACGTGAGCGGCAACGAGACCGAGCTGAAGCAGGTGGTCCTGAACCTGGCGATCAACGCGCTGGAGGCGGTGTCGCCGGACGTGGGAGAAGTGACCTTCACGGGCCGCCGTCACGACGGCGTGGTCGAGCTGACGGTGCGCGACAACGGCCGGGGGATGGCGCCGGATACGCTGGAGCACGTGTTCGAGCCGTTTTTTACCCGCGGCCGTCCGCCGGCCTCGCCGGGATGCGGGCTGGGCATGTCGATATCTCACGCGATCATCGAGGCCCACGGCGGCCGCATCCACGCCGAGAGTGACGGCGTCAATCGGGGCAGCCGCTTCTTCGTCGAGTTGCCGGCCTACACGGAAAACGGGGGAAGAGCGTCATGACTGGCCCCGGATCGGTGGAGCAGACGCGGGTGATGGTCGTCGAGGACGAGGAGCGGCTGCGGACCGTGCTGACGGAGGGAGTGCGGGAAATCGGCTTCCCGGCCCTGAGCGTGCGATCCGGTGAGGACGCGCTCCGCATCATGGAACAGTCCCCCTGCGACATCGCCATCCTCGACCTGAACCTGCCCAACATGGATGGGCTGAAGTGCTTCGAGATCCTGCGCGAGCGCTGGCCCGCGCTGGAGGTCATCATCCTGACGGGCTTCGGAACGCTCGAAGCGGCCCAGGCCGCCATCAGGCTGGACGTGGCGGAATTCCTGACCAAGCCCGCATCGCTGGGGGACCTGGAGAAGGCGCTGCACCGCGCATGGCGGCGACGGGCGACCAGCGCTGCTGCCGCGGCGCCGCTGCCGACGTGCGAGCAGACCGTCGACCAAGCAGACGTGAACGAGGCATCGCCCGCGCAGACGCTGCGCGACATCGAGCACGACTGCATCTTCGCCGCCCTGGAGCGGCACGACGGCAACCGCGAAAAGGCGGCCGAGGAACTGGGCATCAGCGTCCGCAAGCTCTACTACCGCCTGGCGGAATACGAGCGGTCCGGAAGAGCGGAGAGACGCGCCGGAGGCGGATAGTCGCCGACGATCGTCCGGGGCGTGGAGCGTCACATATCTGGAACGTCCGCGCAGGCTTCAGGCCCGCGAATCGTTCAGAAGAGCCGCCCATGCCGTCACGCACCCGCCACGGGTCTCCAACGCGGGCGCCGACTGGACAACGGGGGGCTCTTTCAGTACGTCAAGACGGTCTGACGCCCCTGCGGGCCGATCACGCGGCGCCGGACCGGAGCGACCGGCCGGCGATGATTCGCGTCGCAGGCGTTTTTGCGCAGAACATCAACCGCACCGGAAACCGACTATGACCACCGCAACCGCATCCCCCCCCGTCCCGCTGGAGTCCGATCCCGGCTCGAAGAAAAAACGCCTCAAGCTCGGCCACGACCCGAACCTCGCCATCAACGGCGGCGCCGGGACGACGTGGATGCCCTTCCCCCCGCCGTGGGCGCGGGTCGCGCAGGCCGTGGCGCTTTCCGGCGACGTGCTGGGCATGATCCCGCGTATCGCCAAGGGCAAGACGACCATCGGCGACGGGTCGAAGGTGATCGCGAAGTTCGAGAAGGCGTTCAAGGAACTCACCGGCTCCGAATACGCCCTGGCGATGAACAGCGGCACGGCCACGCTGCACAGCGCGTTTTTCGCCGTCGGCGTGGGGCCGGGCGACGAGGTGCTGGCGCCGGCCTATACGTGGCACGCCTCCGCCACGCCCGCGCTGCAGTGCAACGCCACGCCCGTCTTCTGCGACATCGACCCGAAGACGCTCACCATCGACCCGGACGATATCGAGCGCCGCATCAATCAGCGGACGAAGGCGATCTGCGTCGTCCACGTGTGGGGCAACCCCGCAGAAATGGACCGCATCTGCCAGATCGCCCGACGGCACAAGCTGGCAGTCGTCGAGGACTGCTCGCACGCCCACGGGGCGGTCTACAAGGGCAAGGCGGTGGGCACGTGGGGCGACGTGGGTTGCTTCAGCCTCAATAACAAGAAAGCGGTGGACGCGGGCGAAGGCGGCATCGCCGTGACCGACGACGGGCGGCTGTTCGACCGGATGCTGGTGCTGGGCCACTTCGGCCGCATCCAGCGCGGCCAGGCGCTGAACACCTTCGACTTCGGCGACATGAGCCTGGGCCTCAAATACCGGCCGCACCAGTGCGCCATGCAGCTTGCCGTCGCGTCGCTGAAGCGCCTCGCGAAGCTCAACCGCCGTTCGCAGCGGGCGTGGGACATTCTATGCGAAGAGCTGCGCGACGTGCCCGGCATCCGCGCCCCCGAAACGCTGCCGGGCGCGACCCGCGGCGGCTTCCAGGCCTTCGTGCTCGCCTACGAAGGTGAGACTATGGGCGGCCCGCCGCGCGACGCATTCGTCAACGCGGTCAAGAAAGAGGGCATCCCGCTGACCGCCGACCGCTATTCGGAACTCAACTATACGTACGGCATGTTGCACAAGGCGCCGCTCTTCCGCGTGGACCGCCGCACCATCAGCGGCGCGTGCAGCGACATCACCCGCGACGGGTCGGCCGTCCAAGCCGACGTGCTGCCCAACGCCGAGCGCCTCAGCCGCCAACTCGTCAGCCTGCCGAGGCTGGACACGGCCACCGACGGCTACGTCCGCGCCTGCGGCCGGGGGATTCGGAAGGTGTTGAACGGGGTGCTGGGATCATAGCGAGCGGTAGCCGCGTCTGCTGGCGCTAAATGGAGTCGAGTCCTTGCATTACCTTCTCCGATCCTTGAACCGCTATCGGGAAGCGGTCAATCGCAAGTCCGACATGCGGGTCGACGTGGACAGCCTGGAAGAACTGTTCCGGGCAGTCACCACCACGGCGGACCTCTCGCCGGAGCATATCGAAGCCCTCAGCACAAACCGATACATGAAGGCGAACTTCTTCTCTTTTCCGTCCGTCGCGACCTGCCTCGACCCGCTACGGGATCTCGCCCTGGACATGCGCGCTTCCCTCGCCGTAGTAGATGAAAAACGCCGCATCTCCCGCCTGCTTCGTGTGATTGGCACGCTCGAAAACGCAGGCATCCTGCTGAGCTTCGTCGATCCTGTCAACTACTGCATGTTTTCCGGCTACATCGTGACGAGCTTCTTTCCCGTCAGACCCCAAGGGACTCTGGAGGAAACGTATCTCGCCTTCCGCGACGATCTGCGGCACCTGGGTAGTGTTGCGGGAATCAGACGCGTGACGGACGTTGACAGAGCACTGTGCGCACTGTGGATGGAGCGTACGCACTGGGAGACGGACGTGCAGGTGAAGGCGATCAAGAAGCAGTTCGACAAAGATCCGGAAATCATGCGGCTACGCCTTGAACGGTCTGGCGTGCTGCCGCTCTTCCGGAAGGACCCTCTTGCGGTGGCTGAAGAACTATTGGAGTTCAACCACCGTGTCGCGGGCAAGTTCGGGCGTGAAGCGTTGGAGGCTATAGTATACGACCGTCGCGACAAGCGACGACTCAATCCCTGCTATGAGGCCAGGTTCCTGGACAAGTGTCGGGACCTGCCGGAGTTAACCGATCTCTGCGGCGAACTGAATTCCGCCTGGCGTACCGGCAGTGAGTGCATTCACCCCCGCGGAAGACCGTCTGAACGGGCCGTCCGCAAGCTGGTCACACTTGCACGAAGACTCCGGGACAAGTCCCTCGGTAGCACCAGGAGTTGACGATGAGCGCACGCCGAGATGCCTCAAGCCAGCCACCCGTCTGGAAGAGGCTCCGGGAGGCAGCTGACGCACTAGGCCCCTCGACCACCAACCGTGCCGTAAGTGACTGGATTCGGCGGCGATATCCGGAGACCAAGCAAACGGTGATTAGTGCCCACATCGTCATGTGTACCGTCAACCATAACAGCCGCGTCCACTATCCGCAGAACGCAAGACCCAGGTTGGCTGACGCGAGGTACGACATCTTTTATCGTCCAGGCCGCGGCCTGCTGGAAGTCTATGAGCCAGACATACACGGCCACTGGGGAATCCGATTCGGCGCCGATCGAAAGCCGGAGATCGTCTGCGCCAGTCCGCCTAGACGAAAGGCCCCCGCGTCGCGGCCGGGAGATAGACTTGAGACGACTTCTGCAGCCAGTACTCAACCGTTTGCCGATAAACATCATTCCAGGGAGCGTACACGAATGGAAGCACACAACTCGCGTGCAGCCGGCCGCCCGAGACAAAAAGAAGCCCTGCTCTCCATCATGCAGCGGCGGTTCGGCCGCATCGAAGCTGAAGCTCGCTTCGAGTGGCTTGTAGTGCCGGCACCGAACGAACTGACCGGTGTGCTGGCCGATATCTACCAAACGCTTCAATCGTTGCGTGGACACAAGGAATTCATCACCCCTGGCGTAAAGCTGCGCTGCGACTATTGTATCCCTAACCACCGACTGCTAGTCGAGTATGACGAGTACCAGCACTTTACGCTGCCCCGCAAGACCGCGCTCCAGCTGTACCCTCCGGACCTGGTCACTCACTTCGATCGCCGGGGCTGGATTGCCGCCTGCGACCGTTTCCGCGCACACGACCCCGATCCGCCATATCGCGATGAACAGAGGGCATTTTACGACAGTCTCAGAGATATTCTCGCGGCTTCTAATGGCTATACGCTGATCCGCGTTCGCGATGGAGCGTTTGATTGGAATGCTCCGGACGCCGACTCTTGTCTTGACTCGCTTTGTTGGATGCCACGCAGATCGCCTTCCGCGCGTGAGGAGCTGGCGAATGGATCGGAGTTGCCTGTTGCGTGCGACGGACTGCCTGCCGCGGCAGTCAATCCGAGACTGCGCAACCATGCCCGCGCCCCGCAGATCGACAAGATTGCACTTGTGAGCCGCGACTATAACGTCGTGCGGAGTGATAGGCTCTGGGACTATTCCGCACTCGTTTTCGACATAAACCGTGTTTGTGATGAGCATGGATGCGATACCATTCTGTATTCTCTGTTCGCCTGGGACACGCGGTCTCCGCTGATCCGGACACATGAATCGCTGTTTGGCGCCTTACAGCATGTCCGTCATATGCTCATTGAGTGCGGCGATCTGGGTGAGGATAGGAGGAGCATCTCCTATCACAATCTCCGCGTGGAAATGTGGTTTAGAGGTGAGGATAGGCCGCGCATCGCGCAGCAGCGGTTTTCAACGTCGCAGGATACGTTGCAGTCGATGCAAGAGTTCATTGCCGACATGCCCGACCGGCAGTTTGGCCTGGCACTACTTATGATATGCGGGGAGTCGAACATTGTTTCGACCGGGCGCCGAGGTGATCACTTGCAAGTCGACCCTCGACTGACAAATATGGGTGTTTCTGTGATTCTGAATCCGGTACATGACTACATGAAGCGGCCGGAAATGCTGGAGAAGAGGCGGTACTTGTCGCAGAATCGTCGCACTGTGGTCTCAGTGTGGAATCGGGGCAGGGGTAATGAGCCACACATTCCGTGGACCGTCTATCACGACGGGAAGGACCGAACCGCCGACGTCGAGGAAATTGCGTGGCCCGTGCCCGGTCGCCCCGACATCAGAGTTGGGCTCGTTACGCTGCGGAACCGGTTTGAGGCTCGTCTATGACTGGCACGTTGGGGACGATGGTGGCGCGGCCGGCCATGGATCGGACCGCCAGTTGCGCTGATGTTCGTCCTGGTGCTCCGGTTGCTGATTCCCGCATTTCTCGAAGGCGGCGGCCTTACTGCCACCCTTTCAGGGCTCGTGTGCGCTCCGCACCGCTTCCAGGGACTCGCGCCCCTGGCTATCGACGGCCGGCCCTGCGGGGCTGGTTGGTGGCGGCGGAGCAGGACGATTTGCACGGCCTCGCCCCTGTGCCCTCGTCGCCGGCCACACCCACCCGGTATCTCCGCGCGGGTTTCAAGCCCGCGGCTCACTGGCGGTGCGGCATCGCGCACGGCGCTTGCGTTGCGGCCGCGTTGACGTCGGCGCGTGTGGCCTTCAGCCGCGTTTGCGCCTGGGGCGCTGGCGTGCCTTGTAGTCGTCTTCGAGTTGCTTGAGCGCCCGGCGGTTCTCGAGGCGGACGGCTTCGGACATGTTGTCGATGATGAGGCGCCCGTTGAGGTGGTCGTTCTCGTGCTGGAGGACGCGGGCCAGCAGTTCAGCGGCGCGGGTCTCGAACGGCCGGCCGTGGAGGTCCAGCCCCTGCAGCGTGATGCCGGCCGCCCGCCGCATGGGCACGTCGACCCCGGGGATGGACAGGCACCCCTCATCCATCTCGGACGCGCCCTGCGGATCGGACAGGACCGGGTTGACGCACACCCTGTCGTCCGCAGGCTCGCCGGTCACGTTGTAGACGAAGAGCCGGATCGGGACGCCGACCTGCGGTGCGGCCAGCCCGACTCCCTTGGACGCCTTCATGATCTCCAACATGCGGGCGGCCAGGTCCTGAAGGCGCCCATCGAACGACTCGACCGGGCGGCATTTTTTGCGCAGCACCGGGTCGGGGTAGAAGACGATGGACAGCTTGTCCATCGTGGCCGGGATGAGGGACAGCGAGGCCAAACAGGGCTTCTCCAGGACGGGCGGCCGAGGGTGCGCGACGGAATCGGCGGCAGCCCTGTCAGTATGGCACCGGCTTCCAGCCGGTGGGCATGGCCTTCCAGGTCATGCTGGTCGCGGCTCGTGCTGCGATCACCGGCAAGATGCCGGTGCCACACGCGAAAGCGCCGGTCTCAAGTCCCGCCCGAAGCGTCACGCACCCGCCGGCTCCTCTGAGCGAGCCGCGGGCTTGAAGCCCGGGCGGATTTCGCGGTGAGCGCCGTCTCAAGCCGCGAACGCCTTTCCCCCCCGCCGCCAGGCTGGAGCCAAGCGGTCCCAGGAGCGCCCGCCGCAAGCGTCTCGCACCCCCGGCGGGCGGGGTCCGAGACGTTCCTTGACACACTTTTCCCGCGGGATAGTATAGCGGCCCTGCCGAATGTAAAGCGGTCGTACCTCGCGCGCACGATCGCCGTTCGGCCGGCGGGGCGTGAATCGCCGGCCGCAACTTCCGTCCGTCGATCGCGCCGTGCCGGGCAGGCCGCCGTGCGGGCGGGTGCTTCAGACCACGGACGTAGTCGTCGAGCGGAGACTCGTTGACCGCACATGGCAGGCAAAACCCCTCCTGACGATGGCAACAAGAGCAGCGCGCGGCACGCCGCTTCGGAACTCGACCGCGCCAAGGCCGGCAAGTGGTTCGAGCGCGCCAACGAGTTCGCCACCCAGAAGCGATACGACTCGGCCATCGAGTACTACGTCAACGGGCTGGGATTCTGGCCGGACGCGGTGGACGAGGGGCTGCGGCCGCTGCACGTCAGCGGGGTGCTGTTCAAGCAGACCGGCGGCAAAAAGCCCGGTCTGAGGGACTCGATGAAGCGGTCGATGACCGCCAAGGATCCGGCCGAGGCGCTGCAGAACGCCCTGTGGCTCTTCGGGCACGACCCCGACAACGCCGCCTACGTCGAGGGCCTCCTGAAAAACGCCAACGGGATGCACTGCGACGACCTGGTGCTGTGGGCGGTGGGCGTGTTCCGCAAGCTCCTCGACGGCGACAAGAAGCCCAACGTCAAGCGCTACAAGCTGCTCAAGGAAGTCGTGGAAGAAACCGCGGACCGGGCCTCCGACCGCGGCGAGATCGCGTTCGCCATCTCCGTGCTGGAAGCGGGCGTGGAGGCGCTGTCCGGTCTGGCCCGCCGCCTGCCGCGCGACCGCGAGGTCGAGACGACCGTCCGCGACCTGTCCACCAAGCTGACCATCGTGCGCGGCCGCTACCAGGATGCCGGCTCGTTCCGGGACAGCCTTCAGGACGAAGGCGCCCAGTTCGACCTGCACGACCAGGACCGCATCGTCCAGGACGAACACCGCCACGACGACCTGATCGCCAAGGCCGCCAGCGAGTACGAGGCGGCGCCGGACGAACCGGGGACGCTCAAGAAGTACGTCGACCTTCTCCTGCGGCGCGAGCGGGAGGAGGAGGAGGTCCGCGCCATCGGCGTGCTGGTCGAGCACTACAAGCGGACGGAAAAGTATTCCACCAAGCAATGGGCCGACGACGTGTACATGAAGCAGTTGCGGCGGGCGGTGCGCGACGCTCAGAAAGGCGGCGACGACGAAGCGGCGGCTCAGGCGCGCAGCAAGCTGCTGAACTTCGAGATCAAAGTCTTCAAGGAGCGGCACGAACGGTATCCGACCGACCTGCGGGTGCTGTTCGAGTACGCCAAACGGCTGTTCTCGTTCCGCCGGTACGACGACGCGATCCCGCTGCTGCAGCGCGCCCGCAGCGATCCGAAGAACCGCGATCAGTGCGCCCTGTATCTGGGCCGTTGCTTTTACAAGAGGCAGCTTTACGATCAGGCAGTGGAGACGTTGCAGCAGGCGGTGTCGGAGCACGAGATCGCCGACGACGCCGTCGGAAAGGACCTGCTCTACTGGCTGGGGCGGGCCCAGGAGGCCCGCAAGTCGTGGACCGACGCCCGGAAAGTGTACGGCCGCCTGCTGCAGATGGACTACAACTTCCGCGATGTCCGTGATAGGATGGAGCGGATGCCCGCCGGCTGACGCCGGGCGGACCGGGGTGGAGGGACTTTTCCCCGTCTCGGTGCAGCCTGCACTGTGGGCCGCGCCGAGGCGTTTCGATTGAAGGAGTGTGTGCGTTGGCAACCACGCTGTCGTCCAGGAAGAGGATGAGGCAGAACGAGCGCCGCCGGGCCTGGAACCGGGCGCGGAAGGGCGCGCTGAAGAGCCAGGTACGGCGCTACCTGGACGCGGTCGGCGCCGGGGACGTGGCCACCGCGGATGAGCGTCTGCGGCAGGTGAGCAAAGCGCTGGACCAGACCGCCGCCAAGGGTACGATCCACCGCAACGCCGCCGCCCGCCGCAAATCCCGGCTGGCCAGGCGGTTGTACGCACTGAAGACCGCCAGGTCGGCAGGCTGACCGCAACGAGTCGTCGTCCGTCTCAGCCGGCATCGCCCCGGGTATCACCTGGATGGTATGACGTGCTGGCGCAAGTGTGGCGTGGAGACGCCCCGCGCCGCTTGCCTCGGTGGACTTTGCGGATGCTACGGGCACACTGCCTCCGACCAGTTGATCTGGTTCCGGCACGTCTCCTGACGGACGGGAAGCACGGTTGAACCGGGTGGTTCTTCCCTTGTTCCTACTCCCTTACTCCCTCTCTTCCCTGTGGCGGTCAGAACCCCTCGAAGTCCACGTCCCCGAACTGCGTCTGGAGTTCGATCTGGCCCCCGCCTCCGTTGAGGGTGGCGGTGACGCGGCGGCGCTCGAAGTCGACGTTGACGTCCTCAGTGTCGAATCCGGCGAAGTCGAAGGCCAGGTTCCCCGCAATGGTGGACATGAACAACTCGGCCGCGAAGCCGGTCGGCACCTGCACCGAGATGCCGCCCGATACGCTCGCCGCGATGACGGCGCCGCCGGGAACCGGCGAGGCGGTGATGCCCACGTCGCCGCTGGTGTTCTCGACCTCGACGCTGCCTTCGCCGGTGGCCACGCTCACCCGCCCGGTGGTGGTCACCACCTCCACGTCGCCGGTCTGCGTGGTGACCGAGACCGACCCCGCGCCGCTGCGGGCGATCACGTCCCCGGTCTGGTCGCGCACGGTGATGTTGCCCCGTTCCCGCAGGCGCACGCTCACCTGTCCGTCGTTACCGTCGATGGTCACGTCTCCCCGTTCGCCGTTGACGTCGATCAACATGCCGGCCGGAATCACGATCTCGAACTCCACCTCATAGCTGGTGAACTCGTCGTCGGGCGGGGCGTCGACGTCGATGAAGACGTGAGGCGGCTGGGACTCGGCCACCCGGATGCCGACCTCGATCTGGTCGACGGCCGACTCGGCCAGCGCCTGCGAACGGCTGGTGGCGCGGCGGATCGCCGTCAGCCGCATCACGCCCTCGGCCGGATCGACGGTGATGGTGATGTCGCCGTTCAGGGCGTCGATGTCCAGCGAGCCGATGTCGGGCTGGGGAATCGTCTGATTCAGACGCCGGCTGACGGTGGTGGTGCGATCGGGGTTGAACTCGATGCTGCACCCCGCCGCCAGCAGGGCGACGGACAGGCCAGCCAGCGGGAAACTCGCGCCTCCGCGAGGGAATCCGAATGAACGCATAGGGGAGACCTTTCGGTTCAAGGTTCGCGGCCGATGACTCTTCCGCGGGCATTGTAGCGGCCGGGCAAGTGTCCGATCCAGATGGACGGAATGGACCGGATGGACGGGATGGACAGAACGGACGGGATGGACAGAATGGACGGGATGGAGAAGATGGGGGGAGTTGGGCGCACCGGCCGTAGGGGCGAGGCGACGCCGGCTGGGCGGTGTGGTGGCCGTTGTGCTTCACGCACAATGCGTCATAATGCACGCAACATGCGTCACACCCAGGCCGTCCAGGCGCTCTTCCCACGCACACGTGGGAGGATCCTCGCGGCCACGCTTATGCACCCGGATCGCTGGTGGTACGTCAGCGATCTAGCCCGCCACCTCGGCGTGACGCCGTCAAGCCTGCAGCGCGAACTCGCGTCACTGGCCGGGGCCGGCATTCTCGTCCGACGACGGGACGGGAACCGCAGCTACTTTCAGCCGCACCAGCATTGCCCGTTCCTGCCCGAACTCAGCGGCCTGATCCGCAAGCTGGTCAACTCGCCGCCCTGATCGCCTCGTAAAGCTCTTCCGGCGTGTTCGCCGCCCGCACCGCTTCCCGGAAGCTCTCTTGCAGCCAGACCCGGCTGATGCGGGCGAGGGCCTGGATGTGCGGACCGGTCTCGTCCGGTGGGCTGACGAGCAGCGCCACGAATTCACACGGCTTGCCGTCGCTGCTGGCGAAGTCGATGGGCCGGATCGCCTTGCCGACCGCGGCCGTCAGCTTGCTGCACGCCCGCGGCTTGGCGTGCGGGACGGCCAAGCCGCTGCCGATACCGGTGGAACGCATCTCCTCCCGCGCCAGCACCGCCCGCAGCACTTCGTCGCGGTCGCTGATGGCGCCGTCGGCCGCCAGCAGGTCGACCAGCTCGGCGATGACTTCGACCTTGTCCGACGCCTTCAAGGGGACGGCGATGCGGGCAGGCGTGAGAATGTCAACCAGGTTCATTCCGCTCTCGATCCGACTGTTCCAGGGGACCTGCTCGAAAGCGCTACTATAGCACGTTTCCACAGGCGGGGCGAACGCGACGGGGACTACGGCAGGATATCCACGTCGATGGTGCCGTTCAGGTCCCAATCCTCCGCCAGACGCTCGCGCAGGCGCCCGCTGCGTTCGGCGTGGTGGTCGGGAAACAGGTAGTTGGCGCCGCCGTAGTGACGGTCGGAGATGCGGTTGCCGTCGAAGCCGTTCGAGCCGGCGGTGTTGGCCTCACCCGCGTCGATGTAACTGCAATCGTCGTTTCCGAAGCCGTCGCCGCGCTCCGACTGCTCGTTGGCGTCCATGACGATCGGCAGCCTCAGCGGGACCGACTCGATGGTGGCGCTGAAGCGGGGGTTGGCCCGCGTGTCGAAGCCGTATTTCCCGTCAGGTTGGATGTGATAGGAGCCGTAGCTCCAGGCCGGCAGATACGCCCGGTAGTGTCCGCTGCTCTCGTCCGTGCCCGCCGTGGGGCAGAGCAGATATTCCCCGAAGCGCTCCGCGTCCAGGTTGCGCTGAGCGGGAAACGGCAGCGGCAGGCGCACCTGCTCGTGGTAGGCGTAGGCCCACAGCGCCTCGCACCAGCCGAAGGGCACCGGTTCCTGCGGCTTGGGATCCAGGTCGTCCGGCTCGTACAGCGCCGGGGGGACTTTGTCGCCGTAGACGTTGAAGTAGGCCCCCAGGGCGTTGCCGAACTCCTTGAGGCTGGCCAGACACCGGACCGACTTGGCCTGCTCGCGGGCCCGGCTCAGCGACGGCAGCAGGATCGAGATCAGCAGGCTGATAATCCCCATCACGACCAACAGCTCGATGAGGGTGAACGCGCGGCCGGTGTCGCCGAAGCGGGATCCAGCTTGGGGCCTTCGCATGGAACGGTTCCCGGGCGGCCTGTGCCGTCAGCCGCCTGTTCAGAGCGGTTGGGTCTTGACGCCCGATTCTACCGCCCGCGACGGCGAAATCAAACGTGGAGAGCGGGCGCAGAGGAGGCCGGCGTGGCCACCTGACGCGCCGACCGCTGCTTGACGACCCGCAGTCAGGTCGTCAACCGTTCGGTGGCGGCCTCGACCGTGGGGAAGATCTCGAAGAAGGTGTCGAGCCGGGCGACCTCGAACACACTGCGGACGAAGGGCGTCGGACCGACCAACACCACGTCGGCCGTGCTCAACCGGCCGCGGGTCACGAGGTTGATGAGCGCGCTGAGGCCGGAGGAGTCGATCAGGGTCAGCCCGCTCAGATCGACGACCACGCGGGCGTCGGGGACGGAGACCAGCGGGTGCAGTTCCTCCGTGACCGAGTCCGCGTGCGCTGAATTCAATTCGCCGGCCAGGGTGATTCGGACGACCTGGCCGTCCCTGTGCGTCTCTATCTGCACGATCCGCGCTCCTGCGGGTGTACTCTGCGTCGCCTGTCGATCCCCTTCCAGAATATCGGCCGGCCGGCGTCATTTCGACAGGTTCGACGACGCGGGCTTGCGCAGCGCCAGCCGGGTCAGCAGGTAGTTCTCGCCGAAAAAGACCGTCACCTCGCCAGAGACGACGTAGAGCGGCGATGAGCCGGCCGCCCGCGTCTCGCGGACCATCGCCTCCAGCTTCAGGTTCGGCAGCAGCCGCAGGCGAGGCTCCGGGTTCTCGGGGGAATCACTCTCGAAGACGAACAGCCAGTCGTCGCCGTCGGGAACCAGCCGCCCGGCGCGGCTGACGATCTGCCAGCCCTCCGGCCACGCGGCCACGTCGTTATCGGCCCCCTCCGGCTGGCCCACTGGCGGCACCAGCCGCGCCTGCGGGCGTTTTCGCAGAATCTCCTCGAGCACCTCGTCGGCCGACTTGCGCGCGGGGGCATCCTGCCCATCCTCCTGCGTCTGCTCCGCAGGCTCCGCGGCCGGTGGGGTTTGCTTCGGGGCGTCCTTCGGCACGTCTTTCGGCGTTTCCTGCGGAACCGCGGCGGGCGCTGCGGCACGTGGGGCGAGGCAGAGGACGAGGACGACGAGCGCGAGCCGGATACCGCGCTGCGCCATCGACGCACTGCCGTCCCTGCGCAATGCCGGTGCGCCACAGCGCTGGCGCCGCGAATCGGCGAAGAACGTGTGGGCCGCAGAAGCGCAGGCCGCAAATTGACGTCGGCGCGGCTTTGTCTTCCCTGACTCCCCCACTGCCTGACTCGGTGACTCCCGCAATGGGTGGCTTCCTGACTCCCTTCCGGTCATGCATCATCTCCTGTCGGTATATCCATCACCGTGCCGGAATCGCGGCCGTCCGGCGTACGGAAGGTCCGCGCGGGCAAGGGCATGCCGTTCGCCGCCGGCTCCTGATCGCGCCCCGCGACGGACGTACAGGTGTGTGACCGATGCGGCGGGTGCACCCCGATGCAACTCGCCGGGCCGGGGCGAACGCTCTGTCGTCGGTAAACGCCGTTCCGACGGAGACTCCGCGCGGGCTTCAAGCCCGCGGCTCGCGCGGAGGAGCCGCTGATTCCGTCACGCACCCCCGACGCGCTTGGGACTTTACTTCGCTTCCAGCAGCTTGACCAGACTGTCCGGATCGGTCACGGGGGCCTTGCAGACGTAGCCACTGCACACATAGGCGGCGGGTTTGCCGTCGATGAGCTTCTTGCCGCGCAACAGGGGCGGGGCGTCGTCGCCGGCCGCCTCCGGCGAGAACATCACGACCTTGTTGGGTACGTACCTGCGATAGACCGCACGGATCAGCGCCCGCGTCGCTTCGGCGTCGCCCGGGCCGATGATCGCGATCTCCTTGCAGGAATCGTGGAACAGATCGGCGGCGGACAGCGCCCGGTCGAACGTGCCCACGACGTCGGCGGCCCGGGCGTCGCAGGCTTTGAAGATGGACTCGGCGATCGGGCGCAGGTCTTTGCGGTCGAGCATGATCGCCAGCCGCAGCAGGTTGGACGCCTGCACGGCGTTGCCCGACGGGATAGCGCTGTCGCGATAGTCCCGGTTGCGGACGATCAGCGCTTCGGCGTCGTGGGCGGTGAAATAGAACCCGCCGCCGGAGGCGTCGTAGTAGTGCTTGATGGCCAGGTCGCTCAGCGCCGCGGCCGCGTCGAGCCACCGCGCGTCGAACGTCGCCTCATAGAGGTTCAGCAGCCCTTCGATCAAGAACGCATAGTCGTCGATGTAGCCGGTCAGGCGCGACTGTCCCGCCCGATGAGTGCGCAAAAGGCGCCCGTCCCCGGTGCGCAGCTTGTCCAGGACGAATCGGGCGGCGCGGGCGGCCGCTTCGGTGTACTTCGGCTGATCGAGCACGCGGCCGCCCTTGGCGAGGCTGGCGATCATCAGACCGTTCCAGCCGGTCAGGACCTTGTCGTCGAGCGCGGGGGCGACGCGCTGCGACCGCGCCGCCAGCATCTTGGGCCGCCACGCGGCCAGCTTCGCGTCCAGTTCGGAGAGCGACATCCTGTGCTTTTCCGCGAAGTCGGCCTTCGGGTTGAGGATCCGCAGTATGTTCTTCGGCCCGGCCGGGGCGTGGCCGCGGGGTTCGAACCAGTTGCCCTTCTCCGTGACGTCATAGAATTCACAGAACAGCGCCGCGTCCGCCTCGCCCAGCACTTCCTTGACCTGATCGACGCGCCAGATGTAGTACGCCCCTTCCAACCCTTCGCTGTCGGCGTCGCGGGTGGAATAGAACCCCCCCTCCGGCGACTGCAAGTCCGCCAGGACGTAGTCGAAGATGTCGGCGGCGACCTGGGCGTATCGCGCGTTTCCGGTGGTCTGATAGGCATCGAGGTAGATCGAGCTGACCAGCGCCTGATCGTAGAGCATTTTCTCGAAGTGCGGCACCAGCCAGTCCGGATCGGTGCTGTAGCGGCAGATTCCCCCCCCCAGGTGGTCGTAGATTCCGCCGTCGGCCATGCGGTCGAGCGTCACCTCGACCGGGCGCAGCAGGGCGGCGTCGCCGGTGCGGCGATGGACGCGCAGCATCAGTTCCATCGCCATGCTGGGGGGGAACTTGTTGCCGTCGCTGCGGTAGCCGCCGCGGTCCACGTCGAAATACTGCGCTGACGTCGTTGCCAAGCGGTCGATCAGCTCGACGGGCAGGATCCGGTCCGACGGCCGGACGCCGGCCGACCATTCCGAAAGGTACGCCTGCGCCCGCCCGGCGTCCTCGTCGATCAGCTCCCGTTTTTCCTTCCACGCCTCGGCCACGTTGGTCAGCAGGCCCATGAGTTGCTCGGGCGTAAAGTAGGTGCCGGAAAAAAACGGCTTGCGCTGCGGCGTCAGCAGCACGGTCATGGGCCAGCCGCCGTGCCCGCGGTTCATGGCCAACGTGATCTGCATGTAGACGGCGTCGACGTCGGGCCGCTCCTCGCGGTCCACCTTGACGTTGACGAAGTGCGCGTTCATCAGCGCCGCCACTTCCTCATTCTCGAACGACTCGTGCTCCATCACGTGGCACCAGTGGCAGGCGGCATAGCCGATGCTGAGGAAGATGGGCTTGTCTTCGTTGACGGCCTTGTCAAAGGCTTCCCGGCCCCATTCGTACCAGTCCACCGGGTTTTGGGCGTGCTGGAGCAGGTAGGGGCTGGTGGCGTGGATGAGGCGATTGGTGTGACGCGGCTGATCGGTGGTCGTCGGCATGGGTTCGTCCCGGGGCGGTTCGGGTGGTGAGGGTTTTGCCACCGATTGCGACGGTTGGGCAACCGCCGGCGGCGCATCCGTCGATGGCGGCGCGACGACGCC
Organism: Phycisphaerales bacterium; assembly: GCA_003597935.1. Classification (GTDB taxonomy): domain Bacteria; phylum Planctomycetota; class Phycisphaerae; order UBA1845; family UBA1845; genus SURF-32. The sequence goes on along the minus strand of QZJT01000023.1, from coordinate 18,901 downwards.
GCTGGCGCCGCCGCCGGCGCGGAGGCACGCGGCCGTTCGCCCCGATGGCAAAAGCGTCGCGACGATCACCGCCAGAGCGACGGCGTTTCTCGATGAGGACATACTGGCGCTCCGCCGTCGGGAGAAGAGCAATTCACTGCCGGCGACCCGGACACTGCCAGCCACCCGGTCCGGCACCGGTTACCGACCCGTGCGAATGCCCCTGGATCCGCGACCGTGCGATCCCACGCGCTGGGTGGCCCGCCGCGTTTCAGTGGCACGCCATGTTCGGGTCGTCCGCCGCGCCGCGGTGGGTCCGCAGGATCCCATGCTGTACGGCGAGGCTCCCGACTGGAACCGGTCGCCGCCCGACACAGGGAAGTATAGCCCATCCGCCTGATCGCGAACACCGTCAACGCGGGTGGACCTCGTCGGTGCGTACGTCACGGAATCGGCGGCGCCTCCGAGCGAGCCGCGTGGCTTGAAGCCAGCGCGCAGTCCCCCTCGCAACGACGTATACCGTCGATACCAGGGTCGCGATACGCCGCCCGGCGCCATTCGGGCGGTGCGGAGACATCCGCCCCACCTGTCACGCACTCTCATGCGCCGCTCGCCCCGGGGGCGCTATGGACGCCGGCCGTATTGTTCGCTACCGATCTGCAAGCAGACCCGCCGGGCCTCTGCCGCAAGGCACGTTATCTCTCGGCGGGTATTTCTATTGCGCCGCAACGGCCGGACAGGAATGAGAATCGAAGTCACGCCTGAGTAGAGTTTAAAGATATACTGAAGCGCCGTCAAGCACCCTTCACCCGTCAACCTCCGACCCTCGACCCTCAACCCTCGACCTTCGACCTTCGACCTTCAACCTTCGACCCTCGACCTTCGACCTTCCTAAAAAAAAGCGGCCGGAGGCGTCAGCCTCCGGCCGCGGCGGATGGCGTCACATCAGCGGAGGGCCGAAAAAGCCGCCCGCGTCATGCGCTTACCCGCTGCACTTGCTGCCGTTGCAGTCGGCCACCACGCAGGTACGGGCGGGGCACTCACGGATCACCATCGTGTGGGCGATGTTGGCCTGGCCCAGGACCTTGAGCTTGCCCTTGCCGTTGATGTTCAGCGTCATCTGGGCCGGGACGCCGTTGTTGGTGATAGTCAGAACGGTTCCGCCCGGCAGGCCGGACTTCACCACCGACTTCATCTTGCCGTTCTTGCACTTGTTCGTGAACTTGCCGATGAGGTTGCAGTTGATGCCCTGCACGTCGCGCACGACGATGTCGTCGAACTGGTGGAACGGCGCCGTCTGGGCCCACTCGACGTGCGTCAGGTTGGTGAACGTGTTGGGGAAGACGAACCGCTCCAGGCCGTTCTGCGGGCCGTTGCCGTCCGTGTTGACGTTGTGGACGACCTGTCCGCCGCCCTGCTTGAAGCCGGTGAAGTTCACCGGGGCCGGGTTGGGCCCGTTCAACTCGGCCAGCTTCATCTCGATCAGGTCGAACGCGGCCCCGTTGATGCGGGAAAGCCGCGTGGTGGCGTTGACGGTGTTGTTGAACAGCGCCGTCGACTGCGGGTAGCGACTCGCCTGCGTACCGAACGTGGTCAGGGCGGCGCCGCCGATGTGGCTGAGGCGGTAGCCTTCCTCGTCGTAGGTCGCGCCGTGATTGGTGATCAGCGCATCATGATGCTCCAGCGCCTGGAAGTCGATCACGCCCGCCCGCGGCGCCTCGCCGGCGGTGAACACCGCCCGAACCGCCAGATCCTCGTTATTGGCCCTGCGGTGAGCCCAAGTCTTGGCGTTGAAGTCGTTGAGCGCGTTCTCGTTCGTCTGGTTGATGAAGACGAACTCGCCGCCCGCGTACTGATCGTTGGGGCCGTTGAACTGGGTCGCCCGCACCGTTCCCAGGCCGCTGGTCGGGTGGGAGAACGCGTCCAGCACGATGAAGTAGGTCTGGCCGACGTTGACTCCGATGTTGGGGTTTACCGTCACTTCCGTCAGCCCTCCGCCGGAGGGGAACCGACGAACACCCGACGACCATTTGATGTCGGCGAAGTTCGGGGCGGCCCCCATGCCGCCGGTGTCCAGGCGGGCGCCGGTGATGCGGATGTCGAACAGCACGTCGTTGCCGCTGCTGTGGGTCCCGGCGACCCGCACCTCGGAAAGGTACTGGTTGCAGGCCACCACCGACTGGGCGTAGAGCTGGGTGTTGGCGCGGCCGAAGCTGGACTGGTCGAAGTTGCCCGGCAGGTTCCGCAGATCGACCGGGTTGACGCAGGCGAAGTCGCAGAACAGGAAAAACGGCGTCAGCGTGTTGCCGTAGTTGCCGCCCGCGCCGCCATCCAGAATGCGGACGGCTCCGATGTCGAAGCCGTTGACCGGATTGAGCGTCGGGTTGTTGAAGTCATAGAGGCGCATCATGTTGATATTGAAGCCCCATCCGGGGTTGCCCTCGGCTGACAGGTCGTAACGCTTACCAGGCAGGAAGGTGAAGTGGATGGGAAGCTCCCGCCACGTGCCTGCGCCTCCACCGGCGGGGAAGTTCTTCGTCGCCTCCGCCAATATGGCGTTCTGCCGCACCGCGCCGATGACCTCCCGGATCCTGATGGTGATGTCCGTGGCACGGCCAAGTCCCACGGCGAAGCTGAGCCGATCGATCGTCACCGCCTGATTCACCAGAATCGCCACGCTGCGGTCGCTGTCGCCGATGTTCGGGAAATCGTTCCACGGCTGGCCGCCCCACAACTGCAAGCACGCCTGGGCGTTGGGGCCCTCGATGCCGGGATCGCCGTAGTTCCACTCGTGCTCAGCCGGCGAGGCGAAGTCGGGATGCCCGGCCCCAGGCTCGCCGCCATCGGACCACACCTCCTCCTGGAATGGGGCCTGTTCGACCGGCCATTCCAGCGTCGTATCCGACTCCTGCGGCGCCGGCAGGGACTCATCCTGCGCCGCCGCGACTCCAACGAAACCGATCACCATCGACACGGCCCACAGCCGTGCCCAAACTCTCTCTGCAAACATCCTTATACCTCCTGAAGAATGAGCGGCCGGCGCGCTTGACACGCGCGTCAGACGGGAAGCCCGGCCACTCAAGGACGACATTGTAGCGATTGCACAAAAACAACTCAACACGGCCGCGAGAGGAAAGGCAGCGTAGACCGGCGCTTTCGTGCGCCGACCGTCCGCGACGCCGACGCCCTGGGCTGCCCCGGCCGCGGGTCGAACACGCACCCTTCGAGCGCTTGCAGCACGACCACAGTCGCGCTGCCGGCGCCTGATCACGCGATGTGAATAGTCTTCCGGCCGACGCGGCATTGTCTGCGATGACGGTGGCAATGTCAATACCCCGTGTTCGACAGGCCGCGCAGGCGGATGCGTGACCCGATCGGTGGCCGCCGCTCGGACCGCGTGGCTCCCGGCCCGCCGATGGCGTCGCATGCCCCACTTGCACCCTCCTGTCCGGACAAAAAAACACGTTCGGCCTGCCATGCTCCACACGGATTGTTAAGGAAACCCTCAACGCCAGGTGAAATCTTGACGAATTCCGGGATGGCGCGCCGGAGGCGCGGCGTTGCGACCCGTGTACGGTTGCTGCCACTTTAGTTCCGACCGCCGCGCGTGTCGCTGGATCCTCCGGCGACGACAGCGCGATTGCCACAGCCCGGCGGATTCCAGTCGGGGGACACAGGGGACATCCGTCGCATCCGTCACGCACCCAGGCCGAAATGCCGAGCGATGGCCTATTGACCATCCTCCCCGTCGGCCACAACATCAGGGCGACGCCCGCGCGGTCCGATGCACGGATGAAAGGAGCCCCCGATGCCCGCCGCTGTCGTGTCCATACTAGCGCTGGCCGTGCTGGCGGGGCCGCCAGCGTTGCCGTCAGCCCCACGTCAGGCGGACGACGCCCCGGCTCGCGCGGCGTTCGTCCGCCACGTCGAGGGCGATCTGCCTCTCGACGAGGTGGTCGCGCTGACGCCCGGCGAGGGGCTGACGGTGCGGACGCCCGATGGATCGACGCGCGTCATCCCCCTCCGCCACGTCGTCCGGATCCAGACGCGCCACCAGCCGGCCGGTCCTGATCCCGATGAGGGAATCCTGGTGCTGGCCGGCGGCGATCGGCTCTGCGGGCGGCTGACCAGCGGCAGCGAGGCGCGGATCACGATCCGCACCGCCGACCTGGGCGAGATCGGCGTGCCGTTCGACGACGCGCGGACGTGGTACCCTTCGGCGCGGGCGCTTCCAGCGGCCCCACCGCCCGGCGGCGATCCTGCCGACGACCTGATCCTGCTGAACAACGGCGACCGGGTGCGCGGGTTCATCTCCGCCCTGAGCGACGATTCGGCGTCGATCGACGTCGCCGGCCAGGATGTCCGCGTGAAGATGGATCTGGTTCATGCCGTTCACTTCGCGGCCCCCGCGCCGCCGGCCCCCGCGCCGCCGTGGTTCACCGTCACGCTGGTCCGATCCGGCCGCGTGACGCTGACCGACCTGGCCTGGTCGGAAGGCGGGGTGCGAGGGCGCACGCCGAGCGGGGCGACGGTGCGGGTCGAGGCGCGGCGGGTGGCCTCCATCGACCTGTTCGGCGGCCGATGGCTGCGGCTGACGCACCTGACCCCGGCCTCTCACCAGCACGCATCCATGATGGGCAAAGCCTGGGGCTTCCAGATCGACCGCAACGTGGCCGGCGGCCCACTCGTCGTGGGGCGCCAGCCGTTCGACTACGGCTTCGGCGTTCACAGCCGCTCGGTGCTGACGTTCGAGGCGCCGCCGCAGGCGCGAACGCTGGTCGTCTGGTTCGGCCTGGATGACGACAGCGGAACGCTGGCGGACGTGGACGTCGCGGTGGCCGTCGACGGCGAGGTGAAGTTCGAGCGCAAGGGCGTCACCCGCGGGCCGCTGGAAGGACCGGTCCGCGTCGACGTGGCCGGCGGCAAGCGCGTCGAGCTGAAGGTGGACTTCGGCCGCAATGGAGACGTGCAGGATCGCTTCGACTGGATCGACCCGGCGTTCATCCTGGACGACGGGGCGTGACCGGGGGGGGCGGAATCGACGGCCTCTTTCAGCGAGCCGAGTCGCTTTGGCCCGCGCGGCGCCTCCTTCGTAGCGACGTTTGAGGTCGATGGAAGGTGCGCCCCAGCGTACCGGGGGCATTCGGGGGTTGCCGGCGAACTCCTCCGCAAGTGGCATGCGCCCCGAGAGACCCCACTTTTTTTGTGGTCATTGACCCGGCGGGCGCGGAGCGATATGCTGTCTGGTCGTTGCGGCTTCGGCAGGCGCGACGGCCGGAAGGGCGTCGCCTTACTCCCCCTGAAGCGACGCGGGCCGCCACCCGCCGCACTTCTCCGAAACCACTTGAGAATTCGTGCATCAACGGCGGCGATACCGGCGCGGTCGGTGTCGCGCCGAGGCTCGGTGCGCGCGGCTGTCGGCGCGGTCGTCCGTGCGCCATCCGGCGGTCTTTTGCCAGACTGAGCCGGTCGCCATCGGGCTGAGGTCCGGGCGCGTCGCCCGCGCGGTCGGTTCGGCCGTCTTGCGGCCAGCAGGCGCGGCGGGCCTCGACGTCGCCGCGACGCTGCCGACGGCCCGACCGGGCGCGGCGGAGGGCCGCATGGACCAAGGGAGGGAGGTGGGTGGCTTCACCAGACGGTAGTTGATCGGTCAGCATCGCATTCGCCTCGACTGACTCGGCAGGCGGGACGGCATGGAGAGGGACGCGGGTCGCAACGACAACGGACGGACCCGCGCAGGCCGGCGACCGGCTGCCCACCGAGCCATCGTGGATCGAGCGCGCCTGCCCATCGGGATTGGCCCGGGGCGCTCGCCAGGAGGGGTTCTTCAATCATAAGGAGGAACACACGATGTCTCAGACGGCTTGTTTCGGGGTACTTGGGAAACCGGCGATGTCGGTCATCGCCCTGTTGGCGATCCCGGCGGTCGCGCATGCGCAAGAGGGTCCTATTGTGGCGTGGGGATACAACGAGTACGGCCAGTGCAACGTCCCCCCGCCGAACGGCGGGTTCGTCGCGGCTGCCGGATGTAGATACCACAGCCTTGGACTGAGGGCTGATGGGTCGATCACGGCGTGGGGATTGAACGACTGGGGTCAATGCGACATTCCTGTTCCCAACAGTGACTACACGGCTGTCGCGGCGGGATACTGGCACAGCTTGGCGCTAAGGGCTGACGGCTCGATCGTGGCGTGGGGAAGCAACGACGATGAATACGGCGCTGGCGCGGGCCAATGCAATGTCCCAGCGCCAAACAGCGGGTTCGTTGCCATCGCCGCGGGTGGGTGGCATAGCTTGGGACTGAAGACCGACGGGTCCATCGTCTCATGGGGATATAATAGGTTTGGCCAATGCACCGTCCCCGGGCCGAATAGCGGATTCGTTGCCGTCGCAGCGGGCGGGGCACACAGCGTGGGGCTGAAGGCCGACGGCTCGATTGTGGTGTGGGGATATAACGCAGACGGACAGTGCAACGGACCGGTGCCCAACAGCAGCTTCATCGCCATCTCCGCGGGGTGGCTTCATAGCTTGGGACTGAAGGCTGACGGGTCTGTTGTGGCGTGGGGGTACAATCACTACGGCCAGTGCAATGTCAAGGAACCCAATAGCGACTTCGTCGCCGTGACTGGAGGCTATTCGCACAGTGCCTGCGTGAAGTCCGATGGCTCGATTGTCGCGTGGGGAGACAACAGTTACGGCCAATGCAACATCCCTGAGCCCAACAGCGATTTCATGGCCCTCGCGGTGGGTTGGTGGCACAGTTTGGGCGTGAGAGCCGATCGGGATACCGATGGCGCACCCGACGACGTGGACAACTGCCCCATCGACGCCAACCCTGACCAGGCGGATGCGGATGGCGACGACGTTGGCGACGTCTGCGACATCTGCCCGCTCGATCCGGGCGACGACTCCGACGGCGACGGCGTCTGCGGCGACGTGGACAACTGTCCCGACGACTTCGACCCCGATCAGGCGGACGTGGACGCAGACGGCGTCGGCGACGTGTGTGACAACTGCCCGGAGGTCCCGAACGCGGATCAGGCGGACTCCGATCAGAATGGCGTCGGAGACGCCTGCACGGTGTGTGGAGACATGATGGCCACCATGCCGTCCAGCCTGCCGGGCGGGAGGGGCAACATGGCCTGTGCAGCAGACCCGGCAACGGGCAGTATCTACTGCTTCGGAGGACAAGAGTCGGCCACGCCGCGGGCCGAAATCTTCAGATATGAGCCCGCAACCGACACGCTGACCCTCATGGATGCCAGCTTGCCCACGCCACGGCGCTACCTCGCATGCGCTGCGAGCCCGGCGACGGGGAAGATCTACTGCTTCGGGGGGGTGCATAGGGATTACTGGGATACGATCGACGAGATACTCGAGTTCGACCCGGCACTGGAGACGCTTACCATCCAGTCGGCCGAGCTCCCAACCGGGACCGAAGGTTTAGCCTGTGCGGCTGACCCTGCGAGTGGCCACATCTTCTGCTTCGGCGGTAACGACGGCTCCGGAGCTATCAGCAGGGTTGCTGAATACGACCCCGTCAGTGACATCCTCACCACCGATGGCCTTCCGTCGCTTCCCGGGCCGAGAGCGAACCTGGCCTGCAGTTTCAGCTATGCCAGCGGGAAGATCTACTGCTTCGGGGGCAACTCGCCCGCCTATTCTGATAGCATCTTGGAATTCGATCCTGTGAGCCGTATGATCGGAGTCAGGAGCGCCAGGCTGCCCTCCGCAAGAAACATCTTCTCCTGCGCCGAGGACATTATCACAGGACGCGTCTTCTGCTTTGGTGGATATGGCGGAACGTATCTCAATGAGATCGTGGAATTTGATCCGCTCGGCGACACCGTGAGCATCATGACCGCGGTCCTGCCGTCCAGCAGGGCTGGCACAGCCTGTTCCGCCGCTCCAACTACCGGAAGCATCTTTTGCTTTGGGGGCTGGAACTGGCCGGACTATTTCACGGATATACTGGAATATATCCCACCCAGAACGTGTAGTGACGCTGACCTGGATGGGATCTTGGACGAGTTGGACAACTGCCCTGACGACTTCAACCCCGGTCAGGAGGATAGCGACTACGATGGCGCTGGCGACGCCTGTGATTCCTGCCCGCTCGATTCGGAGAATGATGCAGACGGCGACGGTGTCTGCGGAGACGTGGACAACTGCCCAGCGGTGGTGAACCCGCTGCAGGAAGATGCCGACGGTGACGGACTCGGCAACGTCTGTGACAATTGTCCTGACGCTCCGAACCCGGACCAGACCGATGCCGACGCAGATCTTCTGGGAGACGCCTGCGACAACTGCCCCGACGACTTCAACCCCGGACAGGCGGATGGCGACGCCGACGGCGTGGGGGACGTTTGCGACAACTGTCCGGACGATTTCAATCCCGATCAGGCCGACGCCGACGGCGATCACATCGGCGACGTGTGCGACAACCAGCCGCCGAGCATCACCTGCAACGGCCCGGTGACGCTGTGGTCACCGGATCATGACCTGGTGGACGTCGGCTCAGCGATCAGTGTGGAGGACCCGGACGGCGATGAGGTCGTCCTCATCGTCCGTGCCTTCAGCGATGAAACGGAAATCCCTGAGACCGGCGACGGGACCGGCAAGCACGCGCCGGACTTCAAGGACGAGTATCCGGAAGGCCGGGGGCTGCTGGTGCGCAGCGAGCGGCGCGGCGACGAGGACGGCCGCTTCTACCTGTTCGTGATTACAGCGGACGACGGCAACGGCGGCGTCACGACGGCCGTCTGCACGGCCGCGGTGTGTCCGCACGACCAGGACCAGCCGTCGCTCGACGGCGTGCTGGCTCAGGCGTCGGCCGGCGCTGCTCAGCTTGAAGCCGCCGTCGCCCACGGCGACCCGCTTCCGCCGCCCGGCCTGTGCGAGCACGGCCTCAGCGAAGCGCTGGGCCCCAAGCAGTGATCGCGGGCGCAGCAGCGTCGTCGCCGTGCGGTTGACCACTGGGTGCGTTCGACCCCGGTGGGTGGAATATGCGGCGGGTGTCCCCAGGACCGCCCGAACGGGATCCGCTGGACTGGGACGACCGCTGTGTCGTCGGTAGGCGCCGTTGCGAGGGAAACTCCGCGCGGGCGTTAAGCCCGCGGCTCGCTCATAGGAGCCGCCGATTCCGACAGGCACCCGTTCCACCGCGCCAGCCGCGGCCCGCCACCGGCGCGTAAACGCTGGCGCTGCCGGACGCTACGGCCCCGGCTCTATCACCACGCTGTTATACGGCAGCAGCGTCCCCTTGGCCCGCTCCAGGTCGATGATGGCCATGTTGTAATCGACGATGGCTTGCATGAGGGCGCGGCGGTTGGCGGCCAGGCTGCGGCGGGCGCCCAGTTCGGCGTTGAGCTGGGTGAAGTCCTTGCGCTCGGCGCGGGCCAGGATGGACTCGACCTGCCGCTCGTTGGCCTCCACCGACTCGAAGCGGGGACCGATCTGCTCGTAGGTCGTCGTAAGCTGGCGGATCGAGACGTTGACGTCGACGATGACCTGTTCGATCTGCTGCTTCAGGGCCGCCCGGGCTTGGGACTCGATCAGTCGGGCACGCTTTTCCGCCGAGCGCGCCGCCCGGTTGCCGATGGGCACTTCCAGTTCGATGCCCACCGTGTACTCGGTGAAATCGTGCATCGTCAACTCGTCGAAGGCGTCGTCGGCGCTGGGACCGAGGCCGTCCACGGTGTAGGTGAACGCCAGATCCAGCCGCGGCAGCGCTTGATTGACCGCCTGCCCCACCCCGATGCGTGCGTTGGCGACCCGCAGCTTGGATTCGCGGATATCGCTGCGCCCGTCCAGGGCCGTCTGCAGCTCGCCCAGCCGGTCCAGCTCGAAGTGACCGATCGTTGGCAGGTCCTCCGGGAACAGCTCCACGTCGTCGATGAAGTTCAGCTCCGGATCGTTCATCAGAAAGATGAGACGGTCTTCGGCGTTGAAGACGACGTTCTGCTTGGCCAGCAGTTCCACCTTGGAGTTTTCCAGGTTCGCCCGCGTGTCCTCAAGCTGGATCTTGGTGACGTCGAACTCCTGCCGGGCGAGCAGGTACTGATAGACGTCCTCGAACTCGCCCAGCAGATGGGCCGTGATCGCCAGGTCGCGGCGGGCGACCACGAGCTGCCAGTAGGCCTCTTCGAGGTCGCGCAACAGGGCGCGGATCTGCTGCTCGAACTGAAGCTCGCTGATCTGCCGGTTGTTGCGGCTCACGCGGATGGCGGACAGGTTGTAGTCCAGGCCGAACCCGCGCAAGAGCGGCTGGCGGAACGCCACCTCGAAGTCGCTGAAGTACTCCGGGTTGAGCTGCTGGAACGCCAGGCTGGTCGAGGTCCGCCGCATCGACCAGGCGGCCGAGACCGACATGCCGGTCGGCAGCAACTGCCGCACGCCCGACGTCAGGTTGAACAGGTCGAAGTCGGCCGCGGTCAACTGCGACGCCGTCGGCCGGTCCTGGATCTGCTTGGTCAGGCTCGAGAAGAACACGGCGTCGAACGCGGCCTGCGCCTCGACCACGCGGGTCGCCTCGATGGCCGGGTTGTAGCGCTGGACCTCGACCGCGAAGCTGCCGGCCAAGGCACGCCGGATCACGTCCTCCAACCGCAGCGGCACCCGCGTGGGGCGGCAGATCGAGTCCAGCCGCTCGAGGTATCGCCGGGCGAACGCCTGTTCCGACTGCGTCCCGGCCTGCAACCTCGCCATAGCCTCGCGGCGGGCCCGCTCCGGATCGGGCACGTGGTGAATGAGCCGGTCCGGAGGGATGGTCGGATGGGCGTCGGCGGTCAATCGCTGCGTCAGCCGCGCGTCATAGCGCTGGAACAGCTCATGGTCGTCGGGGGGCGGCGGAGTCTGCGGGCCGTTTGCGCCGATCTGAGCAGCGGCCGCGGCCAGCACGGGTCGAGGCGCCGAGTCGGCGGGCGCTGCCCCCGGCTGATCGCCGCCGCACGCGGCCGCCGGTGCAGACGTGAAGAGGTCAATCCACAGCAGTGCGCCAAGGATCAACGCGTACGGACAGACCATGATCGTCATCCTGTGCGATACGCGGTCGAGTCAAAGGGCCGCGCGGCCGGCGAAGGTACGACACGCCCCGGACGGGGAGGCGCCCGCGCCGGCGCCCCCGGACGCGCGGCATCCTAACGTCGCGGCGCAAACGGCGTCAAACGGGAATCGGCTCCACCGCCGGTAGTCGATCGCACCAAGTTGTGTGGGTTTGTCGGAGCAGGACGTGGCCGGCCGGTTGCAACGCGGCCCGGCGCGGCGCGGCCGGCGGGCGTGACGGGGGGGAAGGCGAGGTGCGGGCCTGCGACTACCCCCCCACAACCAGCGGATGAGACTGCGCCTCAGTCTCCGCCGGCAGTTCGAGCCGACGGAGAATCCACAACTCGCCCATCAGCATCAGGAACGCGGCCGGCATCATTACCAGGCCGGCGAAGTCGTGGAAGAACTTCTCCGCCGTGGCACTGCTAGCCCACAGGAAGAGCATCGCGGTGGCCACCAGGCGCAGGACGTTGCAGGCGATGGCGATGGGGACGCTGGAGATGACGATCGTCGCCTTGTGCCACGTAGGGCGGTGGACGACGAACGCGAACAACGACGAGACCACGACGAAGGCCGTCAGCATGCGCAGCCCGCTGCACGCTTCCGCCACCGCCATGGGCGTGTCGCCGTTGAGCACCATGGTGTTGCCGGAGCGCTCGACCGTGATGCCCAGCAGTTCCAGCGTGAAGACCGCGCCGCTGGTAGCGAAGCTCTGCAGCGGGTCGGCGATCGTGTTATGGACGCGCCCGGGCAGCGGCACCATCAGGAGAAGAAACGCCCAGACCCAGAGCGACCGGCGCACGAAGTCGATGCCGGCCACCATCAGCACCAGCGCGAAAACGGTCAGTGCCAGGGCGTAGCGCTCGGCCGACTCGAACAGCCGCGTCAGTCCATACCAGCGGGCGAACTCCGCCAGCGCCAGCACCGCCAGCCCCCCCCAGAAGGGCCGCAAACGGGACCGCTCGAGCGACCGGCGCTTCAGCCACAACACGTAGAGCGCCGCCGGCGGCACCAACATGCCGACCGAGTAGTCGTCGTTGCTGCGCCACTCTCTGGCCAGCCGGCAGACGACCGGCCAGTAGGACCACACGGCCAGCGCGAGCAGCGCCGCCAGGCAGAGCAGCACCGGCCGCAGGGCTGCGCCGCCGGCCTCGGCTGCGACTTCGCGGGTCGGTCGGTCTACGGTGGCTCGCGACGCTTCGATCATGGTTCGACTTCCGCTTTCGCGACCGGCGCGGCCGCGCCCGTGCCGAGCCGGTCCGGCATCAGTTCGCGCAGCAGCGGCGCGCACGCCCGCGCGAACTCCACCAGGACGCCTCTCGGGTCCGCGCCGATCCCCCCGGGCGTGGAGATCTGGACCTGAACGGAATAGGACTGCGCGGCGGTCTCCTGCACCGCACGTTCCCGCAGCGCCGAAACGTCGGCACAGTACTGGCCGTCGACGACGTAGTAATTCAGCACGGACACGTCATCGGCGGAGAAGCCGCCCTTGCGGAACGAGAGCAATCGGCACGTGACGGACGAGCCGTCGCCCGGATCCAGTTGCAGGTCGTCACGCTGAGAGAGCAGCCAGCCGTTGCCGGGATAGCACACCTCGGGGCGATGGGGGAGCAGGTCGCGCAGCCGGATGCCGTAGCCGACGAACAGGGCCACCGCCTTCGTCCCGGCGGCGTTGACGTAGACGCGATTCAGATGGGCATCGGTGTCGGTGGCCCGGATCACCGAGCGCTCCAGCGGCTCGTCATGGCCGCGCCAGCCGTCGATCTCGAGCGGCAGGGCGTTGAGCCAGCCCTCTGGCATCCGCACGCTCTCGACGGCGCGGGCGTATCGGCCGGCCAGCACGCGATAATACCCGCCGCCGGCCAGCATGATCGCTGCCGCCGCCAACGCTGCGATGACCACCTGATGTCCCTGTTTCACCTGTTCCCTTGCCTCCCCGCCGAGATTCGGCGTGGCCCGCCGGCGTCACACCCGGCACGCCGTCGCCGTCAGGAGCCGGACCGACCGTCGCAGGATAAGCGTCGTTCTGGCAGTATACGATCCCGGACGCGGCGGCTCCAGCCCCCTCCGGGCAGCGGGTGTTCGCGGACGTGGGCGCTTCGGATAGCTACACGAGGCTACGTCAGACCGCCGGTGGCCGTGATCGGCGATTCGCTTGCCCCGCTCGGCGATTCGCTCCCGGTGTTCCGCGAGTCACTCGCACGGTTCGCCGCTTGGCTCGCCCCGATCCGCCGCGACACCAGGGCGGTCAGGTCCGGAAGCGAGAAGGGTTTGGTCAGCAGATCGGCGTCGAGCGAGCGCAGTGTCTCGGCCGGGACGGTGGCGCTGTTGGCGGTCAACACGATTGCCGCACGAGAACCGCGCCGTCGCAGCTCGGCGGCACACTTGATGACGATGTCTTCGGGAGCGTCGATGCTGGCCACCATGGCGCACAGCGCCTCGGCCTCCCGCTGAATATGGAAACGGGCCTCCTCGTCGCCGGACGCGCCCACCACGCGATAGCCCGCGTGCCGCAGCGCCGACGTGACCACCGCCCGCACGGCAGGCTCCGGTTCCACCACCAGGACCAGCTCCCCGTGCCCCGGCTGCTCGGCGACCGGTTCCTTTCCCGGACCCGTCCGCGGGCTGACGCACGGCAGCGCGATGACGACGGTCGTCCCCTTGTCGGGCGCAGACCGCACGTCGATGTACCCACGGTGCTCTGCGATGATGCCGTGAACCACCGACAGGCCCAACCCGGTGCCTTGCCCGCGCGGCTTGGTGGTGAAGAACGGCTCGAACACGCGCGATCGCACTTCCTCGTTCATCCCACAGCCGGTGTCGGTGACGGTCAGCACGGCCGTACCGGCCTGGAACAAGGGCACGTTGGAGGGAAGGTCCTCGCTGCGCCGCTCCGCCCGGCGCAGCGCGATCTGCAAGCGGCCGCCGTCCGGCATGGCGTCGCGGGCGTTGATCGCCAGGTTCATCAGCACCTGTTGAACTTGGGCGGCGTCGGCCTCGATCCAGACGTCCTCGCGGGCGTCAACCTGGGCGTCCAGCGTGATCCGGCGCCCGATCAGGTGCGTGAGCATGCCGGTGGCGCTTTCGACCAGCCTGCTCAGCGAGACCGGCGCCCGCGTCAGGGCCGCTTTGCGACTGAACGTGAGCATCGACTTGGTGATGTGTGTCGCCTGCTGGGCGGCCTGCCGGATGCCCGCGACGGCGCTCTGGAGTTCCTCGTTGTCCTCGTCGGCACACGCGGCCGCGACGTCCACGTAGCCCGAGATCGCCATCAGCAGGTTGTTGAAATCGTGGGCCACGCCTGCGGTCAGCGTGCCGATCGCCTCCATCTTCTGGGAGTGCCGCAGTTGCTTTTCGAGCTGGCTGCGCTCCGCCTCCAGCCGGCGGTGCTCGGAGATGTCGATGACGCGGGCCCACATGCTGATCGGGCCGCCGGATTCGTCGCGGATCACCCACGCCCGCACGGAGACCGGGATGACGCGGCCGTCCTTGCGCACGTACTCCTTTTCATAGTCGTCGGAATAGCCTCGGGCCGTCACCTGGCTGCGGATGATGTCCGCTTCCATCTCGTGCCATGTCGGCGGCGTCAAGTCCTGGTAGCGAAGGGCGCGGAGTTCCTGGAGCGAGAACCCGGTGAGGTCGACGTAGGCGGCGTTGGCGTCGGTGATGCGCCCGTCGAGCGTGACGTAGACGATTCCGTCGCGGCTGGTATCGAAGAGGGTGCGGTATTTCTGTTCGGATTCCCGCAGCGCGTTCTCCGAACGCAGGCGCTCCGTGACGTCCTCGACGACTCCCAGCACGCATCGCCGCCCCTGCAGCTCGATGATCTCCATCCACACGCGGGCCAGCCGCAGCCGTCCGCTGCGGTCGCGGAAGCGGGCCGACTCGTCCCGCACCGCGCCGCAGGCGACCAGCCGCTGCATGAACAGGTCACGGTCGTCGGGGTTGTCCCACATGCCCAGCGCCTTGGTCGGGCGGCCGATGAGTTCATGCCGCGTGAAACCAAACAGGTCCACGAAGGCCTGGTTGACGTCCTGAATGACGCCGTCTTCCAGGGTCGCGATGATGAGCGACTGCGGGCTGCCGTGGAAGGCCTTGGAGAACCGTTCCTCCGACTTGCGCAGGTCCGCCTCGATCCGGCGTTGATCGGTGACGTCGACGCCGGTGCCGATGACGAACTGGACGGCCCCGGTCGCGTCGACGATCGCGGTGTTGGACCAGGCGACCAGCCGGCGCCCGCCGTCCTTGCGGACCCAGTAGTTCTCGTGCTGATTGGGGAAGTGCCCCGATCGCAACTCCGCGAACACCGAGCGTACGGAATCGACCTCTTCCTCGGTCAGCAGGAAATCCCAGACTTTGCGGCCGATCGCCTCCGAGGCGGAGTACCCGGTCAACGTTTCGCAGGCGCGATTGAATCGGACGATCGCGCCCTCCGCGTCCAGCACGACGACCAGCGCCCCGGCCGTGTCGAGCACGGCCGCGGCCAGTTCGTTGTCCGCCAGGTGGACGGCGTCACGCCGGATCTGCCGCGTCAGGCTGCGGTTGAGCACCAGCACCGACGAGAGCACCACGGTGCTGACCAGCAGCGCCGCCGCGCCGGTCCCCGCTCCAAACGTGCCGCCGAATCCCATCCAGACCGTGAATGCCCCAAACAGCAGGCACGTCACCCCCAGGAGGGGACAACGAACGTCGCCCAATCGGCGCGGGGTACACAACGCCGCCACGCCCGCCGCCGTCCAGATCAGGGCCGCAAGCATGAACAGCGTCGTCATCGCATCGACTCCGCAACCGGGACGCCCGATCGGACCCGAGGCTCGATGCTCCATCGGACCGGGGTGGTCGGTGCGTCACAGGTGCCTCAGATGCCACCCGCCGTCAACGTGAAATACCTGTCCGGTGCTGAACGGAAACTCCCGGCGGGCGATGGCGGCCACCGCCAGCGCCACTTCGTCCGGCTGTCCCCACCGGTTGTTGGGCGTCATGCCGGCTTTCAGCTTGGCCTCGTAGGCGGCCCGCACCGCCGGCGGCGCGCTCATGTCGGTCTCGATGATCCCCGGACTGACCTCGTGTACGTCGATCCCGAATTCGGCCAGCCGGACCGCGAACAGCTTCGTGACCATGCTCAATCCGGCCTTGCTGGTGCAATACTCGCCGTAGTTGACCGCAACGGTGTAGGCGCGGATGGAGGAGACGTTGATGATGCAGGCCCAGTCGATGTCGCCCCGCTGGCGAAGCTGGATCATCTCGTTGGCCACCCCTTGAGTCAGGAAGTAGGGCGCCCGCAGATTGACGTTCAACACCTCGTCGTAGCTGTCTTCAGGCGTCTGCAGAATGTCGTACCGGACCTTGGGCGCCACACCGGCGTTGTTCACCAGGCAGTCCACTCGACCGAAGCGTTCCATCACGAACTGGATCATCAGTTCGCGCTCGCCCCGGTTGGCGACGTCGCACTGGCACATCTCCACCGGGGTCCCGGCCTGCTCGCACAGCGCCGCCGTCTCCTGCGCCCCCGCGAGGTTGTCGGCGAAGTTGACGACGACGGCGTAGCCGCTCCGCGCCAGGGCCACGCACACGGCGCGGCCGATCCCGCGGGAACCTCCAGTCACCAAGGCGACGCGCCGGTCAATCATGGATTTCGGATCAGGTCCGCATCAGGGAAGGGTCGGTCTGTGCCCGGCGGACGGCCTTGCGCTGCTTGCGGCGTTTGCGCTCGGAAGGCTTCTCGTAGTAACTGTGCCGCTTGACGTCGCGGGTCAGGCCTTCGCGCTGGCAAAGCCGCTTGAACCGCTTGAGCACCTGTTGAATGGATTCGCCGCCTCTGGGTCTGATCTTGATCACACAAGCCTCCACTTCGACATAGGCCAACTCCTGCCGGGTCAATCCTCACACGCGCGCTGCGGGCCGGCGCGACGACGGCCGACCCAGGGGGTACGGGCATCCAGACCTCCGGTGCTCGACCCCACGGTACGTCACCTCGACGCACGGCGCACCAAGCCGACATCCGCCACGGGGCGGCGCCGGGCGCGCGAAGTGCCATCATAGCCCGATTCATCGGCTTTTACCACCCGGCCGCACGGCTACCCCATCCCCATCGGTCCAACGTCGCCACGCCTCGGCCGGACGGCTTGTCCCTGCCGGAGCCGATCGCCCGGCCACGGGCCGGGAACTGCGTGGTGAAACAAACACAACCTTATGTCGATGAACGGGTTATGCTAAACACGTCACAGAATGAAACGGCTGAGGTTGTCGTCGCGAGAGAGATCCCCCAGCCGCCTCTGGACCATGTCGGCGTCGATGTGTACGGTGGTCCCGGCCAGATCGGGGGCGTTGAAGCTCACCTCTTCCACCAGCCGCTCCATCACCGTGGTCAGCCGACGGGCGCCGATGTTCTCGGTCGACTGATTGAGCCGGTAAGCGATGTCCGCGAGGCGCTCCAGGGCCGCCGGCTCGAACTCCAGCCGCACGGATTCGGTGCCCAGCAGGGCGGTCTGCTGTTTCGTCAGCGCGTTCTCCGGCTCGGTCAGAATGCGGAGGAACTCTTCGCGTCCCAGATCGCTGAGTTCGACGCGAATCGGCAGGCGCCCTTGAAGCTCCGGCATCAGGTCGCTGGGCTTACTGCTGCTGAACGCCCCGGCCGCGATGAACAGGATGTGGTCGGTCCGCACCGGTCCGTAGCGGGTGCTGACCGTGGTGCCCTCGATCACCGGCAGCAGGTCGCGCTGCACGCCCTGGCGCGATACATCCGGACCGTGGGTGGCGGCCGGCCCCGCCAGTTTGTCGATCTCGTCGATGAAGATGATGCCGGAGTTCTCGGTGCGGAAGATGGCCATTTCCGTGGCCTTTTCCTGATCGATGAGCTTCTCGCACTGCTGCTCGAACAGGATCCGCCGCGCTTCCCGGATCCGCAGGCGTCGGCTCTTGGCTTGTGAGGGCAACATGCGTTCGATGAAGCTCTGGATGTCGGGGTCCATCTGGTCCGTCCCCAGCGCCAACATGCCGATCGGTTGGACCTTCACGTCCACGGTCAACTCGACGGGCCTGTCCTCGAGTTCGCCCGACTGGAGCTGTGCCCGCAGCTTTTCCCGGCTGCGCTGGCGGCGCACGGCCGCGTCGCTGGAGGGGCTGGAGTCCTCCCGATCGGACTCGGGGGCCGGCATGAGCACGTCCAGCAGACGCTCCTCCGTCAGCCGCTCGGCCTCCTGCCGGACGACCTCCGTCTGCTCCGACTTGACCATGCGCAGGGCGGAGTCGAGCAGGTCCCGCACCATGCTCTCCACGTCCCGCCCGTGATAGCCGACCTCGGTGTATTTCGTCGCTTCGACCTTGATGAACGGCGCATTGACCAGCGCCGCCAACCTCCGAGCGATCTCCGTCTTCCCCACGCCGGTGGGGCCGATCATGATGATGTTGCTGGGGCAAACCTCTTCGCGCAGGCCGTCCGGAAGCTGCTGCCGCCGCCAGCGGTTGCGCACCGAGATGGCGACGGCCCGCTTCGCCGCTTCCTGGCCGATGATGTATCGGTCCAGCGCGGCCACGATGCCCTTGGGAGTCAGTTCGTCCATATCCAGAGCCCCGGCATTCATGCCGGGCGGTCTTCCCCGAGCCCCGCCTTTCAAGGCGGGCAGTCTTCTCCGAGCCCCACCTTTCAAGGCGGGAGTCGGCCGGCATCCGAGGGGTGCCGGACTTCACCGGTTGCACACCGGTGCCACATCTCATCGGTTGCAAACCGGTGCCACATCTCACCGGTTGCAAACCGGTGCCACATTTCGCCGGTTGCAAACCGGTGCCACACTACGCCGTTAACCAAATACTGATCCGTTGTCCATCAGGAGCTCTTGAATTCTCGCGTTTTCGGCATTCGAGAGCTTGTGCAACCGTG
>QZJT01000070.1 GCA_003597935.1 Phycisphaerales bacterium | reverse complement strand
CCCATGCGCGCGGTGCAGCCACTCGCCGTACAGGATCCATATCTCGTCTTCGGTGAACTTCCGTGGATCCTCGCCCACTTTCTTGACCTCGATGTGATTGCGGTAGTTCTTTCTGAACAGCGCCAGGTGAAACTCCTCGCCGCTGCGGCGCACCAGCGGTTCCTCGTCGCACCGGCGGTCGAAGGCGCCGGCGTCGAGGGCGAAACGGTCGTAAAGCGCCCGCGGGAGGTTCGCCGGCAGTCCGCCGAACCGGGCGCCCACCCCGAGGAACCGAATGTGGGGCGAGTCGGACTCCCCCCCTTCCCCGCCGGTGTCCACGTTGCGGTCCACGTCGAACTCGATGTAGCCGAAGACTGGATGGGGTCCGAACTCGAACGGGTCGTAGTCGAACTTGCTGTCCACCTTGGTGAATCCGGGCGGATTGAGCAGCCCGGCGAAGCGCAGATCGACGCGCAGAAACGGCTCGTCGGCGTCGCGGTCCCAGTGGCCGATGAACGGATCCACGCCGTCCGGTTCATCCGGCTGCCACGTGCCGACTGAAATGCTGAGCAGGTCCGGCAGGCGATGGGCGTCCGGATTGACCGGGCCGTCCCCGCCCGGATCGGTGCGGAGGATCCGCGTGTCGCCCGCACGGTCGGAAAGGACCTGATAGTCCGAGGCCCCGGCCGGCCCGACACAGGCGGCGAGCGTCACCACCCAAGCCAGCGATCGCAGCGCCGAAAAGACCCCGAACGAGTCCGCACCCACAGTGTTGTCACGGTGGCTCACCGGCTGTCTCCTCCCTCTCGCCGACGTGATCGGACTTCGTGCGGCGCGCAGGACGGCCTCCTGGCGTCGCGCCACACGTGCTTTCCCCACCAGCATTATAACCCGCCGATCCGCCGGATGCTATAGCCTTTCGCCGGATCCCGCGCCCCCGCTGCGGTCGCGTGACACATGCGGCGGCTGTTCCGAGCGAGGCGCGTGGCCTCAGCCCGCGCGGAGTCTCCAGGTGAATGCGGTTTCAAGCCGCGAGCGCCCTTCCCCGTACCGCCAAGCTGGCGCCAGCCGGTCCCGGGGCGATCCGCCGCATCTGTCGCGCACCCTGCTGCGGCTGCCCGCAAAGCCGCCACTGGAAGCGGCCCCCCACGGTCTGGTGCAATCCCGACGTGGACGCGCCGTCAGGTGCGCGTGGAGAAGCGGCGCACCCGCGTCGGGGCCGACTTTTGGAGGGGAACTGCTATGAAGTCGATTCGAGCCGTTGCACTGATTGTCGTGCTGGTTGCAGCCGCACCGTGGGCCGCGGCCCAGGGGCCGGTCAGCGAGTACTACCTCACCGCGGGCGACCAGCGCATGGTGCACGTCGTGCAGGGCAACTCGGTCCTGCGCTCGTGAAACCAAGTCGCAGGAAACCGCGAGTACCCCATCGCCGTGCTGGACGACGTGCGGACATCGGGAGGTACATCGGGCGAGTCCGGCGCCCGTTATGACTTCAATGGCAACGATCTGGGCGACCGGTACCCGTTTCCGCCGGGCGTGGGCTCGCACTGGGATGCGACCACCGACGGCACCTTCAACTACTCCGTCGATTTCTCCTCCGGGGGCGTCTGGAAGTTCAACCAGGACTGGACGGGCGGCGTCAAGATCTTCAGCACGCCGTCTCAGTGGCTCGGCATCACCTACGACCCCACCGACAATACGCTCTGGATTTCGCAGTGGAATGGCCAAAGGGTCGAGCACCGCGACATGTCCGGCAACGTGCTGGGCGGCTTCAACGTCGCGACCGCCAGCATCTCCTGCCTGGCCCTCGATCACGCCGACGGGATGCTGTGGATGGGGTCGCAATCGACCCAGGGGACGTTCCGGCAATACAGCAAGGCCGGACAACTCTTGCAGACGGTCAACTACCCTGCGCTGACCGGTCAGAACACGCTTGGCGGCGAGTTCCAGTTCGGCGGCGTCGGCTGCGTCTACACCATCAAGAAGAGCAGATCCAAGCGCGGCTGCGAAACCTGCCCCGAGAAGGGCAGCGATTTCCGCACCCAGGCCGAGTGCGAGGACGTGAAGGACTGCGCCAAGAAGCTCAAGACCACGATCGCCTGTCCGCGGGGCGGCAACGGCATCTGCAAGATCAAGGGCAAGGTCAAAAGCTGCGGCTGACCGCGGTCGCGGGAGGAATGGGGCGGCTCAGTTCTTCCAGCAGCCCCGCCATCCACGTCGGGGCCCGCAGCGTCCGGGCAGCGGCCCGCGCGGCGGTGGACAGCTCCGCTCGACGCCCGCCGTCGCGCAGCGTCTCGATCGCCGCACGGATCGCCGCCGGATCGAGACTGTTGACCACCTCTCCGCACCGGTGCGTCCGCAGGAAGCGGTCCACGAAGCAGCCGGGCGGCGCCACCGCGAGGATCGGCTTGCCCAGCGCCAGATATTCCGTCAGCTTCGACGGGAAGCAGCCGCGCACCTCGGCGGGCCACGGCGAGTCGAAAGCCAGCGCTGCCACGCACACGTCCGCCCGGCGCATCTCCTCCAGTGCGGCGCGGCGACCGACCCAGCGGACGTCGCAGCCGGCCAGGACCGGATGGGGATTGCTCAAGAACGTCAACTCGACATCTGGGGCGTCCCGCCCGACCGCGGCCAGCGCCGCGGCGGCGTCCGCGTGGGCGTCATACACCTTGCCGGCGTAGACCAGCCGCAGCACGTCATCGTGCTCGGCGGGCACGGCGGACTCGGCGGCGTCGGCAGCATCGGCATCGACCGCGCGTTGGCCAAACGGCCGATCGTCGCCCCCCCCCGATGTCCAGTCGCAGACATCGTCGGGCACGCAGTGCGGCAGCACCCACGTCCGCCCGACGCCGCGCCGGCGGTAGTGCTCCGCCAGTTCGTCGGTCGGCGTGATGACCAGCGACGCCCCGGCGACGATCCGCCGGTCGACGCCCGTCCAGAACCTGCGCTTGATGCGGCTGCCCGTCAGCAGCCCTTCCGCGAACAGATCGTGCATGTACAGCACCAGCGGTGCGCCGACCGCCTTCGAGATCAGCCATCCGGCCAGCACGCCGTAACGGGTCGGATACACCGCCAGCACGCGCTCGAAGCGACACCGGCGATGCACCGCCGCCGCGCGCAGCACGAACCTGCACGTCGTCACGACGCCGGCCAGCCACGTCCACAACCTCACCGGCTCGTCGGTGGCCAGCGGCCAGCGGATGCGCTCCACGGGCGCCGCACCCTCCCACGGCAGCACGGGCGCCGCGCCGGCAGGCCGCCGCGTCAACACGTGGAACACGTCCGGCGGCGCGGCTCGGAACAGCGTCTCCATCACGTGGGCAGACGCTCGCGCGGCCGGCGGCCAATGCCACGCCACCACCAGCGTCCGCGGAGCACGGGTCCGGTCGGTGGGGGCACAGTTCCATTCCGCGATCGCGTCATCGACGTGGTCGCGGCCGAAGTAGCGACGCAGGCGTTCGACGTACAGCTCAGGCCGCCTGCGCCTGTCGCGCACGCCGCGCCGCCAGCCGATCCACTGGACCAGCGTCAACAGTTCGGACATCGCCCAAGCGATGGGCAGTGCGCCTGCGCCCATCCTGTCCACGATGGTTCCCGCTTTCAGCGAAAACGGCCGGACCATCGCCCACGCCGCGATGACGGCGCACGCCGCGGATGCCGCGGCCGCGCCCCGACCGAAGAGCACCACCGCCGTCGCCAGCCACACCAGCGCGGCGGCCCAGCGCATCGCCTGGTAGCGTGCGTTGGCGGCGCCGCGGCCGATCTGCCCCTCGCCGCGGGCATAGCGGTAGAACTGCTTGAGCGTCTGACCGAGCGTCGGCCGCGGCGCCCACGTCACGAAGGCATCGGGGACGAACGTGTACACCGGCGGTGGAGACAGGCTGCGCAGCTTCAGGCACAAGAGCGTGTCCTCGGCGGTGTCGAGCCACGTCGGGAACCCGCCCGCCCGCTCCCATGCTTCGCGCCGGAACGCGATCGAACGGGCGCTGGGGTTGAAGCGGCGCGGATCGGCGTCCGCCGTGCTGCGCATGGCCAAAAGCGCGGCCATCCGCTGCAGCTCACCGCGCGGCGTCACACGGTACCCCCCCCCGACGACCTCCACGTCCGGGTCGGTCAACGGCCGCGTCAGGCGTTCGAGCCAGGCCGGGTGGGGGCGGCAACCGGCGTCCGTGCAGGCGATGGTGGAGCCGCGGGCGTCGCGGATGGCCCGGTTGCGGCCTTCAGCGATGTTGCAGCGCTTGCCGACGAGCAGCCGCACGGCCGTGTACCGGCCGGCCAGGCGGCGGATGGCGGCCAGCGGCTCGGCATCCGAACCGCCGTCCGCCACCACGATCTCGTCGGGCGGCCGCGTCTGCCGCGCCAGCGAGTCCAGCGCCTCCTCCAGCCCGTCCGGATCGTTCCAGACGGTGATGACGACCGAGACCGCAGCCGGCGCCGGCGCCGGCGCCGGCGCCGTCGGACGGCTGGACGGCTGGTCGAGGGGCCGGTCGAGAGGCCGGTCGAGGAGTTGATCGGACGTGGCTACGCTCATGCTGACGCTCCCTCCCGTCGGCGCGCTCCAGCGGCGCCGCGCCCGGTGGAATGGCTTTCCCGCAAGGGAGTTATCGGCGGCCGGCCCGTCCTGCTTGCTCAACGTCACGTTGACGATTCCCCGCTTGCCCAGCGTTCCGTTGACGATCCCCCGTTCGCCCAGCGTTCCGTTGACGATTCCCCGTTCGCCCAGCGTTCCGTTGACGATTCCCCGCTTGCCCAGCGTTCCGTTGACGATTCGATGTGCGAGGCAGCGAAGGCGTTCCTGGCAGCATGGCACTCGCCCGGTGCTGCCGGGTGCGTCGCAGGTGCTGCGGATGTCCCCGAGTCCGCCGTGACGGACTGCACATGCTCCGGTCTGCAGCCGCGAATGCGGCCCAGGGCTATAGCCGCGGGTGACTCCCGCAGACGGGCGTCACCCGCGGCTACAGCCCTTGGGCTGCTTCGCAGCTCCGGTGCAGAGCAACGTCAGCACATCGGGCCATTCCGTCACGTGCCCGAAACGACCCCGGATGGACGACTCGGGCTTGACCTCACACGTGGGATCGCCATACACACTGGCGGAACCGAGTCGCTGCCCGGCGACGCGCTGGAGACTGACGCAGGAGATCAAGTGCTATGAACATCGTCGTCTGCATCACAGCCGTGCTGAGCGCCGCGCCGGTCCAATCGCCGCCGTCGCTGCCCATCCAGTACGGGCCATGGCGAGGCTGGCTCGACAGCCCGGGCGGCCCGCTCCCCTTCCGGCTCGACTTCCACCCACGCGGCGAGGGACTGGCCGGCTTCGTGACCAACAGCCGCGAGCGCCTCGCCATCCCGCAGGTGCGCACCGAGGGCGACGAGGTGATTCTCGACTTCGATCACTACGACTCGCGCATCCGCGCCCGGGCCAGCGAAGGGGGCATGAGGCTCGACGGCGAGTGGACCCGTCGCCGCGGAGCGGATGAATGGACCCGGATGGCGTTTCATGCCACCTACGGCGCTCAGCCGCTGTTCGACCTGACGCACGGCGCGGCGGAGGAGGCGGGCATCCTGTCGCTGAAAGGCCGCTGGGAGGTGAAGTTCGATTCCAGCGAGACCCCGGCCGTGGCCGAGTTCGTCGCGTTCGAGCAGGGCTGGGCCTTCGGCACCCTCATGACCACCGGCGGCGACTATCGCTACCTCGGCGGCGAGTTCGATGGGCAGCGCCTGCGACTCTCCTCTTTCGACGGCGCCCACGCCTTCCTCTTCCACGCCGACAAACAGGTCAACGGTACACTGAAGGGCACGTTCTGGTCGGCAAGCCACTGGAAGGAAGGCTGGACCGCCCGGCTCAACAAGGAGGCGAAGCTGCCCGACCCCTTCGGGCTGACCCGCTGGACGGGCAAGGCGGCGTTGGAGGAACTGCGTTTCCCCGATCTGGAGGGCAAGGAGCACTCGCTGGCCGATCCGGCGTTCGCCGGCAAGGCGCGGATCATCGAGCTGTTCGGCTCCTGGTGCCCGAACTGCCACGACGCCGCCGGACTGCTGGCCGAGTTGGAGAAGAAGTACGGCCCGCGCGGCCTGCGCATCCTGGGCCTGGCGTTCGAGGCCACCGGCGACTTCGAGCGCGACGCGAGGCTGGTGCGCATCTACACGTCGAAGCACAACGTCTCGTATCCCGTCCTGATCGCGGGCGTGAAGGACCGTGACAAGGCGTCGGCGGCATTCCCATTGCTGGACCAGATTCGCGCTTACCCCACCTTCATCTTCATGGACGGTGACGGGGTCGTCCGGTCCGTGTACACCGGCTTCAGCGGCCCCGCTACTGCGGACGCCTACAAGAAACTGCGCGGCGAGTTCGAGTCGGTGATCGAGGAGATGCTGGGGGAGTAGCGGCGCAGTGGTCGAGCTTTCCAACGTCACACGCCGCTACGGGCGCCGCCGGGGCATCGAGCGGGTCTCGCTGAGCATCCCTGCCGGCACGCTGTACGGGTTCCTCGGTCCCAACGGCGCGGGCAAGACGACGACGATTCGCGTTCTATTGGGGCTGCTGCGGCCGCAGGCGGGGCGGGCGTCCGCCTTCGGCCTCGACTGCTGGAGCGACAGCGCCGTCATCAAGCGCGACGTGGGCTATCTTCCGGGCGATCTGCGACTGTACGGCTGGATGTCCTGTCGCAACGGGTTGCGAGCGGTAGAGCGCATCCGCCGGCGTCCCATGACGGCGGCCGGTCTGGCGCTGGCCCAGGAGTGGGACCTCGATCCGGACGTGCGCGCGAGCCGCATGTCGCGGGGCATGAGGCAGAAACTGGGGCTGATTCTCGCTCTGGCGCACCGGCCGCGGCTACTGGTCATGGACGAGCCCACCGCCGCGCTCGATCCGCTCATGCAGGAGTCGCTCTACACGCATCTGCGCCGGCGCGTGGCGGAGGGAGCCACCGTCTTCTTCTCCAGCCATACGCTGGGCGAAGTCGAACGGTTGTGTGATCGCGTGGCGATCGTGCGGCGGGGGCGGATCGTGGCGGATGAGACGCTGGCGGCGCTGCGGGCCAGGGCGCAGCGGGTGGTCACGATCCACTGGCACGATGGCGCCGCGTCCGGGTCGATCGACCCTCCGAGCGGCCTGACCGTCTATCGCCGCCAGAAGGATCGCTGGGACGCGACGCCGTCCATGCCGATCGCGGAGTTGGTTCGCTGGGCCGCCTCGCAGCCGATCGCCGATCTGACCATCAGCCCGCCGGACCTCACGACCGTGTTTCAATCCTACTACCGTGACGACAATCCGGCCGAGCCTGGAGACGGATCGGCGTGAACCGCGGACTGGTCCTCAAGTGGGCGCGCGAAACGGCGTGGGTGACGGTTGCGTTCGCGGCAGCGCTGGCCCTCTTCGAGGGGTTGATCCCCGTCTTCTTCGAGACGTTTCTTGAAGAATCCGCCGGGCAGTTGCTCAATCTGCGGTTCGTGCAGAGGCTGATCCAGACGCTTCTGGGCGTAGAGTTCGAAGGGGGCCTGGACGCGCAGGCGGCCGTCTCGTTCGCCTGGGTCCATCCCATGGTGCTCGTCCTGACCTGGGGCCTGGCGATCACGATCTGCACACGTTGCCCGGCCGGGGAGATCGGCGCGGGCACGGTCGACGTCCTGCTGGGCCTGCCGGTGTCCCGTTGGGACGTCCACCTGTCGCTGACGGTCGTCTCGATGGCGGCCGGCGCGGCCGCGGTGCTGGCGGCGCTGGCGGGGAGCTGGCTGAGCGGCCAATTCGTAGGCGATGAGTATCGCATCCCCGTCCGCGCCCTCCCGCCGCTGGCCGCCAACCTCTTCTGCCTGTACGCGGCCGTGGCCGCCGCCGCCACGCTGGTCTCTTCAATATCCAGCCACCGCGGGCGTGCGGTGGGGGGGGCGTTCGCCCTGGTGGTCGGATCGTTCATGCTCAGCGTCTTCGCCCAGTTCTGGCCTGCCTTGCGTCCGGCCGCCCGCTTCAGCGTGCTGACGTACTACCGTCCCTTCTACATCATCCGTGACGGATGGGCATGGTCGGACATGGCGACGCTGTTCGGGGCCGGTGCGGCCTTGTGGGCCTGCGCGGCGGTCATGTTCCGGCGACGGGATATTTGTACGACATGAGCCCGATGTGACACTATCGTCCGTGATTGAACCGCCAGCCCTGAAAGGGCGAAACAGGCCGGGCGCCGATCGTCGCTCGCAGATGTGTCTTTCAGGGCTCCCTCCATGCGGCGGCCCGCTCCCCAGGGCAGTGCGCAGCGCCGCCCTGGGTATCGTGCTCCGCCATGGTCACACCAGCTCCTTCAGCGCCGCCGCGATCGCCGGCAGGATCTCGCCGGCTTTTCCGGTGAGGACCGTGTC
Organism: Phycisphaerales bacterium; assembly: GCA_003597935.1. GTDB lineage: Bacteria > Planctomycetota > Phycisphaerae > UBA1845 > UBA1845 > SURF-32. The sequence continues at coordinate 30,275 of QZJT01000070.1, read as the reverse complement.
CACTACCGCGGACAGGGCCGTCTCCTCGACGTTGATCTCGACCGCGTAGGCGCCGCGTGCGGTGGACTGGTGGACGTACCCGGCGGCAGGATAGACGACGCCGCTGGTGCCGACGACCAGGCAGCAGTCGGCGGACTCGACGGCGCGCTCGGTGGCCGACAGCGCCGCCATCGGCAGCGGCTCGCCGAACCAGACCACACCGGGACGCATCATAGCGCTACAGCGCGAGCAGTGAGGGATGCTCTCGCAATCGGGCAGTTTCCGCGGCTCATCCCCCTCCGCATCCAGCCCGCGCTCATCGAAGCGCGATTCCAGCCCGCACTCGGTGCAGCGATCGGTGAACAGCGCTCCGTGCAGCTCCGCCACGTTGCGGCTGCCGGCACGGCGGTGGAGGCCGTCCACGTTCTGCGTGATGAGGTTGAATCGGGGCTTGAGCCGTTCGACCTCGGCGATGGCGTAGTGGGCGGGGTTCGGTTTGCGGTCCAGCATCAGTCGCCGCCGCCACAGGTAGAACCGCCAGACCGTCTCCGGGTCGCGCTGAAACGCCTGCGGCGTAGCGAGGTCCTCGAAGCGGTGTTCGCCCCAGAAACCGTCCTTGCCCCGGAAGGTGGGCACGCCGCTTTCGGCCGAGACGCCCGCCCCGGTCATCACCCAGACCGCCTTCGCTTCGGCGATCCGGCGGGCGACTTCGATGATCAGCGGCACGTCCACGGACACAATCCTACGGCCCCGGCTTGCGGCTGCCACGCCACGCCACGATGATCCCCCCCATGCTCAACCGCAGCCGCATTGTATCCACTTGCGCCCTGCTGAGCACCGCCGCCGTCGGGGGGTGCGCCCGCTGGGTGATCGACGATTCCGACCGCCACGTCTACGAGGTGATCCGTCAGCGCCAGCTCGACGCCCTGGGCGAGACGCACGACGTCCACGTGGGCGCCGAGTCCGGCCGCCACGACCGCAACGAGGACATGTACCGCTTCGTGCCCTCGCCGGTCGGGGCGGAGGTTCCACAGGCTTTTCTGGTCGAGCGTCCCTCGCCCGATGCGGCCGTGACGCCAGCGCCGCAGGAGCCGGTCGGCGGTGCGCCCGTCGATGACGACGCGGCGAGCGGGGTGGTTCCCGATGACGGCGCCGAGGCTGAACCGCCCGGCGACGCGGCCCCGGCGGGCGAGCCCCCGCCCGGCGGCGAGCCCGCGGGCGGCCCCCCCCCCGTCGTCGGCGGCGAAGGCGAGTCGGACCAGGCGGCCGAAGCTGAATCGCAGCCGGACGCCGCGGCCGAAGGGGCGGAGGAGCCGTGCGAGTACATCGATGAGACGCTCGTGGTGCAGGGAGGGCGCACCATGGGCCTGGTGGACGCGCTCGCCTACGCCACGCGGCAGGCCCGCGACCTGCAGGACGCCAAGGAAGACCTGTACCTGGCGGCCTTGGACCTGACGCTCGAGCGGCACCTGTGGACGCCGCAGTTCGTCGCGTCGGTGCGGGCGGAGTTCGCGGACTACGGCCAGATCCGCGACTTCGACCGGGCCATGACCACCGTCAGCCAGGTGGCCGTGGCTCAGCGGCTGCCCTTCGGCGGGGAGGTGACCGCGCGGGTGATCAGCACCCTGATGCGCGACCTGGGCGTACACACGACCTCGGGCGAATCCGGCTCCATGATCGTCGACGCGAACATCCCGCTGTTCCGCGGCGCCGGGCGGGTGGCGTATGAATCGCGCTACCGTCGGGAGCGGGAGATGATCTACTCGGTGCGCGCCTACGAGCGGTTCCGCCGCCAGTTCCTGGTCAACGTGGCGGTCAACTACTTTACGTTGCAGCAGAACCGCTCCCGCATCATCAACGCGGTGAAGAACTACAACGCCGCGTGCGACTCGGCGCGTCGTTCGGTCGCGCGGTTCGAGCTGGGGCAGGAGGAACTCTTCGAAAAGGCGCGGACGCAAGCCACCCTGCGGCAGGCGGCCACCGACGTCGAGGACGAGAAGGAAGCCTACGAGTCCAGCCTCGACCAGTTCAAGATCCTGCTGGGCATGCCGGTGGCGGAACGGATCGACGTGGTGTCGCAGGACGACGACCGGGAAAGCCGGTTGCTGGAGTTTCTCCTGCCCGAGGTGGATGAGGAGCTGGCCATCGAGGTGGCCCTCAAGAGCCGTCTGGACCTGCTGACCACGCACGACCAGATCGACGACGCCCGGCGCGGCGTGGTCATCGCCAGGAACGGCCTGCTGCCCGACCTGAACCTGACCGCCAGCGCCACCCTCAACAGCGACCCCGACCAGCTCAATTCGCTCAGCTTCAACACCGAGCGCACCACCTGGCGCGGCGCCGTGGAGCTGTCCATGGACGACCGCAAGACGGAGCGCAACGCCTATCGCGCCGCCCTCATCGACCAGCGGCGGGCGGAGCGCCGCTACGACGAAGCGGCCGACCAGGTGCGATCGGACGTGCGTCGGGCGGTCCGCCGCATCGCCCAGAGCCAGTCGAACCGTGAGATCCAGCAGCTCAACGTCGATGAGAACGAGATCCGTCTCGATGCCGCCCGCCGGTTCGTGCGGCTGGGCCTGCGCACCAACCAGGACGAGGTCGATGCTCAGAACGACTTGCAGCGGGCGCGCAACGCGCTGGCGGCCGCCGAGGCCGGCGTCCGCCGCGCCATCCTCGAGTTCCGCCTCAACACCGAAACGCTCCGCGTCAGTGACGACGGCGAACTGATGTCGGAACAGATGTTCACCGGTCCGTAGCCGTTCCGGTGAAGCCGAGCCACTGGCCGACCGATAATCGAATAGGCGCCACCGGTTGCCCGTTCGGAGTCCGCCATGAGTCCTCGGCCGCGGGTCAGTTTCGTTATCGCCACCCACAACCGGCGGGACGTGCTCGCGCACACGCTGGATCATCTGGCCGACTGCGGTCTGGATACGGCCGACTTCGAGACGATCGTCGTAGACAACGCTTCCACCGACGGCACGGTCGACGTCGCTGACACGATGCCCAACGCGCAGTTCCTGCGCTTGCGACGAAACCTGGGAAGCTGCGCCAAGGCGATCGGCGCCGACCGGGCGTCAGCGCCGCTGCTCGTATTCCTGGATGACGACTCATGGCCGCGACCCGGCGCGATCGAGCGGATGATCCATCACTTTGAGCGTGACCCCCGACTCGGCGCGGCCGGGTTCACCGTGTCCCTGCCCGACGGCTCTGAGGAATGCAGCGCCCTGCCGCACGTTTTCGTCGGGTGCGGCGTCGGACTTCGGGCCAGGGCGCTGCGCTCGGCCGGCGGGCTGGATCCGACGTTTTTCATGCAGGCGGAGGAATACGACCTGGCGTTTCGCCTGATGAGCGCCGGCTGGAACGTGGAAGTGTTCTCGGATCTGGCAGTCATTCACGGGAAGTCTGCGGCCGGTCGCGATCCGGAACGAACCACCTACTATGACATTCGCAACAACCTCCGCGTGGTCGGTCGTCATCTGCCGCCGCCTTTTCGGGGCGTGTATCAGAAGGACTGGCTGCAACGCTACGGCTGGCTGGCCCAGGCGTCGAACCAGACGGCGGCCTATCGCCGCGGAGCGGTGAGCGGGCGCATCCGCGCGTCCCTGGAGCAGGGGCGGTTCGCCCGCCGCCGGCTCAGTGCCGCGAACCTGGAGAAGGTGTTCTGCTGGTCATTCATCGCGCGGCGGATGACGTGGCTTCGCGAACAGGGCGTTCTCACCGTGCTGCTCGCCGATCTCGGCAAGAACGTCTACGCCTTCTTCCGCGGCGCACGCGAAGCGGGCCTGCGGGTGGCGGCCATCGCCGATGACGCCTTCGCCCGGCCGGGGCGCGCCTATCGCGACATCCCCGTGCTGACGGTGGAGGAGGCGCTGAGGCTGACGGCGGACGCCATCGTGGTGAGCAATACCTCTTACGCACATGCCGAGCGGCGGGCGGCCGACCTGGCGTCGGCGACGCGGCGGGTGGTGTACCACTGGTTCCCGCGGCCGGCGGCGACGTCGGAGGGTGAGGTGTTCAGCGCCGCGGACGCACCGTTGGACGGTTTGACCGGCAGCGCCGCCGTGAGAGCGACGAGGCCGAACCGGCCGTGGGCGCCGCGGCCGGCCTGCACCGGCGTACACGATGCGTAGCCGGCGCCCGGACGCAGACTCCGCGCCGGCCACAGCTCGCGGCGTTTCGCCGGCGACCGATCACGCAGGCCGATGGACGGTGGCAGATCAACAGGACGAACCATGCCTATGAATCGCACGGAAGCAGAGGCCGCCACGGCCGGCCCGGACGCGGGCCGGCGCAAAGTCGCACTCATCACCGGAATCACCGGGCAGGACGGCTCGTATCTTTGCGAGTTCCTGCTCAATAAAGGGTACGAAGTACACGGCGTCATGCGGCGCTCGTCGGTGTTCACCACCCAGCGCATCGAGCACCTCTACCAGGACCGCCACCAGAGCGGCGTGCGGCTGCGGCTGCACTACGGCGACCTGCTCGACGCCATCGGGCTGCGCCGCATCCTGACTGCGACGCGGGCGACCGAAGTGTACAATCTGGGAGCGCAATCCCACGTGCGCACCAGCTTCGACCAGCCGATCTACACCGCGGAAGCCGTGGCGATGGGAACGCTGAACCTGCTGGAAGCGCTCCGCGACTATCGCGACAGCAGCGGCGACGACGTGCGCTTCTATCAGGCGTCCAGCAGCGAGATGTACGGCAAGGTGTGCGAAGTGCCGCAGAACGAGCGCACGCCCTTCTATCCGCGCAGTCCCTACGCCTGCGCCAAGGTCCACGCCTATTGGCAGGTGGTCAATTATCGCGAAGCGTACGGCCTGTTCGCCTGCAACGGGATCCTCTTCAATCACGAATCGCCGCGCCGGGGCGAGACGTTCGTCACCCGCAAGATCACCCGGGCGGCCACGCGGATCAAGCTCGGCATGCAGGACTGCCTCTACCTGGGCAACCTGGACGCCAAGCGCGACTGGGGGTTCGCCGGGGACTACGTCGTGCCCATGTGGCTGATGCTGCAGCAGGCCGACCCGGACGACTACGTGATCGCCACCGGCGAGACGCACTCGGTGCGTGAGCTGCTCGACGTGGCTTTCGGCACGCTCGATCTGGACTGGAAGCGATACGTCCGCATCGACAAGACGTATCTGCGGCCGACCGAGGTGGACATCCTGCTGGGCGACGCTACCCGGGCGCACGACATTCTCGGCTGGCGTCCGACGGTCTCATTCATCGACCTGGTTCGTATGATGATCGATGCCGACATGGAGCTGGCCCGCCGCGAGAAGACGCTGGTCGACGCGGGCTATGGCACGCTGCCGGGATGGCACACGGCGGAGTCGATCTACGAGCGCGACGCCGCGCTCAGTCAGCTTGCGGCGCCGGAATTCGACGAAGTGCCCGTGGCACTGGGGCAGCACAGGTCGTAGGATGAATAGCGAATGGCGAATGGCGAGTGGCGAATGAAGAGGTTGATGCGACACGCGCGACGGACTCGACTCGGTGCCTTACGCGTTCACTGCGCGTTTTCCGTCATTCGTTATTCGCTATTCGATATTCGACATTCGCCTTGAACCATGAGTTCGCTCGAAAGCAAAGACGACAGTTTCTGGACGGGCAAGCGCGTCTGCGTCACGGGCGGGGCGGGGTTCTTAGGACGCGTCGTGTGCCGGCGCCTTGCGGAGGCGGGCGCGTCGCGGATCACCATCCCGCGGCGGGCGGATTACGACCTGACCGACCGCAACGCCGTCGTCCGCCTGTTCGACGACGCCGAGCCGGAGTTGGTAATTCACCTGGCCGCCGAAGTAGGCGGAATCGGCGCCAACCGCCGGCGCCCGGGGCGGTTCTTCTACGCCAACATGGCGATGGGCCTGCACCTGATCGAGGAGTCGCGCATCCGCAAAGTGGAGAAGTTCGTGCAGGTGGGGACCGTGTGCGCGTATCCGAAGCACTGCCCCCTGCCGTTTCGCGAGTCGGACCTGTGGTCGGGCTTCCCGGAAGAAACGAACGCTCCCTACGGAGTCGCCAAACGGGCGCTGGCGGTGATGCTCGATGCCTATCGAACGGAGTATGGCCTTGCCGGGATATTCCTGCTGCCGGTCAATCTTTACGGCCCGGGCGATAACTTCGACCTTTCGACGTCACACGTCATCCCCGCCATGATCCGCAAGTTCACCGAAGCCGCCGACGCCGGCACCCCGAGCGTCGAGTGCTGGGGTTCCGGCACGGTCAGCCGCGAGTTCCTCTACGTGGAAGACGCCGCCCGCGGGATTCTGACGGCGGCCGAGTGCTATGACGACTGCCAGCCGCTGAACCTGGGCACCGGGCGCGAGATCCGCATCGCCGATCTGGCTTCCATGATCGCCGGCCTGGTCGGCTACGGCGGCGAAATCACGTGGAACGCCCGGTTTCCGGATGGTCAGCCGCGGCGGCGTCTGGACGTGTCGCGGGCAGCATCGCTGCTGGGTTGGCGGGCCGAGGTCGGTCTGGAAGAGGGGCTGCGCCGGACGATTGAATGGTGGCGCCGCGAAGGAAGCGGCAGATCGACGCATCAGGAAGAGGAGGACAAACCGGCGGCGACCACGCTTACTGTTCCCGCGCAGGGCGCCAGCGTTTCCGGGTGATGCGGGGCGGGATGGACGGGATGGACATGATGGACATGATGGACGGGATGGACGGGATGGACACGTACCCTTCCGCTCGTCACGGGTCATACCGGTCCATCTGCCACTGGTGATTCGCCACTCTTCATTCGTTATTCGCTATTCGTTATTCGCTATTCTCCTCCTACCCACAATCCGCGCTGTTGCACACCTCCGGGCATTCTACGACGCAAACTTCGTGGTCGCCGCTCTGGCCGCGCCATGTGGCTTTGCCCTTGCCCCGGCGGTTCAGTGCGACGGGGATGATCTCCCCGCCGTTGTTGGACAGGTGCAGGATGGTCCCTTCCGCCAGGCGCGTCTTGAGCCTGGCTTTCAGCTTTCCGTTCTTGCAGGAGGCGGTCAGTCTGCGGACGTCGCCGCAGTGGATGCCGGCCGCGGGGTCGAAGAGCACCATGTCCTGCGGGCGGGCGCCGGCCGCGAACGGGGAGCCATCCACCAGCGTGAGCTTCCCGTCGGGCTCGATCTCATACACCATAACGCCCACGCCCGGATCAATCGAACTCTCATCGGTCACGAACAGGTAGTCGTCGCTGGCGACGGCCTTGCGCACGTCGCTGCCGATCACCCGCACGCTGCCGGGTACGGCCTCCAGCGTGCCGTCCGGCATCCGCTTCATCGTCATCACCGAATCGCTGACCACGTGACAGACGAACACGAACCGCCCGCTCGGGTCCATCGCCAGGTTGACGGCGCTGGTCTGCCCGGTGGGGAAGGGCGAGCCGGGCAGGCCGGTCAGCGAGCCGTCCGGTTCCACCTCGTAGCCGGCCAGGGCGTTGTCCAGACCCATGCCGACGTACACGTGGCGGCCGTCGGGCGAGACGATCACCTCGAATGCCCCGCGGGTGCCGGGGATGGGATAGGGCGAACCCGGCAGCGTCTGAATCTCGCCCTCCGGCGACACCGAGAACCCCTCGACGCTGCCGAAAAGGTGCGAAGAGTAGGCGAAGCGGCCGTCGGGCGTGGCCGCCACTTCGTTGGGGAAGTTGCCGACGGCGTGCGGCGAGCCGGGTCCGGGCAAGAGTTCGTCGCCGGTCAGCTTGAAGACGTGAAGTTCGTCATCGCCGGCCGCGGGGGAGAGCAGCACGTCGTTGCGGGTGAACGCCAGCCCCAGGGGGCCGTCTCCGGTCAGAAACGGCGCCTTCGGCGCCGGCGAAAGCGCCCCGCCTTCTCCTACCTGGAAGAGCCACAGCTCTTCGACCTGGGCGGCGCCGGCGTTGGTCGCGGCTAGATATCGCCCGTCGGCGGTCAGCGCAAGAGCGGTCACGTCCTCCCCGGCGGGGAAGGGCGAGCCTTCGATTTCGGCCAACGTGCCGTCGGGATTGACGGTAAAGACGGTGACCGTGTCAGAGACGTTGTTGCCGACAAAGAGCGTGACCTGCTGCGGCTGCGCGTTGGCGTGACAGATGAGCGCCAGCCCGGTGGCGAGCGTGACGAGCGTCGAGAGCGCCGACTTCATCGTGAATCCTCCAGGCGTGTTTCCTGAGGGGAGCGTGGTCGATGATGCCCCACCAGCGGCCGTCGGCCGCGGTCCCCGAGATGTCGAGAAGACCTGATAATACGAAACCCGTCGAGCCGGTACAAGCGCGCGGAGCGTCCGTCGGTGACTCCGGGTGCGTGATGGAACGCCGCCGCCCCGGCGCGCCCGACGCTTCTTATCACACCACGACGCGATCCGCCACGCCGGTTCGAAACTGCCGGTACTGCACTTCCACCCATGGCCGGCCCTCGGCATTCGTGATGCGCACGTCGAGCGCGTCCATGTCGCGCGGCGATGGGCCGAAAAGACGTGAGCCGTCCGGGGCGAACGCGCTGGTGTGGCAGGGGCACGCGAACTGGCGGCGCAGCGGGGCGTAGTCGATGCCGCAGCCCAGGTGCGGGCAGAGGGTCTGCCAGGCGCGGACGAGCGGCGGGCCGTCCGCGCCCGTCGCGTTCCGCGTGGCGCCGTCGGCGCCATTGCCGCCCGGGTCGTTGCCGTCTGCGCCAGTGCCGCCCTGCCCGGCGGGGTCGCCGCCACGGCCGGCGCTGCGGTTCGCGACGCCCCCGCGCAGGAGCCAGACTTCACCGATGCGTGCCCGTGGGTACTGAATGAACGAATCGCGACGCGGTGCGAAGACGGGCACGCGCACCGGCCGGCCGGAAGGAAGCGCATCCAGCGACGCCACGCGGATGAACGGCGCCGCCGTCGCGCCGCGCGAACGGCGTCGCTGCGGGTCGAGCATGAACGCGATCACCGGCGCGCCCGCCGCCAGCGCGACGATGCCGTGCAGCAGCGCCGCCAGCCGACCCATGAACGCACGCCGCCTCAAGCCGGCACGCAAGAAACCCGGACGATCGGCGCCCGCGACGGGTTCCGCTTCGCCGGCCCTTCGGCTGGCTGCGCACCATCCGTAGCTACACTCCCTGGCCCCTCCGGGGTCGTCGTCGTTGAGGCCGTTGTCCACGTCACGCAATCCTCTTCTTGTCTGTGTAAACCTGCGTGAATCTGTGGTTCTGCTCTTCCCGCGTGAATCTGTGGTTCTGCTCTTCCTGCAGCGCCGAGGGCCGCGGACCCGTGGTCCTACTCGATGACCAGCTCCCACGGCGTCATCATCAGCACGCCCTCGCGGTTGAGGATATCGAGCCGCTTGAGCGTCGCCATCACCGCGTCCGCCCGGGCCGGATCGAGCGACCGGATGAGCGGCAGCACCGATTCCAGCAGCGGCGAGCCGGCGCCGAACAGCGACGGCTGCGATCCGATGCGCGTGTATTCATCCTCCTGGCCGCCGCCGAACATGAGTTGGAAGATGTTGGGCGGCTCGGGAATGACGCGGACGTCGTAGTCGCCGAGGCCGGCTTTGTTGGCGGCGAACTTCACCGCGTCGTCGAACCCGCCCATCTTGTCCACCAGCCCCAGTTCCAGCGCCTGCCGGCCGGTGTAGACGCGCCCGCCGGCGAGCTTGTCGATCTCCCGGGTGAGCTTCTGCCCTCGCGACTTCACCACGTGCCCTTTGAACACGTCGTAGATCTCGTTCATGTAGCCCATCAGCCGCTCGCGCTCGGACTCCGAGAAGGGCGCCGCCGAGCTCAGCATCATCGCGTTCTTGCCGCGTGAGTGAGACGACCAGTTGATGCCCAGCTTGTTCCAGCCGCCGGTGGTGACGAGCTTGCCGCCCACCACGCCGATCGAGCCGGTGATGGTGGTGTCGTCCGCGAAGATGGTGCCGGCAGCGCAGGTGACGTAGTACCCGCCGCTGCCCGCCACGTTGCCCATCGACACGATCAGCGGCTTGGTGTCCGCCACCCGTCGCGAGGCGTCGAGGATGATCTCGCTGGCCAGCGCCGATCCGCCGGGCGAATCGACCCGCAGCACGACGGCCTTGACGGAATGGTCGGCCGCGGCCTCATCGAGCGCTTTGCGAATCGTGGTGCTGTAGGCGCCCTCGGCGGGTCCGAAGGGACTCGGCTCGGCCGCCCCGGTCATGATCGGCCCCTCGACGTACACCACCGCGACGCTCTGCTTGCCGCCGCCCTTCCGGGCCGGGTTGAGAAGCTCCATGATCTTCGAGAGCAGGCCGAACGGGTCGCTGGGAAGGTCCAGCTCGTCCTGCTGCCCGTAGTGGGTGTCGATCGTGACCGAGCCACCGTAGCGGTTCTTCAACTCCGCGACGAAGTCCTGCCGGTGCTCGACGGCGTCGATCAGCCCGGCCTTGCGGGCCTCCTCGGCGGAGTAGGGGCCTTCGTCGATGAGCTGGCGGACCTTGTCCGGCGTCATGTCGCGGCTCTCCGCGATCATCTTCACCAGCGAGTCGTACAGGCTGTCGAGCAGCCAGTTGGTCATTTCCTCCGATTCAGGCGACGGGCCCGTCCGGGTGAGCGGCTCGGCGGCGGTCTTGTAGTCGCCGCAGTGGACGAAGTCCGCCAGCAGGGCCATCTTGTCGAGCATGCCCTTAAGATACGGCGCCTCGCCCGCCAGGCCGGTCAGCCACACGTCGCCCGTCGGCGTGATGGAGACGCGCGACGCGGCCGTGGCCAGCGCGTAGGTGCCGGTGGTCAGCATGTCCGCATGGACGAACACGGGCTTGTCCACCGCCTTGAACTGCCGGATCGCCGCCCGGATCTCCTGGATCTGTCCGAAACCCAACTGGGCGCTTTCTACCTCCAGCACCACCGCCTTGACGTTGGCGTCCTCCCGCGCCGCCTGGAACCGGGCCAGCATCGACTTCAGCGACGCGGGCGGGCGGGCGCCGAAAAGCGGCGGCACGTTCTGCGGCGTCTCGGTCATGGGGCCGGAGAGGTCGAAATGGGCGACGACCTTTCCGCCCTCGCTCAGCCCGTTGAGGTTGAACTGGGCCGGCGCCGAACCCGCCCACACCAGCGGCGTCGCCAGGGCGACGGTCATCGCGAAAGTCCTGATTCTCATGAGTACACCTCCACCAGGCAGCCAATCAAAGAGCGGCGACGGCGTCAACGCACAAGCCGGTGACGCGCGAACCCTCGTCGCCAACTTACATCGTACCACCGTGTACCACCGTCCGGCGGGATCGGCGGATAGAAAACAGCGGTCGGTTTCGAACGGTTCCCAGGCGACACCGTGTCTCCCCACACGTGGAGATTCGTGCCGACGCACCCCTATATTAGCACCATCGGCCGATTCGGAAACGACCCGCAGGGGCCGGTACACAAGAGCTTACAACGGAGGCGGGCCGCCGGGCGTGAGCCTACGGCACCACCGGCAGCAGCACGTAGGACGGATGCTCCGTCGAATGATGGACCGTCTGTTTCACCTTCTGGAACGTCGTCGCCCACTCGGGACGCTCGCCGGTGTTCGGATTGCGCGTGTACTTGGGGAAGTTGCTGCTGGAAATCTCGACGCGAAGGCGGTGGCCTTTTGCGATGGTGATGGCGGTAGCCCCCATGTCGATGGTGAACTGGTACACCCTGCCGGGCTCCATCTGCCCCGATGGCTCCGCCCGATCCGGGCCGCGCTTGATGCCGTCCTCGATGATGCGGGCGTAGCCGTCGGGCCGCACCTCCACCAGCTTCGCGGTAAAATCAGTGTGCCGACCTTCGGTGGACGCTTCGACCACCGCCTGTAGCGGTCCGATGATCGTCAGCTTCTTCGGCAGCGGCGGCGTGGTGTAGACCAGCACGTCACTGCGCCGCTCCACGTCGCGCTGGTCCTTGATCCCCAGGTTGTCTAGGAAGAAATGGAAGTTCGCTCCCCCCGTGGTCGGGACCGGATCGTTCGGATCGTAGACGAACGTGTCGGCGTCCGTCCCGCCCGGCGGCTGGGTGGCCATCTGTCCGTCGCCGGCTGCGCCGTTCGCGCCGCCGTCGCTGCCAAAATGCCACTTCTGCCACGTCACCTCCCGCGGCGGCCATCGGTCGAATGAGCGCCAGGCGTTGTCGCCCATGACGAAGAGCTTGACGGGCTTTTCACGCTCGACGCCGTTCTGGCGGTCCATCAGGTAGCGGTCGAACCAGCGCGCCGACAGGTTGATCATGTAATCCAGCCCCGCCCGAGACCGCGGGCCGAAGTCCTCGTCGCCGACCGTGGTGGAGTCGCGCCACTGCTGATCGTGCCGCCAGGGACCGACGTGCAGCTTCTGCCGCGCCTGGCCGGCCGCCGCGACGCCCTCGTACACGTCCAGCGTGTGGCGGGCCACGAAATCGTACCATCCAGTGATATGGTAGATCGGCGTGCGGATCCGTCCGTAGCCCGGCGATACGTTCGCCGTCTGAATGAGCGTATCGCTGCCGGTGAGCTGGACCATGCCCTCCCACTGGGCGCTGTCGATGCCGAGCGACTTCGGGATCTCAACCACCGGCGTGCGTCGGAAGACCTGGTCCCAGTCGAAGTCGCCGAACGATCCGGTTCCACGGATCTGTGCCGACAGCGTCCAGGGAAGACCGACCATCAGGTGCATCGCCCCGCCCGGCGCCGTCATCTCGGTCGTGTCGCCCCACCCCGAGATGTTGACGATGGCCCGGACGTTCGGGTGGTTTTCCGGGGCGACGATCAGGGCGCAGTAGGCCAGGTAGGATGAACCCCACAGGCCGATCTTGCCGTCGCACCAGGGTCGTCCGGTCACCCAGTTCAGCGTGTCGAGGCCGTCCTTACGCTCGAAGATGAACGGAACGAACCGCCCCTGGGAGCCTCCCATGCCTCGGACATCCTGGCAGACGACCGCATAGCCCCGCTTGACCATGCTTTCGCCGAACCAGGCTTTGGCCCGACGGTCGTACGGGGTGCGCAGCAGGAGAGCCGGAAAGCGACCCTCCTCCGCCGGCAGGTAGACATCGGCCGCCAGCGCTACCCCGTCGGACATCGGCACCTTGACGTCGGTAAGACGAACGAAATCGTCACCGGCCCGTGCCGGCGTGACGGCGACGCCGCACGCCAACAGGCCGATGCCGTATCGCAGCATTCGCCGTCGGGAAGACCGGGTGCGAGTCCGCGCGTGCCGAGGACTGCTACCGCGTCCTGCGACGCAGGTCGCGCTGGAGCACGCGCTGCCAAAGCTGAGCTTCGATGGGTTCATGTTCTGCTCCGATGAGTAGACAGACGACTGTTTTTTCTGGAGTTGACACGACGGCCGCGACGCATGCGACGGCGAATGGCGGCGATCATCTCGTCACACCATTCCAGCCGCGCCGCCATCAATCGCAGCCCCCCCCGAAGGGCCAGCCGTTGATGAAACCCGGCATCGCTGCCAGGGTCGGGATAGGGCGGCTCGCCCCGCGACCAGGCGTCATCGATCCGCTGGTAGGTGTTGAGACGCTCCTGAACGGCCTGCCTGAGACGTTCGACAAACCGGAGCGATTCTTTCAGGTCGGCGGCGGCGTGGAGAAAGAAGATCTGCCCAACGAATCCCTGTCGCACGTCGGCGAATTGCGGTTCGCCGGTGACCCAGTCTCGCAGCACCTGGCGGCCGGCGGCAGTCAGACTGTAGACCTTTCGGCGAGGTCCGCGGTTGGACTTCTCCACGCGGCTGCTCAGCAACCCGCGCGACTCCAGCCGCTTGAGGGTCGGGTACACCTGGCTCAACTCGGCCGACCAGAAGAAACGCACCGATTGATCGAAGTGCGCCTTCAGGTCGTAGCCGCTGGCCGGTGTTTGGAGCAGTCCCAGGAGCATGTGTTCAAGGCTCATGCGATCCAGTATATCAGTAGTTATATAGCGGCGGACGATTATTTGTCGGTTTCTGTAAAGCCGGCGTGGCGGTCGCGCCTACCAGCACCGCGCACGGGTGGACCCCTCCCAGCCGGGCGCCCTACGCGTGGGCCGCCTGCTGGATCCGGTTGTGGCTGAGCCTCACCCGATGGTTCGGATCAGTGGACCGGCGTCGGATCATCATCGCCGGCCACCGCCGTCAGCCGAAACTCGACCGAGCCGGTTTGCATGTCCGCCAGCAAGGGCACCGTCAGCGACAGCGTGTACACGCCATCCGCGGGTAGATCGAAGGTGCGGCGGGCGAAGGAGCTGTCGTCGAAGTACAGGAGCGTGGACTGGAGAATCCGCGTGCCGTCCGGGGCGATGACCGTTACGGCGACGGCTTCCGGACCGGTGGTGGAGACGCCTTCGATGGCGATGCGCTGCCCGGCCGCGCCGGTGAACGCGAACACCGCGGCCGCGCCGGGATGAGCGAACTCCGCCTGGATCGTCTCATCGAACGGCACTTTCCTCGGTGGCTCCACCGCCGCCCTCCGGACGACGAGTTCGTAATCGCCGAAGGCGCCCTCCGCAGCCGAGAGGAGGACCCGATGGACGCCCGGCGATTCGATCAGAAAACTCTCGGCGCCCGTTCCCGGCTCCGGCTGATTGGCGTCGATGGGTGTCAACTGCACGCCGACGGGGTCGAAGACGCTGAATGCGGCGTTGGGCCGGCCGTTGTCGCAGCAGGTGCGCTCGACGGTGACCCGGTCGCCCGCCTCCGCCTGGAAGAGCACCACTTCCGCCCGCCGCATGATGTCGAACGTCCCGCGCACCGGTTGGCCGAACTCGAAGCGCGGTGCGTCGAGGGCGGCCGTGAAGGCATAGGGTAGCTTGCGGTCCGGCTCCAGCGCGATGACGTGCAGCGCCCGCGACCCGTCGCCCGGCAGGTTGGAGACGTGGAAGCCGCCGCGGCGCAGGATGTGCGGCGGTGAAGCGCCCGTCGTGACGCCGATCGCGGCCGCGCCGTCCGAGACGAACGCCACGTCGACGCCGTCCCGCTCCAGCGCGTCGAACGACCAGACGTGTACCGGCGACTCGGGATCCAACTCGCCCGCCACCGGCGTGCCGTCGACGTAGGACGCCCGTGTGAGCCGCCGATCGAGCGCCAGCGTGATCGGCATGGACGTTCCCGCCAGGAGTGACGACTGCAGGATGGGACGGCTGACGCGTTCGTTGCCGGCATCCATCGCGACGAACACGCACGCCTCGGACGATTCCGGGTCGATGGGCGTCAGTTGGATCGACGCCATGCCCGCAGCCACCAGGCCGTAGGAGCGCGTCCCCTCATCTGTGCAGATGCCGGCCACGGATACCGGCGCGGCTTCGTCGCTCTCGGCCGGGCGGCTGAACGCGGCTCGCTGGGCCAGAAGCGCCCGTTCGACCTCGCGGCGGGTGACGATCAGGGCGTCATAGGCTGCCATCGGCGCGGCTGACGAGCCGAACGCGGCCAGCGCCTGCACGAATGCGTCAGCGTCAACCCGATAGGCCGCCAAAGCGGCATCGTCGAGATCCTGCGGCCGGGAGAAGTAGGGGCTAAGCGCCGCGGTGGCCGCGGCCAGGCGCGCGTACGGCGGCGCAAAGGCGGCGGCGTTCTCCTGCACCTGAGCCAGCGCCTCATCCAGCGCCCCGCGGCCGGGCGAGCCGCCGCAGGCGGTGACCTCCGCGCAGGCCAGAAACGCCGCCTCGATCCCGGCGCCCAGGCCGTCCAGTTCGGACATTCCGCGATAGACGCCATCCGCCGCGGAGGTCACGGCCCGGACTACGTTGTAATCTTCGGTGACGGCGCGGATGATGGTCCTCGCCTCGGCGGCCGATCGCGGCGCCAGCGCCATCGCCTCGCCCAGCGTCGCCAGCGGCACGTCCGCGCCCGGCGCTGCGGGGGGGGGCACGACGGAGAAGGCATCGACCGCGTCCATCCAGGCCCGCAGGCAGGCGGATTCCGCTTCGGCGGTCCGCGCCGGGCAGGGGGCGATGACCGAGACGCGCGGGCGGGTCAGCACGTGCCAGCCGCCGCCCTCTACGCCGCCCAGCCTGGTGCGAAAGGCGCCCACCGAGCCTTCCAGCAGCGCCCGGTCCACGTAGGCCCCGCTGGCCGGGTCGAGCGTCAGCAGCATCAACGCGCCGGCGTCGCCGGCGCCGCCGTCGTCGATCGTCAGCCGGGCGGGCACGGGAAACTCGATGCCCGCCGGCTGAATCGTGAGCAGCTTCACTGAGGAGTCCGCAAGAGCGTCCGGCAGAGGCCAGGGTACCCGTTCGGGCGGGATCGCGATGATCGCCAGCCGCCCGTCCCAGGCTTCGCCGTCGACGCGGGCGCCGGCCGGCGGGATGGTCAACGTGACGCCGTCGGGACCGGTGATGGTGGCCTCGCGCTCCAGGCTGACCGGCTGCAACGCCGCATCGGGTACGAACGGGATGTACACGGGCTGTTCGAGTTGGACCTGTTTCTGGTCCTCGACCTCGACGCGGGAGACGAACTGTCCGTATCGGCCGTCTCCTGCGACCAGATGGCTTCCGTCCACCACCAGCGGCTGGCTGCCACCCGGTACGCTGAGAAGATCGAACGTTCCGTCCACCCGCGACACGGCCGAGGCGTCGCCCAGGATGATGAGCACGCCGCCGATCGGCAGCACGTCTTCAGACGTCGCCGAGAGCACCACGCCGGACACACGGGCGGCGCCGCTGCCCGGGCGATCGACGATACGCTGGGCCGGGTCGTCAGGATCGGGTTCCTGCGGCGTCATGTCGACGCAACCGCCCTGCAGGGCCAGCGCCGCAAGGACTGCGATCGATCCGAGTCGTCCAAACGGGTGTCGGAGCGTCATCCTGCCTCCTCCAGGTCGAGCACGGCCCGTATCGACAGGATATCGGCGCGCCGCGGCGCGAATCATTGGCGAATGACGGCGACGCCGCCACAATGCCGGGCCGGCGCGTGTCGCGCTGGCGCCACGGCGCGTGTGGCACCGGCGCCGGGGCGCGTGTGGCACCGGCGCCGGGGCGCGTGTGGCACCGGCATCTTGCCGGTGAGCAGTGTGGGCTGCGATTCGTATGGCCAGGAAGGCCACAGACACCGACTGGAAGCCGGCGCCACACTGCGTGGTGTACGAAGTCCTCTATGGTCAGACACGCCCTGCACATCGGCGCAACGCGACCGGACCGGACGGGACCGTGGCTGACGGACCTCCGTGCCGTCGCCGTGCTCATTCTGGTGACGGTCGTGGCCTTCCTGGGCGTGCTCGACAACGAGTTCGTCAACTGGGACGACTTCGAGGTCATTGTCGATAACCCGCACTATCGCGGTTTCGATGTCGAGCGGCTGCGTTGGATGTTCACGACCAGCCACGCCGGGCACTATCAGCCGCTGACCTGGATGTCGTACGCGGTGGACGCGGCCGTGTGGGGGGGCGTGTCCGCCACCGGCGTACACCTCACCAATCTGGCCCTGCACGTCATCACGGCGGTGTTCTTCTACCTCGTCAGCCGGGAACTGCTGGCCACGGCGGCCCGTGGCGGGGCAACGGGATCGGGCGTCGAGTCGAAACGCACACAGTCGCTCCGTGACGGGCGTGAGGATGGTTCGCTGTTCACGGTAGCCGGCGCTTTGACGGCGGCGCTCCTGTTCGCCGTACACCCGCTGAGGGTCGAGTCGGTCGCCTGGGCCACCGAGCGCCGCGACGTGCTCAGCGGCGCGTGGCTGATGGCGGCGGTCTGGCTCTACCTGCGACAGGCGACGGCCGGCGACGGACACGGGCGGGCGCGGATGCTCGCCGGATCGTGGATCTGCTACGTGCTGTCGCTGCTGTCGAAGGCCGCGGGTGTTCCGCTCCCGGCCGTACTGCTGATGCTGGACGTGTATCCGCTCCGACGACTGCGGCGGTCCGGACGCAGCGTGCGCTCGGGAGTACCTTCCGCTGCCGCTTCGGCTGAAGGTTCGGGCGCAGTGGGGACCTTTACCGGCGATCAGCGCCGCCGAAGGCACGGTGGCTCGCTCGGCCGGGTGCTGCTGGAGAAGGTCCTGTACGCGGCCCCGGCGGGCGTGTTCGCCATGACGGCGATCTGGGCGCAGCGCGACGCCGGGGCGATGCGGTCACTGGCTGAACACGATCTCAGCTCACGCATCGCCCAGGCGCTGTTCGGGCTGGCGTTCTACGTTGGCAAGTCGGTCTGGCCGGCGACGCTGCTGCCGCTGTATGAATGGCCCGACGAGGCATCGCCCTGGGACGCGCGCGTCCTGGTCAGCGCCGCGCTGGTCTTCGCGCTGGCCGCGGCCGCGTGGACGTGGCGGCGCCGATGCCCGGCGGTGGCGGTGGCGCTGGGCTGCTACGTCGCGCTGGTATCGCCGGTGCTGGGTGTGGCCCAGAGCGGTCCGCAAATGGCCGCGGACCGGTACACGTATCTTTCCATGATGCCCTGGGCGATCGTCGCGGGTTCGGGGGTGGCGGCGATCGTGCGGCAGCGGCGGCGGACGAGGGCGTCCGCCGCGCCTATCGCGGTGGCCGTGATCGCCGCGACGCTGTTGCTGGCGGCGATGACGCGCGCCCAGGTCCGCGTGTGGCGCACGCCGGAGTCGCTGTGGACGCACATGATCGAGAACAACCCGCAGCACCCCAAAGGCTGGTCCGGGCTGGCGGGGGCGCTGAGGCGGCAGGCCACGGTCACCGGCGACCTGGACCTGATCCGCCGTGCGGCCGAGTACTACGACAGGGCGATCCTGCTGCGCCCGGACATGCTCGCACCCCACGTCGGCGCCGGGCTGTGCGCCGCCGACCTGGGCGACCTCGACGCGGCCGAGCGGCACTACCGCGACGCCCTGGCCATCCAGCCGTCCGACGAGGACGCCCTGCGCGGCCTGGCCCACGTCCTGGGCACGGCCGGGAAGTTCGACGAGGCCGATCGTGCCTACGCCGCCCTCTTCGAGGCCGTGCCGTTGGCCGCCGACGCTCACTATGCGTATGCGAACCTGCTGGCCCGCCAGGGGCGGTACGCGGAGGCCGGCCGCCACTTTCAGATCGTCACGGTCCGGGGGGGGGAAAAGACCGCGGCGATGGTCGTCGACGCCTGGTATGGCCTGGCGGTGGCGCGGGCGGAGTCGGGCGAGGAGGCCGGCGCGATTGCGGCGCTGCGAAGCGGGCTGACCGCCGATCCCGATCACGTGCTGATCCACGCCAAGCTGGCCTGGGTGCTGGCGACGTCGAACGACCCCGCCTGCCGCGATCCGCAGCAGGCGCTGCGCCTGGCTCGCCGCGCCGTAGAGCTGTCGGAAGGCGGGAGCATTGCAGCCGACGAATCCCTGGCCGCAGCCCAGGCGGCGCTGGGAGACTTCGACGCGGCCGTGGCGACGCTGGATGCTCGACTCGGCGCCACCGGCGCGGATCGCCCCGCCTGGGCCGACCGCCTGGAGGCCCAGCGGGACGCCTATCAGCGGCGCCAGTTGTGGCGGCCGTAGCGTCGATCGCATCAATCCAGCCACTGCTTCCTGTCCGCCAGCTTCATCGGGACGTACTCTTCCGTCAGGTAGGTCAGCCGCTTGTTGATCATGGCTTCGACTTCCATCTTGAAGCCATTGGAGATCATCTTCCTGATCTCTTTCTCCCACGGTTTTTTGCCCTCGAACCAGGGGTAGGAGAGGATCTGTTTCGCCCGTTTGACGTCGTTGGCGTCCAGGTCGAGCTTGACGTCGTCGGTGAGGCCGCAGCGCTCGTAGTCGAAACTGGAGACGCCGATGAACTTCGCGTCGGGCACGGCCATGCGGCGTGACTCATAGGCCAGATTGATCGAACCCTGCTTGATCACCGAATAGATATAATATCCCCAGGGATCGCAGTCCATCAGCACGTAGACGGGGAGCTTCAATTCATGGTGCATCCGGTGCAGCAGGCGGCGCATCCCGCGGGCCGGCTGGCCGCCGCCGTGGGAGATGATGCACAGGTGCTGGTCCCAGAAACGATCCTCATGGAAGCGCCGCCAGACCGTGTCTTTTTCGACGTGCAGAATGAACTTCGCCTCGCACTTCTTGAACTGCACTGCGTCCGGCTCGACGATGCTGGGCACGGCGTAGCCAGCGCTGCCCATTCTCGTACAATCGAGCGTGTTGCCGTCGTCCACCAGCGTGATCGGTCCGGCCAGGTTCCCGCGGTTGCTGGCGAAGACGTGAAGCTCCTCGCGCAGCGTGTCGATGGAAACCTCCAGATCTTCGATGATCGGATCGGACTCCGCCTGGTCATCAAAGGTCTTCTCATTGGTGCCTTTGATGGTGTGCTTGGACATATAATAGATCTGACGGATGCTGGCGGTCTTGCCGGCGTCCACCAGTTCCTTGCACTTCGACGCCACCAGCAGCGTCTGCATGAACCGTTTGGCCTGGCCGAAGTTGAAGAAGCTGCGCGACTGTTTGCTGCCGCCCATCTCGATGTAGCGCGTCTTCGGGTTGAAGGACACGTTGGACAGGGCCCGGATGGGGATATCGAGCGACGGGTCGGCCGAGCGCTCGGCCTGGTCGACGACGCTCAGCGCCAGCGCCTTGATCTTCTCGCCGGCGTCGCTCTTGCGCTTGCTGGATCGTTCCGGTGCGGTGGGTTTGGTCTTTGTCTTTGCCATTGGATTCAACCGGGGCACGCTGCCCCCGGCCGGTCGCTTACGCTCCCGGTTCGGATGGGCCTCGCTCGCTTCATGGACCGGGTCGCTGGCTCGTTGCGATTCTCATTTCTTGCGTGCTCTTTTCTTCTTCGCCGCCGGGGCCTCTTTGCGGCCGTTGCTCTTCACGTTCGCCTTGGCCGCTGCCGTCGCGCCGGTATCAAACAACTCATCCATAGCGGGCGCCTCGCCCTCGTCACGGGCCACCACCACCGTATCCGGCAGCCCGAGACCGTTGCCATCGTCGTCGGACGGCTTGATCGCCCTCCCGGTATCGTCGAACTCGAGGTCGGCAGCCTCCGTGTGCGATTCCGCCAGCCGCACCAGATTGCGGCGAAATTCGTCCTTGTTGATCACCGCGATCGCCCGGGCCGCGTCGACGACTTCGTTGATGTAACGATGAAACACGTCGCGGCGGCGGCTGAAGTCGGTCTTCTTCTTCTTACGCCGCAGCAGCGACCCCAGCCGGCGGCCGCACTCCGACAGAGCCAGCCGCACCTCCTTGCGTATCTCGTCGTAGTCGGCGATCGCCTCCTTGCCCTCCGACGTGAACGGCACCCAGACGCTGGCCAGGTGGATCAACACCACCATCGGCGCCCGCGGCAGCGCGCCGGCCGACTGCGACAGGCCGTAGTTGTTCCAGCGCGTGTCGGTCACCGCCTTGTAGGTGGCACACGCCCCCTGCTGGTAGAGCAGCGGCACGCGGTTGGCGTAACGGATGACGCGGGCCTGCACGTCGAGGTCTTTTTCGTCCACGTCCTCGTCGTGCCGGTCGCCGCCCAGTTCGCCGCCGTAGGCGATGCCGACTTCGATCTGAAAGGGATTGCCGCGATAGACGACCGGATCCCGGGTGACGGCGGTGTAGAACTCGGCCTTGATCCCCTTGGTCATGCCGCGGAGGATCCCCTCGGCTCCGATCGGCGCCAGGCAGTCGGTGGGCGGGGCCTTCAGCCTGGCCGCCTGCAGGGCTTTGTAGAGCTTCTCGGCCGTGGGAGGGTCGATCGAGTTCACCCACGTCTGCATGGTCAGCCCGGCCTGCCCGACGATCTTGGCCGCCACGGCGGGACTGACGCGCGAAAACTCCGTCTGCAGGAACGCGCCGAGTTTCCTGCACTCGGTCTGCTTGAGCATCTTCATCAGCGTGCCAAGTTCGATGCCGTAGGGGTGCGGCTTGATCTCGCGCGTCGGCGGCGGCAGCACGTCAGTTCCGCGGGCATAGTCGATGACCGTCCCGTTGGGCGGATGATAGGTGATCCGCGCGTGGGGGTTGGCGATCGCGACCAGTTCGAGGTACTCATCAACGCTCTGGCGGGCGCGATGATAGGTGGCCACCAGCTCGATGCTCACCTCGGTGCCGCTGGGCCAGTCGACCTCGACGGTCTCCTCGCTGATGATGTCGGGCCGGTTCTTCTGCGTGTCGATCGCCAGCTTGTACTGGTGGGCCTGGGCCCGCGGGCCGGTCCGGCTGACGATGCGGATGGGCTTGCCGGTGGTGATCAGGCCGTACATTCCGGCCGCGGAGATGCCGATGCCCTGCTGCCCGCGCGACATTTTCAGCCGGTGAAACTTCGACCCGTACAACAGTTGGCCGAAGACTTTTGGAATCTGCTGTTTGACGATGCCCGGCCCGTTGTCGCGGACGGTGACGCGGAAGCGGTCCTCGTCGCGCTGCTGGATGTGAACGTCCACGTCGGGGAGGATCCCGGCCTCCTCGCAGGCGTCCAGGCTGTTGTCGACGGCCTCCTTGACGGTGGTCAGCAGGGCCTTGCGCTTGTTGTCGAAGCCCAGCAGGTGGCGGTTCTTGGTAAAGAACTCGGAGACGGAGATCTCGCGCTGCTGCCGGGCCATCGACTCGGCGGTGGCGCGCCGGGGTTCCCTGCCCGCGGAGCGGCGAGACGTTGAGCGTGCGCTGTCGATGCTGGCGGTCTCCTGCGCGACGGCGGCTTCGGCGCCGGCCGCGGCCGGACGCGAAAACGGCAAAGTCAGTTGATCGGCTGGATCGTCGCTGAGCCTGGCTCGGTCGGCCTGTTCCACCATCCGTGGCGCTCCCTGTCCGTATCCTCATCATCGTAGCAGGCTGAGGGCATCCTTCAAGCGGCGGAACCGCCCGCGTTTTCCGGCGGGTGCGTGACAGACGCGGCGGATGTCCCCAAGACTAACCAAACTCGACCTAACCGACTGCGGCGACCGCTCTATCGTCGGCCGAGGCCGTTCCGAGACAGACTCCGCGCGGGCTGAAGCCACGCGGCTCGCTCAGAGAAGCCGCCGATGCCGCCACGCACCCGTTTCCGGCCGCCTGCGGGTTCCCCATCCCGCGCCGACGGCTACAATGGGGCCGGGCCACGCCCACGGAGCCAGAGCGGAGTCGATGACGGACCCGGCCGCACAACTGGAAACCTTCCCCAACCCGCACCCGGGGCGCGACTATGTGATCGAGCACGTCGTCGGGGAGTTCACCAGCGTCTGCCCCCGGACCGGACAGCCGGATTTCGGCAGGATCGCTATCACCTACGTGGCGGACCAGCGGTGCGTGGAGTTGAAGAGCCTCAAGCTCTACCTGCAGCGCTTCCGCCAGCGCGGCATCTTTTACGAGGACGTGACCAACGTGATTCTCGACGATCTGGTGGCGGCCGCGTCGCCGCGGTGGATGAGGGTGCGGTCCCGGTGGCGGGCACGGGGCGGCATCCGCAGCGTGATCACCGCCGAGCACGGCGAGCGCAGCCGGGCGCGGGGACTGAAGAACATGAGCGATTAACCCCGCGGCCGCCGTCGGCACGGTATCAGGCACTCCGGGAGACTGAAGATGAAGATTCTGGTCGTTCTGCTTCTGATCGTGGGCCTAGCCATCTACCTCGGGATCGGGTACATGGATCGGGGGCTCTCTACGCAGCGGTATGACATGTACGTGGCGTTCGGCGACCCGGGCGAGCAGGGCATCGAGTTCAACGTCACGCTGACCGAGGGGATGACCGAGCGCGAACCGCCGGCCGGAAACCCCCAGTTCAACGCCACCTGGCAGGAGTGGATGGAGGCCCACTTCAAGCTGGTGGACGCGGACGGTCAGCCCGTCGCCATCACCTACCTCAACGACAGCAAGCTCATCGGGGCCAAACCGGGCAGCCCGGACGTGGGCTATCTGCGGGCGTATCTGTCGCCGGGCAGCGAGTACACGCTGCACTACACGCCCGTCAGCGACCAGCCCACCGTGGGTCGGGGAGTCTTCACCGCGCCCGACCGGCGGAAGGAGGCGTTTCTGCTCAAGGTCGTGGCGGGGCCCGCGTAAGCGATCTACAGGCGACGGTCGTCGATCTGGGGGGCGAGCCCGAGTGACCTGGAGTCGAAAGCCGTGCCGCATTCGGGGCAGCGCGGCTCCGGCAGGCCGCGCAGGAGATAGCCGCATTTTCGACAGGCGTCCACCGGAAACTTCTCCGGGACGGCGATCAGGCCGAGTGCAAGTCCGGAAACAAACTCCGCGCCGATTACGCAGAACGTACATAGCGGGAAGTAGTCCATGCACCCGGGGTTTGGCCGCGACGCGTCAACAAACGTAAAAGTAGCCACAGACGCGATTAAGAAGCCGAACGCTGTCGCTGCCCGCGTGGCTCTGTCGGGCTGGGCATAGCCCAGAAGGAAGAACCCAATGGGCAAAACCACGAATAGGTATGGTACGCCCAGATCAATGGTCAGCGGCCCGCCGTATGAAGCAAAGCTCGCGAACGGTAGAACAACGGCACCCGCAATCAGCAGGCATAGCCCAACTCGACGCACGCGTCCTGCATGCAGCGTACCGGAACTCACGTGATCGCACCATCAACGCCGGGCATCTGCGCACGCTGCGCACCAACCATCCATGTCGCCGATACAAACGACGCACATGACCATCACCGGCACGATACCGCGAAAACAGACTCCGAGTCAATTGCCAGCTTGGACGGGCAGACGGGTCTACGCCTTCACGATCTTCGTCCGTCCCTTTTTCACGCCCGCGGTGGCGTTGCGGGTGTCCACCACGAGCCGGGCGTGTTCGACGATCCAGGCGTAGTCGTAGTCCGAGTGATCGGTGGCGATCAGGACGCAGTCATACGACGCCAGGGCAGATTCGGTCAGCTTCACGCTCTTCAGTTTCAGATCGTGCTCGCGCTGCTTGTGGGTGCGCGGGATGTAAGGGTCGTTGTAGTCGACCCTGGCGCCGCGCTGGCGCAGCAGTTCGATCAATTCGATCGACGGCGACTCGCGCAGGTCGTCCACGTTTTTCTTGTACGCCAGCCCCAGAAGGAGGACCTTCGACCCGTTGATCGCCTTTTTTGCCGTATTGAGCCCTTCGGCCACGCGATGTACGACGTACTCGGGCATCGCCTTGTTGATCTCGCCGGCCAGTTCTATGAAGCGCGTCGGCATGTCGTGCTGCCGCGCCTTCCAGGTCAGGTAGAACGGGTCGATGGGGATGCAGTGGCCCCCCAGGCCCGGTCCGGGGTAGAACGGCTGGAAGCCGAACGGCTTGGTGGACGCGGCCGCGATCACCTCCCACACGTCGATGCCCATGCGGTCGAACAGGAGCTTCAGCTCGTTGACCATCGCGATGTTGACGCTGCGATAGACGTTTTCCAGGATCTTGCAGGACTCGGCCACCTCGCAGCTCGACACCGGCACCGTCATCCGGATGGCGGCGCCGTAGAGGGCGTTGGCGATCTTGCGGCTGTGCGGGCCGATGCCGCCGACCACCTTGGGGATCGTCTCGGTCGAATAGTCCGTGCGGCCAGGATCCTCGCGCTCGGGCGAGTAAGCCAGAAAGAAGTCCTTCTCCACCTTCAGCCCACTGGATTCCAGGATGGGCTGGACCAGCTCGCGGGTGGTGCCGGGATAGGTGGTGCTCTCCAGCACGACCAGGTGTCCGCGGCGCAGGTGCTCGGCCACCACGTGGGCGGTGCCCTCGACGTAGCTCATGTCCGGGTCGCGCGATTTGCTCAGCGGGGTGGGGACGCAGATGAGGATGGCGTCCGCGTCGCGCAGGGCGGCCGGGTCGTCGGTGGCGTGGAACTGCTCCTTTTTCACCAGGCCGGAGATCATCGAGGAGGGAATGTGCTTGATGTAGCTCTTGCCGGCGTTGAGCGCCCGGACTTTGGAAGCGTCCACGTCGAAGCCCAGACAGTGGAACCCGGCCGCACAGAACGTGCGCACCAGCGGCAGGCCGACGTAGCCCAGCCCGACCACGCCGACAACCGCGGTCCGACTGCGGATGGCGTCGAGAAACTCCGCGCTGGTGCGCGGGTGAGCCGTGCCGTTGCGTGGGTGCGCCGTGCCCGTGTGCGGGCGTGCCGCGCCCTGGCCGGCGGGGCCGCGGGAGTTCCTGCCGCGGGCGGCGGTGGCGGGTTCTTCCAGGTCGGCGGGTTTGCTGCGGCTGGAGGCGCGGACCTTCAATTCGGTTTTCATGGGGCTGTCCGTATCTTGATTCGGGATCCGCCCGCGGCCATCGGACCGCGACGAATCAGACATCCTATCGACCACCCGTCACGTCCGCTATAATGCCGCGGAGTCCTTCAGAGCCCCGGCATTCATGCCGGGCGGTGAACTCAGAGCCGCGGCATTCATGCCGGGCGGTGAACTCAGAGCCGCGGCATTCATGCCGGGCGGTGAACTCAGAGCCGCGGCATTCATGCCGGGCGGTGTGCCGGGTTCCCGGCTGCAAGTTGGGACAGATGAATCACCGTTGAAAACCGGTGCCACATGGGCCACCGGCTGGGAGCCGGTGCCACACTCAATAACGTCCGTCGACATGTCGGAACAGCAGGCTGAAATCCCACTGGCGCGGCCGAACGTCTCCGAGGAGGAGATCGAGAGCGTCGTGGCCGTGCTGCGCACGCCGTGCCTGTCGCTGGGACCCAGACTCGCCGAGTTCGAGGCCGCGTTCGCCCGCTACTGCGGCGTCCGCGAGGCGATCGCCTGCTCCAGCGGCACCGCCGCGCTGCACATGCTCGTGCGGGCGATCGGGGCCGGCCCGGGCGACGAGGTCATCACCACGCCGTTCTCCTTCGTCGCGTCCGCCAATTGCACCCTGTACGAGGGCGCCCGGCCGGTGTTCGCCGACGTCCGCCCGGACACCTGGAACATCGACCCCGACGCGGTGGCGGCGGCGGTCACGGCGCGGACGCGGGCGATCATCCCGGTGGACGTGTTCGGACAGGTCGCGGATCTCGATCCGATCCTGGCGCTCGCCCAGTGTCGCGGCGTGCGGGTCATCGAGGATTCGTGCGAGGCGCTGGGCGGCCGGTACCGCGGCCGACCCGCCGGGTCGATCGCGGACGCGGGTGTGTTCGGGTTCTACCCCAACAAGCAGATCACCACCGGCGAAGGCGGTATGGTTACGACCTCGGACCCGGACCTGGCACGACTGCTGCGGTCGCTGCGGAACCAGGGGCGCGACGACAAGGGGGGGTGGCTCGCCCACCCGCGTATGGGATACAACTACCGGCTGTCGGAGATCGCCTGCGCCCTGGGCCTCGTGCAGCTTCGACGCATCGGGGAGATCCTGGCTCAGCGCCGGCGAGTAGCGGAACTCTACCGGCAGCGACTGGCCGGGCAGACGCGGCTGGTCACGCAGGTCATCCGGCCGGACGTGGACATGAGTTGGTTCGTGTACGTCGTCCGGCTGGCGGACGACTACCCCGCCGGGCGGCGGGACGAGATCCTGACGGCGCTGCGGGAGCGTGGCATCGGCTGCAGCAACTATTTTGCGCCGATCCACCTGCAGCCCTATTTCGTCGAACGGTTCGGCTACGCCCGCGGCGACTTCCCGGTCTGCGAAGCGCTGGCCGACCGGACGATCGCACTGCCGTTCCACCACGAGCTGACGGCGCAAGACGTGGACCGGGTGTGCGGGGAGTTGGAGAAGCTCTTATGAGTCATCGGCCGTTCACCGCGAGCATCCGGTCCATCTCGTCTATCGTGTCCATTTCGTTCATCTCGTCCATCTCGTCCATTTCGTCCATCATGTCCATCTCGTCCATCCGGTCCATGGCCGCCGGTGTGTGGCTTGCCCCCGCTGTCGCGGCCGTCGCAGGCCCGCAGGATGCCGCGCGCCCGCAGCCCGCCGCGTCAGACGCTGCCGCCGATGAGGACGCATCCGTCCACGGCCACGAGTTCGACGCCGCCGTCAGCGACGCCGTCCAGGCCCGCATCGACGCGGCGGTTCAGGCGCTGGGCAGCCCGGACTACGCCGAACGCGAGTCCGCGACGCAGATCCTGCAGAGAACGGGCACGGTGGCGTTCCGAGCGCTGCGCGATGCGTACCATCTCAGCGACGATCTGGAGGTCCGGCTGCGGATCGAAGCGATCGTCCATTTCTGCTACCTGGACGAATACCTCACCGGGCGCAACGGTTTTCTGGGCATCTCGATCGGCAACGCCGTCACCCATGCCGACGACCCGCGCGTGCCGGAGGCCGGCATCGGCGTCGCCATCGCCAACGTGCTGCCGGACAGCGCCGCCTCGGACGCCGGCCTGTTCCTGGGTGACATCATCATCGGCGTCGACCACGAGCCCATCCGGGCGGGAATGGCCTGGTTCCGCGACACCATCCGGCAGCGCCATCGCGGCGAAGTGGTCGTCGTCTCGGTGATCCGCCGAGAACGGGTCTACGACATCGAGGTGGTGCTCGGCGGGCGTCCGGTCGACAGTTTCGACGGCGACCTGGCGGCGTTGCGTGCGGACGTCGAGCGGCGCTTCCGCATCTGGTGGGGGCGTTACTTCATGGAGCAGGAAGCGTCGACCGGCCCGGAATCGACATCACAGGGCGGTTCCGGACCATGAGGCGCCGTCCGTTCAATTGCTACGGAGTTCCCCTTTCATGCACGAGCGATTTTCCGACCGGGCGCGCCACGCGATGGCGCTGGCCAACCGCGAGGCAGGCCGGCTGAACCATTCCTACCTGGCGCCGGCCCATCTGATGCTGGGGCTGATCGCGGAGGGGGCGTGCGTCGCCACCGAGGCGTTGCGCGTCTTGAACGTGAACCTCGAATCGGTCCGCGACGAAGTCCGCGCCCAGATGCCCGAGACCGAGGGCCCCCGGACCATCGGCCAGCGGGCGCACACGGCCGAGCTGCGCGACGTGATCGTCAAGGCGATCGACGAGGCGCGGAAGTTCCATCATCGCTACGTCGGCACCGAACACCTGATCCTGGGGCTGCTGTCGATCGACAGCATCCCGTCGCGGGTGCTGCGGGCGCAGGGCGTCAACCTCGACGTGCTGCGGGAAAAGACGCTGGCGCTGCTGCGGTCGAGCGTCGATCCCTCGCACGACCTGGCCCATTCGCGGCACGGCGACTTCGAATGGGTCCATCAGCAGGAACTGGCCAAGGCGTTCCGATCACCCAAGTTCTGGCACACCATGATCCTGGCGGTGGATTCGGCCAACCGCATGGGCGCCGGCGAGATCGAGCCGCAGCACCTGCTGCTGGCGCTGCTGCGCGACGGCTCCAACGGGCTGGCGGAGCTGCTGGCGCAGAAGGGCGTGACGCTGGACTGGCTGCGGGAGCAGTTCGCCCCCGGCGGCGCGGCGGCAGGGTGAATGGCGAATGACGAATCGCGAATGACGAACAGGAGGATGGCGCGGCGGCGCGCTCGGAGCCCCGCCTTTCAAGGCGGGAGTTCGGCTGTGGAAGGTGCGCGAGAGCTGCCAGGCGACTGCCGGCATGAATGCCGGGGCTCTGGGCGAGCCGGGGGATCCGGGCGGCGGCGGGCGACGCTGGAACTTCATGCCCGGCGAAGCGTGCGGCGATCGCTTCATGACGGGCGGAGTGTGTGACGATCGGGAAAACGCACGACGATTCCGCGATGATCGATCGCACCTCGCGATGGGCGATTGCGACAATCGCGCTGGCGACGGCGGCCGGCACGGGATTGCGGTTCGTCGGGCTGTCCGCCCATGAGTTCTGGTACGACGAGTCCTGCACCTACCTCTACGTGCGCGATCTGTTCGACTGGCCCGCCGGCTGGGCGAACCTGCTGCGCGAGAGCACCAACCTGCCGTACTACGTGCTGCTGCGGGGCTGGGCGACGATCTTCGGACACTCCGAAGCGGCCTATCGCGCGTTTTCGGCGCTGGCGGCGGCGCTGACGGTGCCGCTGTTGGGTGCGGCCGCGGCGAGGCTCGCCGGCCGGCGGGGGGGGGTGATCGCGGCGGTGCTGGCGGCCGCGCACCCGCTGCACGTATATTACGCTCACGAGGCGCGGGCGTACGCGCTGTGGGTGCTGCTGCTGACGGGCGCGGCCTGGGCGCTGATCCGTGCGGTACAGCGGATGACCGCGCGGTCGTGGTCGCTTTATGGGGTGCTGCTGCTGGCGGCGTTGCCGACGCACTACTTCTCCCTTTACTGGGCCCCGGCCACGCTGGCGGCGGTGACGCTGGCGCAGGACCGCCGCCGGGCCGTGCGCTTCTGGGCCGTCACGCACGTCGTCGTGGGGCTCTGCTTTCTGCCGTACTTCTTCGCAGCGGTGCTGCCGGCCGGCCTCGGGGGGGGGAATCGCTGGCTGGTCGAGGCGTGGGAGCCGCTGGCCGCGATACCGAATACGTTGTGGGCCATGCTGCCGGCCGGTCGTTATCCGCCGCACCTGACGGGGCTGTCGGCTTCCGGTTCCGACGCGGCCACGTCCTGGCCGGAGTTGGCGGCGCTCGCCGGCGCGGGCGCGTTGATCCTGGTGGCCGCGGGGCGTTGCGCCAGGGCCTTGACCGCCGTCGGCGCCGCTCGCGATGCCACGCGCGAACGCAGGAGGAGCGTGGCGCGAGGGACGGCGGCGGCTGCGGGGGGGGCGGGGAC
>QZJT01000134.1 GCA_003597935.1 Phycisphaerales bacterium | reverse complement strand
GATCATTACAATCTCAAAACCACGTCCGCCCTCGCTGACGAACTTCTGTACGATGTGCGGGCGCTCACCCTCGGCAGCCTTCCAACTACTCGGGTACGCAATCGTGAAGTTTGCGCCTCTTGCCTTGGGGTGATCTTTCGTGCTGAAAGTCAGGCGGCGCCCGTCGATGAACTCGCGGGTCAAGTCCTTCGACTGGTCAGCCGCACAAACCGAGGGAAGCGCGAATGACCAGAAAAGTACCGCAAGCAGAACGTCGCATCTTAAGTAGTTCGCTGTCATAACGTACTCCGCTTGATGGGTTCCTTCGGTCCCGGTGCCTCTGACCTGCGGTCATCATTAATGAGCCAACAGGTCGGGTTCAGCCCGTCCATGCGTGCGGCGATTGGTTGCTTAAGCCAGGTAGGATACGTCCTTGACGCGCCCTACCTGGCGATTGACGACCTTTTCCGGATGTTCCTTCTGAACGCGTTGAATCTCCTCGTACAGCTTGTCCATCGGGCCGCCGAGCGTTCGAAAAGTTCGATGCGGCGCTGGCGCACCTCGTCGATCAGCGGATCGGCAGACGGCATCGTTGGGCGCGACATGTCCTGGAAGCGCAGGCTTATCGATTGGCCGGCTCCCGCTGGCGCGGCTCCGTTCCCCCCTTCGAGCAAACCCCGCGTGCTCAAATCCTCGTCGATATCCGGCCAATGGATTCCGAAGCCGCCGCCGCACGGTTGCCAGTTCTTTCGCTGCGCCGGTGTGGCGTCGAGCAGGCGGGGAAACCACGCCAGCGGGACGGGGATCGTCCGTCCGTCGGCCAAATCGACGCTCATGGTGTCGTCGTCGAAACGCACGTCGGCGACGCGCTCACCCGGCTTGGGTGGGGGAGTTGTCATGCCAAGCCTCCAGAATCGGCGTCCCGTGAAGGGACACGACCACGTCATCCGGCCGCATAGTTCAGGTTCCCGGATTGCCGCCATTATACCGTCGATCCACCCATGGGAATAGGGCGCGGATTTCGCGAACTTCAGCGACCACGGGGTCGTCAGGCCACTCGATCTTTGGTGCAGTGCTCATGGCAGCCCCTCGATGAGTGAATCCGGCGGAATCCGCATCAGCGGCGTCGTGATCACGGGGACGTGCAGTCCCAGGCGGCCGTTGAGCACCGTCAGGTGCTGAGTCCTGTTCGCGTTGGCTACCTCCCGTCAGTCGATCTGCGCAATCACCCGATCCGGATCGCGCGGACCCAGCGTCTGGTGGGTGCAGTCGATGACCAGATCGAGGACCTCCATCACGATGGCGCCGAGCAGCGGATCATCGTACACCTCGCCTCTCCGCTCGATTATAGCGTATCTCGCCGGTATGGTAGACTTCTCCCATGCCCGCACTCGCTTCCTGCGCCGTCGCCGACTCGCGAACCCGTGGCCGCGTCCATAACGAGCCGTGTACCGCCATCCGCACGCCGTTCGAGGTCGATCGGCACCGCGTCATCACCTGCACCGCGTTCCGCCGCGTGCGCTCCAAGACGCAGGTGGTGGGCGAATCGGACGACGACCACGTCCGCACGCGGATGACGCACTCGCTGGAAGTGGCCGACGTGGCCCGCGTGCTGGCGGGGCGGCTCGGCGCCAACGCAGCGCTGGCGGAGGTGATCGCTCTGGCGCACGACCTGGGACATCCGCCCTTCGGCCACGCCGGCGAGGCGGCGCTCGACGAACTGGCGGCCGGCCACGGCGGCTTCGAGCACAACGCCCAGTCGCTGCGGGTGGTGGATTACCTCGAGCATCCGTTCCCGCAATTCCGCGGCCTCAACCTGACCTACGAAGTGCGCGAGGGGCTGATCAAGCACGTCACCCGCTTCGATCATCCCTGTCAGCCCTATGACACATCGGGCGCGGAGCTTCTGCACAGCGGCCCCATGCCGACGGTCGAGGCCCAGATCGTTGCGCTGGCCGACCGCTTCGCGTACGACCTGCACGATCTGGAAGACGCCATCGGCGCCGGTTTCCTGGACCTCGACGCCTGCACGAGCGTGCGCCTGTGGCGGGAGGTCGTCGAGCTTCTGGCGGAGGATTTGCCACCGGGGTGGTCGATCCATGCGGTGCGGCGGCCGATCATCAACGCCATGCTCAGCGTGCTGATCCAGGACGTCGCGGCCGCGTCGGCGGGCGTGCTGGCGCGGTTCGCCTCCGTCGATGAAGTGCGCCGCCAGCCCTCCTCCGTCGTCGTCCTCTCCCCCGGCATGACCGATCGGCTCGAAGAACTGGAAGCGTGCGTCGCGCAGCGATACTACCGCCGACCCGAAGTCGCGGCCGCAGACGCCCAGGGAAAGCGCATCATCCGCGAACTCTTTGAAACGTACCTGGCCGATCCATCCCTTCTGCCGCCGCGCTTCGTCCGCCGCCTCGCCGACCAGGGCGCCCATCGCGTCATCTGCGACTACGTCGCCGGCATGACCGACCGCTTCTGCCGGGCGGCCCACGGACGTGTGACCCGGACGCGCTAAACGCCGCGCCCGCCCAACGCGACCGGCGCCGATACGCGCCGGCACCGAGCTGTCCGTTGCCGCAGACGTGGCGTCGGGTGCGTGACGGAAACGGCGGCTCCTCTGAGCGAGCCGGGTGGCTTCAGCCCGCGCGGAGTTTCCCTCGCGACGGCGCCTGTCGTCTACGGAGCGCTCGCCCAGCCCCGCGGGTCTCATTCGGGTCGTCCTGGGGACGCCCGCCGAAGGATCCCCATTTCGCGCGCTGCTGGCGTGTGACGTTACGCGGTCCTGCGACCACAAGGTTGGGGGCGGCGGATCGGGCCAGCCTTTGCTTACGCGTACTTGTACACCGGAGTCTCGATGACGTGGTCGGGCTTGCGACCATTCCTGATGAGCGCCTGGATGCGCTCGACCGTCTCCGGGGCGAAACACTGCTCGCCCGTCTCGCGACACATGCGGGCCGGCACGCGCACGATCACGTAGAACCGCCCGGCGTGCTCCAGCGCGTACGTGACCTTCGCATCCACCATCGTTTCGTTCATCCGCCGGCGCAGGGATCCTTCCCTGAATCCTGGCGGTCCGCGACTCGAAAGGAAATCCAACCGCAGGGAGTTTCCAAAACACGGCCGAGGCCTTCATCGCGCACGACGTCCTTCTCGGCGGATTCGCTCCAACTCGGTTCGCAAAGGCTGCCAGTACTGACGGTCGGCTTCCTGTTCTCGGGCTGCTTCTTCCCGGAGCGCGGCCTCCAGGGCGGGTTGATCAGCTCGCGCCGCGTGTCCCAGCAGCGGGCGCCGCCGGACGGCGCGCTCGCAGGCGCCCGGATGACGGTGCGCGGTTTCGATGAGCAGTTCGGCCGAACGAAGCTCAAGCATCCAGAACCGAACCTGGGCGGGCGTCGGATGGTTCCGATGCTCGAAATAGTGAGCTTCTACGAGCCTGCGCACCATCGGCCAGTCCCTGTCGCGTTGCGTTTTCTTTGCCCGCACCAGGTCCGGCAGCGACAAGACGTCCAACGCGAGGCCGTCGGGCAATGTGATCGTCGTCCGACGCCTCCAGAGGACGGGAAACGACGCGACTCCCCTGAGGCATGACATGACATCCACCCGCATCCGCAGCAGGTCCGGCTGGAGGCAGCGAAAATGAACGGCGTGCCCGCGGCGCAGGTGTCGGAGTCGTAAGGGCGGCACCGCAATGACCTCCGCCCCCAGTTCGTTCAGAGCCTGACGTAATCGGGTGAGGTTGCCGGCGTCGGCGAGAATGAGCAGATCCGTATCACGGCTAAACTCCGCCGCGCCGTACAATACGCACGCCTGGCCTCCCATCAGCAGGGCCCGGACACGGTGCTCGCGGATCGAAGAAAGGACTCTGGGTATCGGGTTCGGGATCAAGCGAGCCTCCCAACATCAGGAACGCCGCCAGGAGTCTCTCGCTGGCCAACCAGCGTTCGCTCGGGCTCAGGCGGTACCACTCGGCCTGCTCCTCGCCCACGAGCTGTTCCGGTTGGATCACGAAGCCACTATAAGGCGGAGGCCGCGTCCGTTCAATCCGATCCTGCAGTTGCAGCACTCGGCCGCGAGGGCCGCTTCCAGGCGGCCCTACGACATCCACGTCACCACCGCGAACCCCGCCACGATCGCCGCCAGCAGCGCCAGCGTCAGCAGGTTGAAGTATCGCTCGATGAACGTGCGCAGCGGCGGGCCGAACTTCCACAACAGCGCCGCCACCAGCAGGAACCGCGCTCCCCTGCCGGCCAGCGACACCAGCGCAAACGATAACAGGTTCATGGACAGCGCGCCGGACGCGATCGTAAAGACTTTGTATGGGATCGGCGTGAACGCCGCCGCCAGCAGCAGCCAGCAATCGTACTCCGCATAGAGGCCGCAGATTTTGTTGTAATACTCCTCCGCCTTGTACGTGCGGATGATCGCCGCGCCCAGCGTATCCATCAGCCCCGCCCCGATGCCGTAGCCGATCACGCCACCCACCACGCTGCCGACGGTGCAGATCAACGCCAGCCGCGCCCATCGCCGCGGCGCTCCCAGAACCAGCGCGATCAGCAGCACGTCCGGTGGGATGGGAAAGAAGCTCGACTCAGCGGCGGCGAGCAGAAACAGAGCGGCGGCGCCGTGGCGAGTCTGTGCCCAGCCGATCACCCAGTCGTACAGCCGCCGGTGCATCCCGGCGGCGCGGCCGGGTGGGGATGGTTCGACCAACTCGACGTCGCTCATACGCTCGCTGCCTCGCGTGGGCGTTCCTGCGAAGCGACCGCCGCCACGTCCGGCAACAGCACGCCGCCGGACATCACCGCCTTCACCGCGTCCTCGACCGTCCAGTCCATCTCGACGATCCGGTCGCGGCGCACGATGAAAACGAACCCCGTCGTCGGATTCGGCGAGGTCGGGACGAAGACGGCACAGAGTTTTTCCCCGCTGACCGGGTCGGCCATCAACTGCGTGACGAACCCCAGCGTTCGGATCTCGTCCGTCGGAAACGGTACCAGCGCCACCCGCTGAAACGCCTGTGTCGATTCGCCCGCGAAGGCCTCCAGCACCTGCTTGGAGGCCCGGTAGACCGTCTTGACCAGCGGCACGCGGTCGACCACCGTCTCGGCCGCGTGTACGAGCCTCCGTCCCAGAATGTGCGTGGTCACCACGCCCAACACGTAGATCGTCGTCAGCGTCAGCAGCACTGAGACGATTCCCAGGCACCAGCGCCAGGCGGGCGGCAGGGCGTCGACGCCGCTGGCGCGCAGGGCCTCGGCGGACACGCGCCAGGCATCCAGCAGCCGCGCGCCCCAGGGCGTCAGCAGCAGACCCTCGACCAGCCACAGCGATGCATCGCGAGTCAGGGTGAAGATGAACCGGATCAGGATCGCGGTGATCCAGATCGGGATGACCAGGATCAGCCCCGCCGACAGCCGCGTGCGCAGGCGCGTTCGCCAGGCCGAGCGTGCGGTCCCGTGCGGTGCCGTCGTCGTGGATTCGGGGGCGGCATTGGTGGCCAGGGCTGCTCGATCGAGCCTCCGCACGTCGCTCACCATTCCTTTCACGCCGCCTGCGACGGCGCCCGGGTCGGCTCGGGTTGGGGCGGCAGCTCGCCGGGCGGGAAGTCGAGCGTAACCGGGGTCTTGATGCCGGTCGAGCCGAGCGCGAAGCGCCAGCGCTGCCATCGCGTCAACGACTGCTTCCACCGCTGCACCGCGTGCCGGATTCTGGCCGCGCCGCCATCCTGCGGAGCGCGAAGATCCGCCAGCATGGACAGGCAGCCGTGTACGTTTCCCGATAGCAGCAGGGCAGTGGCGAAGTTGCGGCGGTACACGTCCGGGGCCTGCTGCTTCACCGTCACGGCCCCGCTGTTGAGCACGAGGTTGCGATAGAGTTCGATCGCCTTCTCATATTCCCCGCGCCGCAGCAGGCAGACGCCCTGCGCATTGCGCAATTCGTTGGAAGCGATGCCGCACTGGCGGATCACGTGCATGGCGTCGTCGGGCTTGCCGGAATCGAGCAGGGCGCGGACCAGCGCCAGGGTTTCATCGAGGGTAGCAGGATTGCGTTGCATTCTGTCATTCTCCGCCGCGGGACGCTCGTCCGGATGAACGCCGTTTACCCGCGCGAGTGAGTGTCAATCGGATCAACGGAACAGAAGGACGAGAGAGTCAGGGACCGACCCGTGAACGGATCACGACGAACTGGGGCGTCGGACCTACGCCGCCCGTCGGCGGCCGGACCCGGACTGTGAATCGGGATACCCATCCGACGCCGGACCTGCGAACCAGGCGGCCGGTGCGGAAGCGTAGACGTCAGCGCCAGGGCCGGGCGCGTGCCATCAGATGAGAAGTCTGCGCAGATGAATGGCGTTGGGAGAAACCCGATCAGCGAAGGCGGCTGGAGTCCGCTCCCGGAGGAGCGAGCCATCGGCGCCGCGTCGAGCGGATCGTGCGTGCGGGGAAGCGGCCAGGCCGTGTGACCCGGAGCGGGGTTGTTTGCGTTCGTTCAGACCAGCGGCCGGCCCCAGCCCGCTATCGGCACACGTGGCCAGAATCGGACTTGCCGGCGAATCATGAGTCGGGCGTGATGGGTGCAGTGCCAGCAACAGCCCCGCCGACAGCACACCGGCCAAGCCGAGCCGGAACATCCATGAAACCCGCGCGCAGCGCATCGTCGAATCCTCGGAGTGCATTATAGCCTGTCGGGCTCGACGGAATCCAGGTCGCGTGCAGCGAGGCTGAGTTGCACGGCCGGCGTCCCATCGCCGCGGCCGTCAGCCGCGCAGGTTGAAGCAGGCCACGCGTTCCATGTTCCGCGCGTACAGCCGGCCGTTGTCGATCACGCTGACCGTCCAGCACCGGCCCGAGAGGATCTCAGCCTGCGTCTTCGGCTTGAACCCCTCCGGCGACAGTTCCGCGATCTGAAGCTGACCCGCCTCCGTGAGCAAAAAGATGTGCCCCTCCGCCACCACGAGGGTGCCGTCCTTGATCCGCGGTACCATCCATCGCTCCTTGCCGGTCAGGAACTCGACGCAGTGCAGGTGTTTCTGGTCGGACGTGTAGAGATTGCCGTCCACCAGCACGCACGACTGAAACTTGTTGAGCAGCACCTTGCTGCGCCACACCTCGGAGGCCGACAGCTTGCCGTCCTCCTGCGCCGTCAGCTTGAGCAGAGCCGATCCGGTGTCGTAGCCGGAAGTGATGAAGAGGTGCCCGTCGCTGAAGATCGGCGCCGCCGCGTTGACGTCGTAGGACGTCTCCCACGGATAGTGCAGGGCCAAAGCGCCGGTCCGGGCGTCCGCGATGACGACGGAGCGTCCCGTGAAACCGACGACGTATCGACGGCCATTGAACGTGAAGGGATAGGGTGTGCCATAGCCGGGCGGATCATCGCCGCAGGTCCACGCCGGCTTGCCCGTCTTCCGGTCGAATGCCGCCAGCGATCCCTGGCCCGATCCCGGGGTAGCGATGGCCAGGTCGCCCTCGATCAGCACCGAGCCGCTGTACCCCCACTGCGGTTTGGCGGTGAACGCCTTTTCCCACACGACGGCGCCTTTGTCCGCGTCGACGCACAGCAGCCGCCCGTGGGCGCCCTGGATGTAGACCCGCCCGTCGTGGATGGTCGGCGTGGCCCGCGTGCCGTCGCCGTGCGTGTCGCGGTACTCCTTCTCGATGGGCGTCTTCCAGACGATCGAGCCGTCGTCGGTGGAGAGGCAATAGAGAACCTGCTGCCCATCCGCCGCCCCGCAGGTGTAGAGCCGTCCGCCGACCGCGGCGAAGGAGCTGAAGGCCGCGCCCACCTGGCGGTCCCAGACGAGCGGGATGGGCTTCTCCCACGCGACCGTCAGCCCGGTCTCGCGGCTGATGCCGTCGTAGTTCGGTCCGCGGAAGCAGGGCCACTCCGCCCGCACGGCCGCCGTTGATGCCAGAAACACCGTCAGGATCAAACCCGCCTTCGTCATGGTTGCACTCCCCTCGTCAGGTGGACCACCGACCCGGACGCACGAGCCGCCCGTCGGACCGCCATGCCCGGCGATGCGGCGTTCCGCTCGGATGCGTCATATCCGCCGGATCCATCGCCGCGGCCGGCCCAGAAGTCGTCTGCTGGCGTCCTATTGCCCGCGGTCGATCTGCAAGCCGGCCAGCGCCAGCGGCAGGTTGTCGGCAAACTCGAAGACCTTCTCCAGCCCGGTGACCAGAAAGATGCCCCACACCGACGTATTCACGCCGCACACCACCAGCCGGCGCTGGTTGGCGACCAGTGTCTTGCGCAACTTCAGCAGCTTGGCCAGGTTGGATGAATTGACGTAGCTGACCCCACGGAAATCGAGCACCACGTCCACGTCCTTCTCATGGGCCAGTTGCTCCGTGATGGCGACCAGGTCGTCGCTGAACGCCGGGTCATCCTGAAGCTCGACGACGATCGTGTTGTCCGACCAGCTCTGAATCGACATGTAACGGCGACTCCACCCGGATCCCACGCCGGCCGAACCGTATCGCCCCCCTGCGCGAGTGTCAACGATCGACTCACTCGCTCCCGATTCGACGTTCCAGCGCCTCTCGCCACGCTGCGACCGCCGGCTGACCCGCGATCTTCGGATCCATCGCCCCGGCCCGTTGCAGGTCCTCGAGCGCCGCCCGCGGCCGGCCGCAGGAGGCCTCGACATAGGCGTGCAGCAGCAGGCGCTCGCAGGTGGCGTACTGGCCGATCACCGTGTTCATCGCCTGGCGGCGCTGCTCGAGCAGGGTGTGATCGAAGATCACGTCGCGCAGTCGGATCGTCGGCGCTTCAGCGCCGTTGGCCTGGAACGCCGAGTAAACCTCCACCGCCGCCTCGTCGTATGACCCCTTGGCGAACAGCGCCACCGCGCGATGGAAGCGCGCGGCCGCGTTCGAGCCGTCCAGCAGCAGCACGCGACGGTACAGTCGCTCGGCCATCTCGAAATCGCCGCGGGTCATGGCGGCGTCCGCCAGAATCAGATCGGCCGACGTGAGGTTCCGCGATGCAACAGCCACGCCCCCGCTTGGCGCTGCCCGAATGCCGCTCAGGGATCCCGCCGGGACCACGCCGCGATCCGTTTGCCCATCCCAACCGCCTGGATCGACCGGCGGCCGCGAGTCGAGACCGCCGCCGTCGCCGCCGGTCAGTCGCAGGTCCAGCCGGCCTGTCGCCAGCGGAGGGATGGGAGCGATCCCGCCCGAGTCAAAGCTCAGGGGCGGATTCAGCCCGGTCAACCCTGGCAGTTCCAGGCCGTCATGGAATGCGTCGCCGCCCGCCGCCGGCGACAGCCACTGCGCCGTCGGTGGGATGATCTGGGACGGACGGGCCGCTGCGAAAGGGCCCGGTCGCGGCGCCCATGGCCACGAACCGCCGCGGGGCTCCGTGGTCCACGCCGGAAGGCTGCCGGCGAAACCACCCGTCCCGACGCGATCGAATCCCAGCCCGCCCAGGCGACCCCATCCACCATTGGGCTGGATCAGTTCACGCACGTCAGGAACGACGACGTGAGAGGGCCACATCGCATCACCGGCCAGTCCTGCGAGTGCGGAGACATCCGCAGGCGCGTAGCCCGGTCGCAGCACGCCCGGGTTCAACGATCCCACGGCCGACGGAGCTTGAACGAATCCGAACAGCGGAAAGTCCGCGCCGAACGGCGATAGCGGATCCTGAATGCTCCACGGCCCCCCCGACGATTCCATGATCCGGCCGAGGCGATTCAGGTACGCATCCAGATCCGTGTCCAGTAGCGCGTCCGGCCGGGTCAGGTTGGTCGACGAGGCCCCGTCTCCGGCCGCTGGGATCGGGCCGACGGCGGAATCGCCATGGGTGCCCACGCGGGGATCGACCGGTCCGGCGGGGGCGGCCGACTCCTGCTCCCCTGTCTGCGGGAACGCGGCCGCGGCCGTGCAGGCCGCGAGCCACGCTGACATCAGCAGGACTTGGGTGCGGTTGATCTTCATGTTGTCTACATCGCCTGAACGGACATCGCCGGGCCATGTCGAACCCATTATCGGCCGCCGAGAGGATCATAGTCGAGGCGACCAAGCCTGTCGCACGGCTTGATCCGAACGGTCGTGCCGAGGGTGCGTGCATCCACCGGACTTCTCCCCTAGACTGGTTCCGATGGCCACGAATCCGTCATCGACCGCCGGGGAAGCTGCCCGCCCGGAGCAACGCAAGGAGAGCCTGCGCGAGACGATCGACTCGATCGTGGTCGCGTTCATCCTGGCGTTCGTCTTCCGGGCGTTCGTGGTGGAGGCCTTCATCATCCCCACCGGCTCGATGGCGCCGACGCTATACGGCCGTCACGGCAACATGACGTGCGAATACTGCGGCTACGCCTTCGCCTACGGCCTGCGCGACGCCAGCAGCAACAGCGACATCGAACACGGGCCGCAGTCCATCGCCCTGTGCCCGAACTGCTGGCGCGAGAACAGCGGCCTGCGGCAGAACGACGTCGCCGGCAATTCCGAGTCGGGCGACCGCATCCTGGTGCTCAAGTGGCCCCTGGATTTCGGCGGCCCGAAAACCGCCACCCACCGCTGGGACGTCACCGTCTTCAAGGACCCGTCGGACGGCGCCACCAACTTCATCAAGCGCTGCGTGGGCGTGCCGGGAGAAGTGCTCTCCATCATCCGCGGCGACGTGTACACTGTCCCCATCGAGCAACTCTCGGACCGGACCCGTGCGATCCTCGAGGATCGCGTCCAGCGCAAGGCAGAGCTGCAGTACGGCGCCGTCCGCGGGCGGCTGGAGCCGGTGCCGCAGGAGGTGCTGGAGGAGCTGGACCGCAAGCTCAAGATCGCGGTCAAAACTCCCACCGCCCAATCGTCGCTCTGGTTCAACGTCTTCAACCAGGATTTCCTGCCGCGGCACCCCGTCGCCACCCAACCGCAATGGACCCACGTCGGACCGGGTCAGCCGAGTTGGGACACGTCGGGGCGTACGGTGACGTTCGACGGCGTGGGCAAGCCGGCGGACGCCATCGAACTGGTCAACGCCATGACCGTCGACGCCTACGCCTACAACCTGCGTCGCCGCTCGGACAAGCAGTCGCGCCGCGGCCTGGTCGAGTTCCGCAACGTGAACCGCAACTTCAATTACGGGTTCTACGGTGACAATTACGTCGACGACCTCCGCCTGCGCTTCGTGCTGGACGCGCGGGAGGGGAATGGCGCTCTGCGCCTTTATCTCAAGAAGCTCGACACCCGCTTCTGCGCCACCCTTGGCATGGACGGGAGCATTTCAATCAGCGCGGAACGGAAGGGAGAGCCGGTCCGCGGCTTCGAGCGGCTGCGAACGAAGGTCGCCCCCTTCACCACCCGCGGCCGGGGCGTCGAGGTGTCCTTCGAGGTGGTGGATTACCGCCCGGCGCTGCACGTGGACGGGCGTGAGGTGCTCGCCACCACGCCCGACCTGTTCGCCCCGGACCTGGGCGCGCTGCGCCGAGGGGACGTCGAGTGCGTGGCGGCCTGGCCGCGCGTCGAGGCCGAGGACGCACGCCTCAACCTGCTCCACTTGGTGGTCGAACGCGACGTCTATTATCTCGATCGCGGACGAGGCGCCCTTTCCTCCCTCAGCGGCTGGCTGGACGACCGCAGCGGCTGGGGCACCGAGAACAACCCGATCGTGCTGCGCGAGGGCGAGTATTTCATGCTGGGCGACAACAGCCCGCAGAGTCAGGATTCCCGCTTCTGGAGCAAGATCGGGCCGCACCTGCGCGACCGCGGCAGCAGCTTCCAGTTGGGGACGGTGCCGGAGGACCAACTGATCGGTCGGGCGTTTTTCGTCTACTGGCCGAGCGGCCACCGGCTGGCGGAGTGGATCCCGGGGCTGATCCCGGACGTGGGGCGGATGAGGTGGATTCGCTAAGCCGCCGGGGTTATCCACAATGGACCAACAGTCGGCTACCGACGTCGCGGCCGGGGCGGCCGCCCGCCCGGAGTCTTGGCAGATGCCCGCGGGCGTCGCGGTGGACCGGCAGTTCTTCAGCTTTAACATCATTTGTTACATGGATTTGCGCCGATGTATGATCCTGTCTCGCATGCACGGAGGCGACTGTCGCGAGGGCCGGCTTAGAGGCGGCACGTCTGGCCCGTTCCGGTTTGTCAACAGGCTGGGCGGATTCGTTAGTTTCGATGCCGACGGAGGATGATGTCCGATAATCGCCTGTTGAGAACGGAGGGGCTGGTCAAGCGGTACGGCGGCCGCACCGTCGTCGACCGACTTGGCTTCGACGTGCGCGAGGGCGAGATCGTCGGCTTGCTCGGCCGCAACGGGGCGGGGAAGACCACCAGCTTCCGCATGACGGTCGGCATGATCGTTCCCGACGCCGGACGGGTCGAGTTCGACCGCGTCGACGTCACGCGCTGGCCGATGTACCGGCGGGCGCAGCGCGGCATGGGATACCTCTCTCAGGAGCCGAGCGTCTTCCGCAAGCTGACGGTCGCCGAGAACCTGATGGCCATCCTCGAGACCCGCAAGGACCTCGACCGCCGCCGGCGCTTGCAGTACGCCGAACGCCTGCTGGACCAGTTCGGGCTGACGCTCCAGCGCAACCAGCACGCCCAGTTGCTCTCCGGCGGCGAACGCAGGAAGCTCGAGATCGCGCGGGCGCTGGTGACCGAACCGAAGCTGATCCTCCTCGACGAGCCGTTCAGCGGCGTCGACCCCAAGGCGGTCGAGGACCTGCAGCGCGAGATCCTCAATCTGAAGCAGGAGGGGATCGCCATCCTGCTGACCGACCACAACGTGCGCGAGACGCTGCGCGTCACGGACCGCAGCTACATCATCAACGACGGCCAGCTCCTGGCGGAGGGGACCCCGCGCGACATCATCCGCGACGCCCGCGTGCGCGACACGTATCTGGGCAACACCTTTCGGGGGGACGAGTTCGACGGAATCGCCGCCGGACGTTCGGCCCCGCGCCTCGAGGGCGAGGTCCATGTGTGAATGACGTTCGTATCCGGCCGAGGGTCGCGCGGCCGATGGCCTCGCCTGGGCGCGGCCGGGCTTCCCAGGTCGTGCTGGGGGGGGGCGAGGTGTGAACCCGCGTTCCAATGGGTCGCCGTCCCGCCCGGCCGGCTCGAAGCGGCCGGACCACCGGCTCTGGCTGCTGGTCGCCCTGGCGGCCCTGGGTATCCGGCTTGCGTACCTGGCCGGCCAGTGCCTGTACAACCCGATGCACGACGCGCCCATCATGGACGCGCAGATGCACGACGCCTGGGCGCGACGCATCGCCTTCGGAGACGGCATGCCGGCGATCCCGTATTTTCGGGCGCCGCTGTACTATCACCTGCTCGCCGTCGTCTATCTCGTGTTCGGGGCCTCAGTGACGGCGCCGCTGATT
The DNA here is from genome assembly GCA_003597935.1 of Phycisphaerales bacterium. GTDB lineage: Bacteria > Planctomycetota > Phycisphaerae > UBA1845 > UBA1845 > SURF-32. The sequence goes on along the minus strand of QZJT01000134.1, from coordinate 25,637 downwards.
CTGCAGTGTTGTCTCGGGGCGGGATCCTGCTGGCTGATCGCGGTCATGGCTGCCCACCTGGCCGGGCGGCGCGCGGGCGTCCTCGCCGGAGGGCTGGCGGCCGTCTACGCGCCGTTCGTGGTCTTCGATGCGGAACTGTTGAGCGTCAATCTCGAGGTCTTTCTCGACATCCTGTTGCTCTGGCTGCTCCTGAAAGCGGCGATACGCGACGGCCGGTGGCTGTGGGCCGTCGCCGGGGCCGTCCTCGGGCTGTCTGCCGTCACGCGGCCGAACGTGCTCATCACGATCCCGGTCATCGTCGCGTGGATCGTGACGTCCTGTCGGCGGACGACTGCTCCGCCGGAGGACGGCGTCGCTGCGGTTTGCGCCGGCGGGGGCGCCGGCGCGGGCGCCTCGCGGCCCTGTTCCGAACGGCGTGCTGTGTCCGCACCCCGCGCGGCCTTCGTGCGAACGGTCTCGGTGCTCGGCGTCTTTGCGGCGGCCGCAGCGATTCCCATCGGTGTCGTCGCGGTGCGCAACGCGGTCGTCGGCGGCGAGTGGGTGCTGATCGCGTCGCAGGGCGGCGTCAATTTCTACATCGGCAACAATCCGACATCGGATGGCGCCCGCGCGGTGGCGCCCGGAACGCGCGGCGACTGGGTGGGTGGATATGAGGACACGCACCGGATCGCCGAGGGCGCCGAGGGCCGCGCCCTGACGGAAGGCGAGGTCTCGTCGTACTGGTTCAAACAGAGCATCGGCTGGATTCGATCGGCCCCGGGGGCTTGGCTGCAGTTGATGGGACGCAAGCTCCTGCTGTTCTGGACGCCACGGGAACTGTCGAACAACAAGCCGATCGCATTCTTCGCTGCCTTTTCGCCGATCTACGCGTTCCTGCCGATCGGGTTCTCCGTAGTCGCCCCGCTGGGGCTGGGGGCCACCGTCCTGGTCCCGCGCGAGCGGCGCGCGGCGGGATGGCTGCTGATGGGCTTCGGCGGCGCCTACGTGGTCAGCGTCGTCCTGTTCTTCTGCACCGCACGGTACCGCCTGCCCGTCGTGCCGGTCCTCATGGTGCTCGGCGCCGCCGGAGTGTCGTGGGGTGTGCGGTGCTGGCGCGCGCAACGGCACGGGCGCGTGGCATTGGCCATTCTGCTGGCGGCGGCCGTGGCGCTGGTCATGCAGGTCATGCCGGTGCAGGGATTGCCGGAAGCGTACGAACGGGCGGAAGGATATCGCGTTCTTGGCCAGTACCATCTGCTGGATCGGCGCTCGGGGGACGGCGATCTCGATGCCGCGGTGTACTATCTCAGCGAGGCTGTCCGCGTCGATCCGACCCACGCCATGGCGCACCAGCTCCTGGCGCACGCGATTGCGGCGGACGATCCCGCCGGGGCGGCGTGGCACTACCAGCGGGCGCTGGCGATCAATCCGACGCTGGTCGGCGCGTACCAACCGCTCAGCGTCGCATGGCTTGCCCTTGGCAGAGAGGCGGACGCGGTCGCGGCGATGCGGAGCGGCCTTCGTCACGCGCCGGACGACGTCGCTTTGCTCAGCAACCTCGCGTGGACGCTGGCCACCACGTCGGACGACGCCCTGCGAGATGGGGCCGAGGCCGTGCGGTTGGCACGCCGCGCGGTGGAGCTGGACGCCTCCCGGTCCGCGCGCAGCCTGGGCGTGCTGGGCGCGGCGCTGGCGGAGACGGGTGATTTCGAAGAGGCCGTGCGCCTCACCCGACGGGCCATCGAACGCCTTGCTGGTGAGGATCCGGGCCTGGCCGCACAGTTCGAGGACCACGTGGTCCGATTCCTGCGCAAGGAGCCGCTGCGCGAGGGTGAGTAGTCCGTGCCCTCCGGCGCATCCCTACGCGCGGCGCGCCTGCGCTGCTATTCTGCTTCGCGACGGCGTGCAGTGGAGGTGTTCATGGACTGGGGAATGAGAAACCGGCTGGCCGGCATCATCTCGCCCGTGACCGGGCGGTGCGTGATGCTGGCGATCGATCACGGCTACTTTCAGGGTCCGACCACCGGGCTGGAGCGGCCGGGCGAGACGATCGCCCCGCTGCTGCCGCACGCAGATTCGCTGATGCTCACCCGCGGCGTGCTGCGCAGCGTGGTGGACGCAAACGTGCGGGTTCCGATCGTGCTGCGCGTCTCCGGCGGCACAAGCATCCTCAAGGAAGACCTGTCGGACGAGGCCCTGACGGTTTCGATCGAAGACGCCATCCGGCTGAACGCCTCGTGCCTGGCTATCTCGATCTTCGTCGGCTCCGACCATGAACGGCGAACGCTGACGAACCTGGCGAAGCTGTGCGACGAGGGACAGAAGTACGGCATTCCGGTGCTGGCGGTCACGGCCGTGGGCAAGCAGATGTCTCGCGACGCCCGCTACCTGGGCCTGGCCTGCCGGATCGCGGCCGAGCTGGGAGCGCAGATCGTCAAGACGTATTACTGCGAGGGCTTCGCGAAGGTCGTCGAGGGCTGCCCGGCGCCGGTGGTGATCGCGGGCGGCAAGAAGATCGACGAGCGCGAGGCGCTCACGCTGGCGTACAACGCGGTGCGCGACGGCGCGGTCGGCGTGGACATGGGCCGCAACATCTTTCAGTCGCAATGGCCGGTGCAGATGATCCGCGCGGTGCGCAGCATCGTGCAGGACGGCACGACGGATGTCCAGGCGTGGGATCGGTTTCAGTCGGAGAAGGACAAAGGGAATAAGTGAATCAGGGGGTGAGGGAGTAAGCGAGTCCGGAAGCGAGGGAAGGGGAGCAAACCGCTGCAGGAATAGGGCTCCAGCGGCCTGTCGAAGTCCTGGCAGGCTTTCCCTGGCACGCGGTCACCAAGGTCGCACGCGACCGGCGGGAAGTACGCGCAATGACCCGGCCGATGATGGTCTGTAAGGACTCGGCGAATGCAGGAAACCGCCCATGACTGGCACCGGGATTCCTTCCAGCGCGAAACAGCTTGCCGCTCTCCTGAACAGAGGCCGAAGGCTCAGCGCTGGAGTTCAAGCGCTCGACGGGCGAACTCAAGGAGGGCATGCAGACGCTCTGTGCATTCCTGAACGGTTCCGGCGGCACGGTGCTCTTCGGGATTCGGCCCGATGGGGCTGTCGAGGGGCAGGCGGTTTCCGACAAGACGATCCGCGAGATCGCGCAGGCCGTCGAGCGCTTCGAACCGCCCGCCTACGTTTCCACCGGGCGTATCAGGCTTCAAGGGGGCCGTGAGGCGGTGGCTGTCGCGGTCGAGAGCGGTCAGGATGTCAGACCCGTCACCTACGAAGTTCATCCTTACGAGCGCGTGGGCAGCACGACGCGCAGGATGCCGCAGGCCAAGTACGAGCGATTGCTGATCGAGCGCGGCCACGCCTAACGCCGTTGGGAAAACCTCCCCGCCGAGGGACTGACGCTGAAGGACCTCGACCGCAACGAGGTCCTCCGCACGCGCGAACTGGCCATCCAGCAGAACCGGATTTCGCCGGATACCGGACGCGACATCGGCGACATCCTCGATCGGCTCGGCCTGCGCGTGGACGGCGTTCTGACTCAGGCGGCGCCGGTGCTGTACGGAAAGAAGTTCCTGGCCGACTATCCTCAGTGCCTTCTCAAGATGGGACGTTTCCGGGGCACCGAGGTCACCGGCGAGATCGTGGACAACCGGCAGGAACACGTGAATGCCTTTGCGATGGTTCGGCAGGGGATGGCGTTTCTCCGAAAAACCATGCCCTTGGGAGCCCGATTTCCAAAGGGAGAGATTTTCCGGGAAGACCGCTTTCCCGTGCCCCTGGAGGCCTTGCGGGAAATCCTTCTCAACGCCGTCATGCACCGCGACTACTCCCACCCCTCCGGCTACGTCGCCATTGCCGTCTTCGACGACCGGATCGAGGTCAGCAGTTACGGGCGTCTGCCCACCGGCATCACGGTGAAAAAGCTCTCCGGCGAGCATCGCTCGTATCCGGTCAATCCTCTGATCGCCGGCGCCTTTCACCGTACCGGCGCGGTGGAAGTCTGGGGCCGCGGCACCAACCGCGTCATTGACGTGTGCAAGCAGCACGGAGCAGCCCCGCCGATCTTCAAGGAACAGCAGGGCTTTCTGGTCGTGACGTTCAAGGCGGAGATGGTCGCCGAGGTCAAGGAGGCAGAGTCCCGGGGTCAACTTGGTGCCAAGGAGGCACCAAGGAGGCACCAAGTCGGCACCAAGTCGGGACTAAGTCGGGACTAAGTCGGGACCAAGTGGAGATCCTGCGGTTTTGTCGGGAAGAACGGACCTTGCTCGCGATGATGAATCTCGTCGCCCGATCCGACCGCACCAAGTTCCGCGACGGCCTCGTCAAGCCGCTGATCAAAGCGGGGTTGCTGGTACTGACCATTCCCGACAAGCCCCGAAGCCGCTTGCAGAAGTACCGCCTGACCCCGGCCGGGGAGAAGGCGCTGGCAAAGCACGGTGGGGAGAACGTGCAATGACCTACATCCTCTGTACATTGGGCGGTCTGGTAGTCGGCGGCCTCGTGGCTTGGCTACTTGCGTCCGCCCGCGTTGCAAGATCACTGTCTGCAAAAATCGAGGGCCTCGGACGGCAGGCCAACAGAGCCGAGGGTCGGGCCTCCGGGATGGAAGCGACCGTCACCGAGCTGCGCGCGCAAGGCCAGAAGGCATCCGAAGATTCTGCGAAGCTCCGAGATCAGCTTGCCAGTGAGAGCAGCGCAAGGGTGAAGGCCGAAACCCGACTGGCGGAGACCGTCCAACGGCTTGAGGAAGAGAAGAATCTCCTCGATGAAGCGAAGGCCAAGCTCACGGACACCTTCAAGGCTCTTGCCGGTGACACCCTCAACAACGGCACGGAGGCGTTCCTGAAACTGGCCAAGGAAACGCTCGACAAGGTTCTCGCAGACGCTCGGGGGGACGTCGGCAAGCGCCAGGAAGCCATCCAGGGGATGGTCAAGCCCCTGTCGGAGTCCATCACCAACTTCGAAGAGCACGTCCGCACGATTGAGAAGAACAGGCAGGAAGCGTATTCGGGACTCACCGAGCATTTGAAGCTCCTATCTACGGGCCAGCAGCAGTTGCAGAAGGAGACCGCGAATCTGGTGACGGCCTTGCGAAAGCCGCAGGTTCGGGGCCGGTGGGGAGAGATGACGTTGCGCCGCGTCGCGGAACTGGCCGGGATGTCCGACCATTGTGACTTCGCCGAGCAGGTCACCTCAAGCGCTGAGGAAGCGAGGCTGCGCCCCGACCTGATCGTGCGGCTCCCCGCCGAGCGTGAGATCGTCGTGGACGCGAAGGTCTCCCTGGAGGCCTATCTCGATGCAACCGGTGCGGACTCGGAGGAGACGCGCAAGGAGGCCATGACGCGGCACGCGACGCAGGTCCGCACGCACATGAACGCCCTTGCCGACAAGCCATACTGGACCCAGTTCACCAAGGCCCCGGAATTCGTCGTCATGTTCATCCCCGGCGAATCGTTTTTCGGCGCCGGGGCGTTCGTGTACCATGACCGGCGGCCATGAGCGAACCCTGTGAACCCCTTGACGCCGTCGCCGGTCCGGCGATCCGTATCTTCGGGGCACGCGAGCACAACCTCGACAACGTCAGCGTCGCCATCCCGCGCGACCGCTTCACGGTCATCACGGGCGTCTCCGGCTCGGGCAAGAGCAGCCTGGCGTTCGACACGCTCTACGCCGAGGGCCAGCGGCGCTACGTCGAGTCGCTCTCGACGCACGCCCGGCAGTTCCTGGAGCAGTTGCACAAGCCGGACGTGGACCGCATCGAGGGCCTGACGCCCACGGTTGCCATCGAACAGCGGCTGACCACCGGCGGCCCGCGCTCCACCGTCGCCACCGTCACCGAGATCCACGACTTCCTGCGCGTCCTGTTCGCCCGCACCGGCGTGGTCCACTGCTGGCAGTGCGGCCGGGCGATCACGCGCCAGTCCCCCTCGACGATTGTGGACGAGATGGTCGAGGCCTGCGAGGACGAGAAGGCCCTCATCCTGGCGCCGGCCGTGGCCCAGTGCCGGGGCGGACACGCCGCGCTTCTGGCCTCCATCCTGCGGCAGGGGTTCGTCCGCGCCCGCGTCGACGGACGGGTCGAGCTGATCGAAGAGCTGGCGCCGCTGCCGCCGGCGCAGGCGCACACCATCGAGATCGTCGTCGATCGGGTCCGTGTGCGGGACGCCATTGCCAACCGCCTGTTCGACGCGGTGGAGACGGCCGCCCGCCTCGGGGGGGGGCGGCTCATCGTCGCCCGGCAGACCGGCGAGGGCGCCTTCCAGGACGCGTTCTTCAGCACCCACTACGCCTGCCCGCTCCACCCGGAGGTGACGGTCGAGGAACTGTCGCCGGCCATGTTCAGCTTCAACTCGCCGCACGGCGCCTGCACCGCCTGCGACGGGCTGGGCGGCACGATGGAGTTCGACCCGGACCTGATCATCCCGGACTGGGACCTGTCGCTTTCGGACGGGGCGGTGGCGGCGTGGAAGCGGGCGGGCCGCAGCCTTACGGCCGCCTACGGTCAGATGATCCGCCAGTTCTGCGAGTGCTTCAGCGTGCTGCCGGACGCGCCGCTGCGCAAGGTGCCGCGGGACAAGGTCGAGATCCTGCTGAACGGCACCAGCCCGGAGGACGCTGCGAAGTATGGCGCCGCCTTCGAGGGCGTGCTGCCCAACCTGCGGCGGCGCTGGGAATCGACCGATTCCGAGACGGTCAAACAGCGCCTGCACGCCTACCGGGGACAGTCGCCCTGCCAGGCGTGCGGCGGGGCACGGCTGAAGCCGGCGTCGCTGGCGGTGCGCGTCGGCGGGTTGAACTTGGCCGAGGTGTGCCGGATGAACCTGGCGGCGGCGCTGAAGTTCTTCCGCGAGCTGGACTTCACCGGCGAAGCGGCCGTGCCGGGCGCGCCGCTGCTGGCCGAGATCCGGCAGCGTTTGCAGTTCTTAAGCGACGTCGGGGTGGAATACCTCACGCTGGACCGCGCGGCGGACACGCTCTCCGGTGGCGAAGCCCAGCGGCTGCGGCTGGCCACCCAGATCGGCAGTCAGCTCGTCGGCGTGTGCTTCGTGCTGGATGAGCCGACCATCGGGCTGCACCAGCGCGACACGCAGCGGCTGATCGCCACGCTCCGCAGCCTCACCGCCCGCGGCAACACCGTGGTCGTGGTCGAGCACGACGAGGAGATGATCCGGGCCGCGGAACACGTCATCGACGTCGGTCCGGGAGCGGGCATCCACGGAGGGCAGGTCGTCGCCGTCGGTACGCTCGACGACATCGTGCGTTGCGAACGTTCGACCACCGGCATGTACCTCAGCGGGATGGCGGGCGTACCGGTGCCGTTGTTGCGGCGCCGCATCGACTGGAGGCGCAGCGTGACCGTCCTGGGCGCCCGCGAGAACAACCTGCGCGGCATCGACGTGCGCTTTCCGCTGGGCTGCACGGTGTGCGTGACGGGCGTGTCCGGCAGCGGCAAGAGCACGCTGGTCAATCACATTCTGCTGCGGGCGCTGCAGCGGAAGGTGGAGGGCGGCGGGCCGCGGCCGGGGGCGCACGACCGTCTGCAAGGGGCCGCGTTGGTGGACAAGATCATCCCCATCGACCAGTCTCCCATCGGCCGCTCCCCGCGCAGCAACCCGGCCACCTACGTCGGCGTGCTGGACCCCATCCGCAAGCTGTTCGCCCGCACGCGCGAGGCCCGCCTGCGCGGATACGCCGCCAGCCGCTTCAGCTTCAACGTCAAGGGCGGGCGGTGCGAGCCGTGCCAGGGCCAGGGCACCAAGCGCATCGAGATGCACTTCCTCCCCGACGTGTTCGTAACCTGCGACGCCTGCCAGGGCCGCCGCTTCCACCGTGAGACGCTGGAGATCCGCTATCGCGGCAAGAACATCGCCGACGTGCTGGACATGCGGGTCGACGAGGCGATGGCGTTTTTCGACAACGTTACGGACATCCGGTGGCTGCTGCGGTCGCTGAAGCTGGTGGGGCTGGGATACGTCTCCCTGGGCCAGTCGGCGGCGACGCTCTCCGGCGGGGAGGCGCAGCGGGTCAAGCTGGCCGCACAACTGGGCCGCGCTCCCAGGGGGCAGACGGTGTACGTCCTCGATGAACCGACCCGCGGCTTGCACGCGGCCGACGTTCACACGCTGCTGCGCGTGCTCGGCAGCCTGGTCGACCGGGGCCACACCGTCATCACCATCGAACACCACCTGGACGTCATCAAGTGCGCCGACTGGGTGATCGACCTGGGTCCCGGGGGGGGCGAGCAGGGGGGGGCGGTGGTGGCGGCGGGCACGCCGGAGGAGGTGGCCCAGTGTCCGGCGAGCGAGACGGGGCGGTTCCTGCGGCAGCGGCTGCAGACCGTCGGTGCGTGACCGATTCGACCACTCCAACGACGACGCCCCGACGTCAAGGGGATGGCTGGCGCCCCTGGGAAGTGTGCCGACCCCATCAGATACGCGCCACGGGCTTGCGGGCACTTCGGATGCCCCATTCGATTGAACCGGTGTTGGCGAGTCGGTAAAGTGCGTCTGGAGCAAATCCACGGGAGCCTCGCAGTGGCGACTACGGCGTGCCAAGCCCGGCGGGTTGCAGCTTGCGCCGCGAATGGCGGCAGGATGCCGTTGCGCTGCAGGTGCTCCCCGTCCCGGCGACCGGCATGTGCGAAAACGACCGGAGCCCGCGTCGCTGAGTGTCATTCCCGTCGTCCAAGCGGCGAAAGGCCGTTGTTTTGCCAGGAGGTTTCGACGTGCATCCATGTCTACCGCGATACATGAAGCGCGCGCCATGCGTTTGCCTGCTGTTGTACGCTGCGGGGGTACGGGGACAGATTGCGACCCAGGAGGCGGCCCGCGCCTTCGCGGAGGCTCGCCAACTGAGCGAGCGGGACGGGGGCGAGTTGTGGGGACGCACGCTCTACGGACCCATGATGTTCATCGAGCCCGGGTCGCGGACGATTGTGACAAACGAACCCGACGAAGGGGGGCGGCTTGAACAGGTCACCGAGGGGGTCTACCAATCGGCACTGCCGGAGAACGTCGGAATCGCCAACACGGCCCAGGAATGGTCCGGGAAGCGGTGGACCTCGGTGATCTGGCCGTTGCCGTCCGATGCGGCGGACCGAAGCCGGCTGTTGGTGCACGAGCTGTTCCATCGCATCCAGCCGGAACTGGGGCTGGAGCTGTCCAACCCTCCCAATGGTCATCTGGACAAGCGGGACGGACGCGTGTGGATGCGGCTGGAATGGCGCGCCCTGGCTCGTGCCTTGGGCAGCGAAGGTGCAACTCGAAAGCAAGCCATCGCTGATGCCCTCAGTTTTCGTGCCCAACGGCGAAGTCTCTTCGACAACGCCGCCGAGCAAGAACGGCAACTTGAATTGAACGAGGGGCTGGCCGAATACACCGGTCTGCGCATCGCCGCCAGCAACCCTTCCGAGGCGATGCGGCGGGCGGCCGTGGCACTGGGCGATGCAGAGAAGAATCAGACGTTTACTCGCGCCTTCGCCTACGCCAGCGGCCCGGCTTACGGGCTGCTCCTCGATGATGCCCGTCCCGACTGGCGGGCGGAGGTGGCTCGCCGGCCGGACCTGGGCGGGCTGTTGGGTTCCGCAATCGGGCACGCCCCGCCGACGGATCCGGACAAGTCCGTAGCGGAGGCAGCTTCGCGCTATGGTGCGGATGAGATTACCATCGCGGAGGACGAACGCTGGCAACGGCACCGGCGCCAGATCGCCGAGGCCACGGCGCGGTTCGTCGACGGACCCGTCCTGGTCCTGCCGATCGTCGGCGACATGCGCTACACGTTTGACCCGAGGGGGGTGATGGCGCTGGAGGGTCATGGCCAGGTCCATCAGCGTGTGACCGTCCGCGACACCTGGGGTCGCCTGGAGGTTCAGTCCGGCGGCGCGCTGCTGATGAGGGATGCCGATGGCAAGATGTTGAGCTGGCGCGTCCCGGTGACGGCAAACGTAACCGGCGCCCCGATGCACGGCGACGGCTGGGAGTTGATGCTCAACAATGGCTGGCGGCTCGAGCCGGTTCAGAACGCGTCCTACACGGTGGTGGGTGAGTGATCCCCACGAGCGAGTCGTGCGGCAGGAACATCGCTGACGTGCGGGACCTGCGGGTCGACGAGGCCGTGATTCCCCTTTCCAACGTCCCGCCCATCCGGCGATTGCTGGCCTCACTGAACTCCGTCGGCCTCGGCTACATCGCGCTGGGCCGGGAGTGAGTGGCTGGAGCTACCCAGTGTTCTTTGCGCCCCTTGCGGTCGCGGCCATCCTTGGCTCGACCGGGTGGATCGCTTTCGTCCTGGCTGTTCGCCTCTGCGGAGCTGCGCCCGCGTCGCGCCGGTGGGCGGCGGCGGCGATCATGGCGTATTGGATCGCCAGTTCGCTGTTCCTGGCGCTGGCCGCGTTTCACGCCTTCCGTGTCGCGGTCGTGATCGTGCTGCTGGGGACGACGGCCGCGGTCGTTCACGTGCGCGTCGGCCGGCCGGCCGACGCGGCCCGCGTGTTTCGCCGGGACCTGCGACGCTTGCGGAAGGTGACGACCAGACTCTTCCGCGGCTGGCACATGCTCATCGCCGTGCCGATGTGCGGAATCGTTGCTGTGGTCGCGTTGCGCGGCCTGGCCTTCCCACCCCTGGCGTGGGATTCGCTCACTTATCATCTGGTTCGCGCCGGCCGATGGGTGCAGGCGGGCGGATGGTGGCCGCTGCACGCGCCGGACGCCTGGGGCTACTACGAGTATTACCCGCCGGGCGGAGATCTTATCTGGGCATGGGCCATGCTGCCGGGGCGCGGCGACACCTTCGTGGCCCCTGCCGGGCTGATCGTATGGCTCAGCGCGGGTCTGGGCGCCTTCGCCGCCGGCCGCGCGCTGGGGGCGCGACGATCGAACGCGCTGGCCGCGGCCGCTGTGGCGGCGACGGTCCCGGCGGTGTTCAACTATGTGAACTCCGCCTACGTGGACACGACCACGATCGCCCTGGTCCTGCTGGCGATACCGTTCCTGCAGCAATGCACGCGCCCGCGGCCGGGACCGGCTCCGGTGCTGGCGATGGCTTCATTGGCGCTGGCGAGCGGCGTGAAGATCGTGGCGCTGCCGATGCTGGTTCTAAGCGCCGCGTGGATACTCATCGCCCTGATCATTCGCACGGGGGGGGCACGGGCGGCGCTGGTTTACGTGGCCGTCGGCGTCGCGGCCGCGGCGCCGGGACTGTACGGCTATGCCCGGGCGTGGATCGAGCGCGGGTCTGCTTTCTATCCGTTCGGCCTGACCATCGGCGGCGTGGAACTGTTCGCCGGCAACCCCGAGCGCATCCTGTTGCACTCGGGGCAACTCTTCGACGCGCCGGTCTTCTGCGCCTGGGACTTCCTGACCGACATGTTCGTGGCCCGCATCCACTTGGGCATCACCCACACCGGCCTGGGTCCGCTGTCGGTGCTGATCGCGGCGCTCGGGCTGGTCGCCGCGGGTCGGCTCACGATCGTGCAAAGACAGGCGCTGCTGGTGGGGTTGCTGCTTGCGTGGGTGGCGAGCGTGCTGTGGGGGACGTTCTCGCCCGGCGAACTGGCGGCGCGAACGTTCTGGGCGTTGCCCTCGGCGCGGTTCCTGGCGCTGCCGCTGGCCTTGCTCGCGGTGCTCGCGTCGGTGCTGCGGGCGTTGTGGGTGCGATGCGTGTGGTGGGTGCTGCTCGGCGTACACCTGTTGATGATGGTTCCGCTGAGCTGGAGCGGGGCGCAGGCGGCTGCCTTCGGTGAGACGCTGGTGATCGCGCTGGCGGCGCTGGGCGGCTCAGTGCTCGCCTGGCGGGCCGTCAGGTGCCGGGGGGGGGTGGCGCCGGCGGCGGCGCTGGTGGCGGCGGTACTGTGTCTGTGCGCGGCGGCGCTGGAACGTACGCGCGGCAGCTTCCGCTATCGCATCTACGCCGACGCCACGGATGGCACGGCCTGGGACGTGGATCGGCTGGAGCCGGACTACGCGGCCGCGTGGCCCATCTGGCAGCGGTTCGACCAGCCGCGCGGACATCGACTCGCCGTCGCCGCCGGTTGGGACGGCATCGGGCACAACTGGTACCTCTATCCGCTCATGGGCCGGCGCGTGCAGAACGTGCTGATCTATGAGACGCCCATCCAGGATGGGTCGATCCTGGATTATCGAAACATGGAAGAGATCGTCGCCCGCGCGGACGCGGCCGCGTGGCTGGAGCGCCTGCTGGCAAGCCGCGTCGGTTTTCTGGTGACGCTGGCGCCGGACACGCTCGAATGGGCGTGGGCGATCCAACTGCCCGCCATCTTCCCGCCGGACGTCGAAGGCGCCCATCCGTTCCACCGGACCTACCGGTTCGACCCGGAAGCCGCCCGGCGCACACTGGAACGGACCGCCCGCCACGCGGGGTCGTCGCCGGATTCGTCCGGTGGGCCTGAATGAGGCCCCGGGGGGGTTTCACCCGCGCTCACTTCATCGCCATTCCGCTGATCGTCGCCTCGAAGACCACCCGGCCTTCCACCAGTCCCTGCGTCTTGCAGGTGAAGCGGCGGGGGCGGTTTTCGAGCGTGGTACACAGGATGTACATCGTCGAAGGCGGGACCACGGCGTCGCGGAACTTGCACTCCTCCACGCCGCCGAACCCGACGAAACCGCGATCCGCGGAGGCCTGCGGGTCGTCCAGGGCGACGCTGACGTTGGCCGTCTGGGCGGCGGCCTCCAGCATCAGCACGCCGGGCATCAAAGGCCGCCCCGGCACGTGCCCTCGGACCCACCAGGCGTCAGGCCGGACCTGGCAGAAGCTGACCACCCGCCCGCGCTCGCGGTCATGGTGACAGATGCCGTCCAGGAGCATGAACTCGTGCCGCTGCCGCAGGAAACGCTCGTAGATCGTCTCGCGCTGGACGATCACGCGATCGAAATCCACCTCGAACAGGTCGAAAAGCGTGGGTGGGGGCATGCTCTCGATTCCTGTAGACGCCCGGCGAACACGGCGCCGTCGCTGCAGAGCGAGCCGCGGGGCGGGAGGCGGGATGGACGTCACCGGCGTCCGCCCTCGCGCGTCGGCGAACGGCGCCACCGTCCGTCGGCGGTGGGCCGCCGACGGGGACGGTACGCTCGGCGGTCAGACCGTTCGTAGACCGACGGCACTCAGGACTGGGCAGCGCCCTCGGCGGAGCGGGTTTCGAGAATCTTCTTCCGCACGTCCTGAGCCACGGACTTCACCTCCTGCATGGCCTTGCGCACCCGCGTGCCGGCGGCTTTGTTGCCACCCAGCGCCTTGGCCACGTCCACTTCCACTTCTTCGATGATCTGCTTCAGTTTGTCGAATTCCTGCATGCTGGTTCAACTCCACTCTTCACCCGGCAGGCTGTCAACTACGGGTTCATGCGGTTTGACCCGCGCCACAGGTAGTCTAGCGGCATTCCTACCGGACGCAAAGCCGCTCATTAACTAGCTTGCGCCGCAGGCCAGGTCCCGGCCGGGCCGGCCGGTCGACGCCCACCCGGATGAACGTGCAGTATGGGCAATTAACCCCAATAGGACGTGAGTTTACGGGCTGAATCGGTCTCCCGGGCGTGGCCGATCGAGGTTCACACGGTCTCGACGTACTTGGGCACGATGGACCGCGGTCCTGCAGGCGGGGCCTTCGGCCGGCGCCCGAAGATCAGGAAAATCAGGAACAGGGCCAGCGTTCCGGCGCCCACGCCGTAGTACCAGGGCTGGTTGTGGACGTCGCAGAGGTAGTTGCCGCACGCGACCGCGACCAAGGCAGTGACCAGGGCGTAGGGCATCTGGGTCCAGACGTGCTCCTCGTGCCGGCACCCGGTGGCCAGCGACGAGAGCACGGTGGTGTCGCTGATGGGGGAGCAGTGGTCCCCGAAGACCGAGCCCGCCAGCACCGCGCCGATGCAGGAGAGGAACAGCGACATGGGGTCGGCCGTCCCCGCCGCCAGCCCCGCGCCGACCTCCACCGACACCGGCGTCAGGATCCCCATGGTTCCCCAGGAGGTGCCGGTGGCGAACGACACCACCGCGGCCGCAACGAAAATTGCGAGCGGCAGCCACACCGCCGGGAAGCCATAGTTCTGCAGGTAGAACCGGACCACCTCACCGAGCTTGAGTTCCTGCGTTACCGTCGACAGCGCCCACGCCAGCACGAGGATCACCAGGGCCGCGGAGACGCGCGTCATGCCTTCCAGGCCGGCATCGGCGGCGTCGCGGATGGAGCACGCCCGCGTGACCATCGTCAAGAGCAGCGCCAGAACGGCCGCCACCACCGCGCCGTACAGGATCGACAGATACGGATCGGACCCTTTGAGGATCTGGGAGCCCCTTTCCAGCCAGTTCATCGAGTCCGAGATGAGGTTCTCCTGGCCGGCCTTGGCAGCGCCGGTGCGATAGAGGATCGCGACGGTGACGCCCACGAGCGTCAGCACCGGGAGCAGCCCCATCCACCAGCGCGGCTGGGCGGCGTTCTCGTCGTGTACGACGCGCGCCTGGCCCTTGTCGCCGTCCTGGCCGCCCAAGGCGGTCGTCTCGGACTTTTTCATCGGGCCGAAGTCACGGCACAGAAGCGCTACAAAAAAGACCGCGATAATCGCGAACAAGGCGTAGAAACGATACGGAATGCTCTGCCAGAACAGGCCCATGGCGCTGACGGTGGACAGTCCGTCGGCCGTCAGAAACGCCGGCGCACCCTTCGCTGAAAGCGCACTAAGGCCCTGGTCGATGTAGGTAATCTCCGTCCCGACCCAGGTGCCGATGAAGATGGACGCCACCGGGGCGGCGGTGGAGTCCACGATGTACGCCAGCTTGGCCCGCGAGAGCTTCAGCCGGTCGAAGACCGGCTGCATGGTGGGGCCGACGATCATGGCGTTGGCGTAGTCGTCGAAGAAGACGAACATACCCGCCAGCCACGCGGTCAGCCCGCCCCGACGCGGGGATCGGGTTTCGCCGGCCACCAGTTGCACCATGCCGCTGGTGCCGCCGTTGCGGCCGATGACGCCCACCAGGAATCCGATGGCCATGGTGAAGACGATAATGGTCGCGTGGGAGAAGCCGTTGCCCGGGTCGACGATGCCGCCAATGACGTACTTTTCCACCGTCGCGCGGAATCCGTTCATGATGAACAGCGGCACGTCGCGGAAGGAAGCCACGTCGGCGGTGTAGGGCGGCGCCAGTTCCGGCAGCCGCATGAAACTGCCGATCAGCACGCCGATGAACAGGGCCGGCACCACCGCACGGAAAATCATGGCGAGCAGGATCGCCGCCACCGGCGGGATGAAGACCTGCCAGGCCGGATCGAAGCTGGTGATCTCGGAAAGGGACGGCCCGGTGGAAGCGTCCGGGGGCGGCTGGCCTTCGCCCGCCGGCTGTTGCGACGCGGCTTCGTCCTGCTGCCCGATGACGCCGCCGGCCGTGAGCGCCGCTGCCGGCGCCAGCGACGTCGGAACTGCCCGCGACCGCGTGACCAGGCCGAGCGAGACGGTGATCACGCAGGCGGCCATGGCCCACCGCCAGCCGCTGATCGGCCTCCTGCTCCCCATCAATGCGATTCTCTTCACGGCGCCGCTCCCGGACCCGATCCGATCGGGGCTGTTTCTTGTACATCGGTTCCTCCTGAGAACCGGACACGTCTTGTAAACTCCGGCCGGGGCGTGGTCAACGTAAAATCCAGTGCTGGCGATCCGCAAGGGCGCTACTAAGATGGCCCGCCATGATCGTCACGATCGACGGACCGGCCGGGTCGGGAAAGTCCACCGCGGCGCGGAAGCTGGCCGCGCGGCTGGAGGTGGCTTATCTGGATACCGGCGCAATGTACCGCGCCATCGCCTTGGCCTGCCTGCGTCGCGGCGTCGACCTGAACGACCCCAGGGCGGTCGAGGCGCTGGCGATGGGGTTGGATCTCGATCTGGATTGCGGTCCGACGCACACCCGCGTGCGGGTCGACGGGCATGATGTCAGCGAGGCGATCCGGGAGATGTCCGTCAGCGAGGCTACGCCTTCGGTCGCCGGGCTGCCCGCGGTGCGCGAGTACCTGGTAAAGCGGCAGCGTCAGATTGCGGCCGGGCTGGGCTCGCTGGTGACCGAAGGCCGCGATCAGGGCAGCGTCGTTTTTCCACACGCGCAGGTGCGGATCGTGCTCGAGGCGTCTCTGGAGAAGCGGGCCGAACGCCGCTACCAGGAACTGGCGGCCGACGGGCAGGACGTGACCTTGGCGCAGGTCCGGGACAACCTCCGGCGCCGCGACCGCGACGACGCACGCCATTGGACGCCGCTGGTCGAATCCGGCGCGGCCACCGTCGTCGACACGACGGAGATGACGCTGGCGCAGGTCATTGACGACCTGGAGCGGCTGGTGCGAGCCCGGCGGCAGGAACGCTGATTCACGGCGGTCGCCCACGGACCGCCAGCGCGTCGCCGGCTTCGACGCGGGGGGAACCTTGCACCCGGCGCTGCTCGTCGTCCCGCGCGGCGGCCTACGATCCGAACCGCGAGCGTGAGCGAGCCGCCTTGTGCTCAATCCGGGTCGAAGGCGTTCTGGAACAGCGCGACATCGGCCAGATCCACGTCGCCGTCGTGGTCGATGTCGAGGAAGCGGCAACGGCACAGGCTCTCCTGCGGGCCGGGGTTCTCCCGTTCGACCCATTCCGGACCCGTCAAACAGCCGGCCAGCGCGGCATAGTCCTTCAAGTCCACGTCGCCGGCGAAATCGGCTTCGCCGCTGCGGATGCGACGCATGTAGCGGATGCGCCGTTCACGGCTGTTCAGATCAAGGGAATTCCAGCAGATCTCCATGTCATCGTTAATGTCGCCATCAGCGTTCCAGAAGGGATCATCCGTAATCTGGTAAAAGCGGCCGTCCGCGGTGCGAAGCCAGCCCTGCCACGTACGGTTATGATCGTGAAACCGAAGAAAATACATGTCGCCTCGGTTGTTCAGATATGGGTTTCGCCCCCAATCCGTGACCACTTCCGGCTTGTCTCCGTCCCACAGCTCGATACGGTTGTCCCCGGTCCAGGCAACCTGGCCGAGGTTGTTGATACTGGGCATCTGAGACTGCGGAGAGGATGCCGGGAGGCGGACGATCTGACCGTCTCTGTACAGCAGGATCTGGGAGGTCCATGGCTCGGGACAGAACCACCTACGCGTCCATACGATGTCGTCGTCATCGTTGACCACGAATCCCTGGTCGTTGACTTTGCCGCGCGTCAGCTTGATAATACCGTCACCGTCGTAGAAATGAAGCGTACGATACGGAGCGCAGTCCTGCGGTGGCCGCACGCGCCACCAGGCGCCATGGCCCAAGCCGTTGATGCGCGGGAAGCCGCCGGCCCCGAGGTTTGTGATCCGGCCGTTCTCCAAATAAACGACCTCACCCTCCAACCGTCCATCAGAGCAGACCATCCAGGCCATGAGGCCGTCATCGTTAATGTCGGGATACGCGTCCGGGACGCTGTTCCGCGTAATCTGACTGATCACGCCGTTGTCGTAAAGGAACACCTCCGAGTCCGGCGAGGCATAGTCGCCGACTGAATAGACGACCTGCCCGCAGTCATTCATCCGCGGGGTGCTGACGACGTCCGCGTAGCCCACGTAGATCTCGATGAACTCGTAGCCTTCCGGTGGCGACGCACGGGCCACCTCGCATATTGCCGCCGCCATGTTCACGACCAAGAAAAGCGGTTGGACTATTCGCCGCAGCTCCCGCCCGTGATGAAGCACCAGCCGCAAAGTCAGCAGGTATCGTTCAGGGGTCATGGGCAAAACCCTGCCGGGCACGCACTGCCGTACTTGGTGCTCTTTCCTGGCTGGACCGTGACCGTGGTGTTCTTGTACCTGACCTGCCCGCTCGTGCAGAAAGAGGCATTGAACGTGATCTTACCGCCGAGCGCCTCCACGTCACCGGCGAGTTCTGTCTGACAGTGATCGACGACGATCTCGGACTGGCCGATGCCTTGATCGATCAGCCACTTGCCGCTGCCACTCACTTGACAGTCGACGCGCAGGACACCGCCATCGCGAGCCTGCCACTGGCCGGAACCGTCGGTTTCGTAGGTTGCCTGCTTTTCACCGCCCGTCAGCCAAAGCGTCTCACCGGACGTGGTCGCCTGGACAACTCCATCGCTGATGAGCTTCACCGATATTTCACCGTAGCCGCGAATGGTTGGTGGGTCTGTGTCGTCGTTTTCGTCAACAAACGTGAGCGTAGGGTTCTGCCCGGCCACGGGGAGAATCCGTCCATTGGTCAGTCGGATCCCATACTGCGAACTGATGGCGCCGATGCTGAGGGTGCCCGCAATAATCAGGTCGGCTGTGTCGTCCGGGTCTCCGTTCAGCTCCAGGAATGCTGTGCCGAGGCTGGAGTCGGCGGAGATGGTCAGGGATGCGCCGGCTTCAACGATGAGGTGCGCACGGTCGCCCACGGAGAAGCTACTACATGCTTCGTCGTGGCGCACGCGACATCTGTATTGGTCACCCGACGGGATAGTCACTGTGTCGCCAGCCTGGGGCACCCCATTGGGAAGCCAATACACATCCTGGTCCCAATACTTGCCATCGCCGGTAACGTTCCAGGTGAAGTCTGTGGCGATTACTGATGACGCGGCGGCCACGAGCGTGAGCGCAATTGCGATGCAGATCGTGAATGCTCTCATCCGATATCTCCCTAATAGGTGTAATTGACTAGAAACGCACGACGGATCACGGAGACGCCGCAACCGTCTTGATAGTCGTGTCGGTATCGAGAACGATGATTGCTTCCTGTGTCGACGTCCCGTTTATGGTAATCCCACCCTCGGCCGACAGCGTATAGGTACCGCTGTTCTTCGAGTGAAACTCGATATTCTTGGAGAGTGTCAAATCGAGGATGCAGGCATCCACGAGGTTTATCACCCGATAGTTGGACGGCTTCCCCTGAATGACCGCTTGATCGTTGTCATCGTCGGGATATCCGGTGCCGCTCGAAATCCAGTTGGTCGCGTCGTCGTAGTCACCGGCGCCCACGTCGGTGTCCCACTCAAACAAGACCGGATTGGCGAGCGCGACGAGGGCGACGGCCATGCCGATACCGATGATCAGAACCCATAGCTTGCGTTTGTCCACGTTCGGACTTCCCTCAAACCGGACCGATGCGATGCCCGCGGGCTTGACCGTGCCCGGGAGCGGAGTTGAACGCGCCAAGAGCGAGCGGCGGTGCAGGCGGGGCGAAAACAGCCGCTATCGGGCGTTAATCGACCACCGCAAGGCCGCAGAAGGGCGATCGGGGCGGAGAAGCTAGTGAGAAAAGCCGGCAAACTGACCGGAAGAACGCCAGTGCGCCAATGGTGGTGGGCTGCGCGCCGCTGGCCTAACAACGAAGAGTGATTGCAAAGGTAGCCGCAGACGACCCGTCATCGGCAACCGTCCCTTCTTGCCGACCACGCTAGCAAGTCGGACAGTACCTGTCAAGTGGGCTGCCGGCGAAAACGACTGAGGCGGCCAACGTGTTGGAAGCCACCCTGCTGTAACGGCTTACAGCAACCCGCCGCAAGGGACGCGCGTCGGATGCGTCCGGGGCGATTCGGTCGATGGCGCACGGGTGGCGCTGGCGTGACGGCCACGGGCTGGCTACGTTCTGGAGTTACTTGGTCCATGGAGATGCCGGTATCGGACCTTCATGAGTCAGGCTCCGGCCAGGCGCAGCACGGCGGCAGAGGACGGTCCTGCAATCGCCGTCGCGGCCGGCGTGTAGAAGCTGTGGAAACAGCGATCCGTCGGCAGTTGGCGCCGGCGGCGGATGTTTGGAGTTTGTTTGCAGTGCCGACCTATTCTTACAACGCTCGGAACGTGACCGGCGAGGCGGTCACCGGCGTGATGACGGCCGAGAACTACCAGGTCGCCCTGCGGCGGCTGGAGGAGCAGTCGCTTTTTCCGGTCCGGATCGAGGAGGGCGTGGAGCACGTCGCCATCGCGGGCGTTCGGCGGCGGATCAAGGCCAAGTACCTCACCACGTTCTACAGCCAGTTGTCCGACCTGCTGCGGGCGGGGGTGCCCATGCTGCGGGCGCTGGACGTGCTGGCCCGCCAGGACAGCCATCCGGCGCTGACGCTGCTGATCCGCGACTTGCGTGAGGACGTGGCGGGCGGCATGGGGCTGGGCGAGGCGATGCGGAAGCACCCGAAGCAGTTCCCGGACCTGGTGGCGTCGATGGTCACGGCCGGCGAGCAGGGCGGCTTCCTGGAGGACGTGCTGGCCCGCATCGCGAACTTTTCCGAGCGGCAGGACGAGCTGCACAGCAAGATGGTCGGGTCGATGATCTACCCGTGCATCCTCGTCTTCGCCGGGGGGGCAGTGATCACGTTCCTGCTGACGTTCGTGGTCCCCAGGCTGCGGACGCAGCTTCGAGAAGAGACCTTCAACGTGATGACGCACGTGGTGTTCGGGGCGTGCGACTTCCTGCGCTACAACTATCTGCTGTTGCTGGGCGTCATTGTGCTGGTGGTGATGTTCTATTCGGCGCTGTCGCGCACGGAGCAGGGCCAGCGGATGCTGGCGCTCTTCCGTCTGCGGGCGCCGGTGATGGGCAAGATCGTGACCATGGTGGCGGTCTGCCGGTTCTGCCGCATCCTGGGCACGCTCCTGCACAACGGCGTGCCCATCCTGCAGTCGCTGCGCATCTCGAAGGATTCGGCGGGCAATCCGATCCTGGCGGAGCAGATCGAGAAGGCGGAAGAGAGCGTGCGCAAGGGCGACACGCTGGCCCGCCCGCTGGGCGAGTCGGGGCTGTTCCCGCCCGACATCATCGACATGATCGCGGTAGCGGAGGAGGGGAACAACCTGGAGAAGGTGCTGATTCAGATCGCGGACACCAACGAGGCGCGCACGGCGCGCCAGATCGATCTGGGCGTACGGGTCATCGAGCCGGTGCTGCTGGTGACGATGGCCATGGTCGTCGGCGTGATCGCGGTGGCGTTGCTGCTGCCGATCATGACGATGGGTTCGAGTGTGCGGTGAGATCGTCGCACGTGACGACTCTTGTGTTGCAGAGAATCCTGGACGACCGCGCCGGCCGCTGCGGCCCGGCCGGTCCATAAAAGAGGAGCTATAGGATGAAACGGATCAGACGTGATCGAAGGCGGCGTGCCTTCACCCTGCTGGAGGTGCTGCTGGTGGCGGGCATCCTCGCCCTGCTGGCGGCCTTCGCGGTGCCGGCGCTGATGAAGCAGGCGGACAAGGCCAAGATCGGCATCGCCACCGCGGCGGTGGGACGCAACGGTCCGATCGCCAAGGGGCTGGACAATTTCCGCTTCGACATCGGCCGGTATCCCGATACGTCGGAAGGTCTGGCGGCCCTGTTCAAGGCGCCCAGCGGTCTGGATGACGAAGGGAAGTGGAAAGGCCCCTACATCGAAGGGACGCCCGAGGAGCTGCGCGACCCGTGGGACAACGAATATGAGTACAAGTCGCCGGGCGAAGTGAACGAGTCGAGCTACGATCTGTGGAGCCGCGGCCTGGACGGCAAGGACGACGGCGGCAAGGAAGGCTCAGACGACATCAAGAACTGGAGGGACAAGTAGGAAGACGCCGGTTACAAACCGGCGTCACGTCAGAGCCCCGGCATTCATGCCGGGCGGATTCCGAGCCCCGGCATTCATGCTGGGGTTCTGGGGCGCGCGGAGACGCGCGCCCACAGGTGTGCGGACGAGAGACGCCGATTGGGAGTTGGTGCCAGACGAGACACCGGCTGAAAACCGGTGCCACAGCAGGAACGACCGATGCGCCAGGGATCGAGATCAACCGCGCGGCCGGGAGCGGCTTATACGATGCTCGAGGTGATGCTGGTGATCGCCATCCTGGGGCTGATCGCGGCGCTGGCGGCGCCGAACCTGCTGGGCGAGATCCAGCGCCGGCGCCTCTACACCTCCGCCCTGCAGATGCGGTCGCTGCTGGAGCTGGTGCGCTACAACGCCCAGTTCGACGGCAAGCGCTATCGCATCCGGTTCCCGAAAGAGAACGAACTCGACCCGATGGGCGGCGACCGCCAGCCCATCATCGAGCGCGAGGACGACCCGCTGGAGGCGCCGGACGAGTGGAACCCCGTGGTCGCGCCCTGGACCTACGGCCACACGCTGCTGGAGGGCGTCTGGTGCATCCAGGTGCGGCTGGGGCGGCCGACCCTGGAGTCGCTGCGCAACCCGGAAGAGTCCATGACCGTGGCGGACAAGCTGGAAGCGGCCTTCGAAGACTTCGAGCCGGACTACCCGCCGCTCTACGTCGAGCCGGATGGCACTAGCGACTGGGCCACCTTCGCCCTGACGCAGGCGGACCGCGACCTGACCGCCGAGGATCTCGACGATTCGGTGGTGCGGATCGAAGTCATCGTCGAAGGGCCGACCGGCATGATCTGGCTGCAACGGCCGTTGTACGAAGAGGAGCTGGACCTGTTCGAGGAGAACGGCTGGCCGCCGGTGCTGCGGAAAGACTTCTTCGATCCCGATCCGCTCACCGAAGATGACGTGCTGGAGTTGACGGAGGAGTCGATTCAGCCATGAGGTTGCGTTCGCGGACACTTCTGCGCCGCGCGGCGCCGGCCTACGTGCTGCTGGAGACGGTGATCGCCACCGGCCTGCTGGTGATCGGCCTGGCGGTGATCGGGGCGCAGGTGCAGAAGTCCTACTTCGGCGCCAGGCAGATGGAGCGGCGCGAGCGGGCGCTGATGCTGGCGGAATCCAAGCTGGCGGAGTTGGACACCGGCCTGATCGAGTTCGAATCCGTCGACGAGATCATGGAGGAGGAGTTCGGTCCGCTCTTTCCGCACTACGGGTTCCGCATCACCCTTCAGCCGACCTTCAATGAAGACCTCAACCACGTCACGCTCGAGATCCTCCACCAGGTGCGCGACTACGAGCGCGACGAGTTCGACTTCGACACGGCCGAGGTGTTGCAATCGCTGCACACGTTCCGGATGGTCGAGCGCCCGCTCGACCTGGCCACCGACTTCGGCATGGAAGAGAAGCAGGTGGAGAAGTTCGTCGAAGCGGCCGGCGACGTGGGCGTCAACATCGACGCGTCAGACTGGGACCCCCGTATCCTCGCCCGTCTGGACCTGGAGGAACTGATCAGCTTCGTGCCGGTGATGATGGAGACGTTCGGGCTGACGGCCAACGACTTGCAGGGGCTGCCGCCGGAAGTGCGGCAGGCGATCGAGCAGTTCATCGGCGGCGGCGGCGACGACGACGAGGGTGAAGACGTCGACGACTTCGACGACGGTTCCCAGGATGAGGATGACGATGGATAACGTCCGATGAATCGGTTGGCCACGTCCAGTTCCGCCACGCGGCGCAGAGGGGTCGTCTGTGCGGGGGAACCGCCGCGCGGGCTGACGCCCGCGGCTCGCGGTGCGCGTTCGCGCGGGCTGAAGCCCACGGCTCGCGGTGCGCGTTCGCGCGGGCGGGGACCGGGCGCTCTTCGGCGCAGCGGCGTGACCATGCTGGAGGTCCTGCTGGCCATTGCCCTGACGGTGCTGCTGTCTGCGACGACGTTCTGGTTCTACACCAACACGCTGGAAGGCCGGACCGAGTCGCTGGAGCGGACTCAGCGCTTGCAGGTGGCACGCACGCTGCTGGAGCAGATGTCGCGTGAGATCCGCTACGCCAGTTCGTTCACGCCCGGCTACGGCACCGGGCTGGTGGGGGGCGAAGAGTGGATCACCGTTTATACCACGCGGATCCCGCGGAAAGTCCTCAGCGAGGAGCGCACGCTGCGCGACGACCGCATCGAGGACGAGTTCGACCTGATGGAGGTTCGCTACTACATTGCCCGCCACGATGAGATCGAGGACGAGGACGGACACCCGATCGCCCTGGGGCTGGTGCGCAAGGAGACGCGGACCCTGAACGCCGGCACGAACGCGACCGAAGAGGACGCAGAGAACGCGGAGGAGGGTGAGGGCGTCGAGGGCGAAGGGAGCGTGGAAGGCGCGGGCGGCGCGGGCTTCGGCGGCGAGGACATCTTCGCCGATGACGAACTGGCCGACCTGGAAGACCTCGAGTTGGACGAGCTGTCCACGATCAAGGAAGAGCTGTACGCGCCGGAGATCAAGTTCCTCCGCTTCCACTACTTCGACGGCAACCGCTGGTGGCCGACCTGGGAGTTGGAAGGGTCCAACAGCCTGCCGCAGGTGGTGCGCATCACCGTTGGCTTCACCGGCAAGCCGCCGATCGACGAACTGGAGGAAGAGGAAGAGGACCTGTTCATCACCGATCCGGAGAATCAGGAGCCGCTGCCCGAGGACGAATACACGACGTTCGTGCGCGTACTCCAGTCGGACATCTTCTTCGGATCGCGCATCGGACGGACGGCCCAGGACCTGGCGCAGCAGGCCCAGGAAGCGGAGGGATTCTAGGCGGAAATGGCCAATGGCGAATGCTGAATGTCGAATAACGAATGAAGAGGGCGTCTTGACGTTGCGGGTTGGTCCATGATGAGCGACAACGGATTGAACGTCAGAGTTCCGGTCGAGCGGTCCGCGCTTCGGACGCGGGCAAGGGGGATGATCCTGCCGGTGATCCTCCTGATGCTGGTGCTGGTGGGACTGCTGGCGGCCAGCCTGGCGTTCCACGTCAACGCGCGGCTGAACGCCGCCCAGGTGACGATCAACCGCGTGCAGACGCGGCTGGCGGCCGAGTCGTGCATCGAGAAGATCAAGCTCATCCTGCGCGACGACCGCACGAACATCAACCGGTGGTACGACAACATAGAGGAGCTTCATCGCATCATCGTGTGGAAACCCGGCGGCGACGAGACCGTCTGGGACACCAACGAGGAGTACGAGGACGACCCCAATGAGCGCATGGTCTACCGCTGCAGCGTGGTGGGCGACGACTTCACCGACGACGAGGAGGCGATCCGCATCGGCGTCACCGACGAAGCCGCCAAGCTCAATCTCAACACGGCCACCCGCGACCAGTTGCTGATCCTGGCGCGGCTGGCGGTCGGCGAGCGGGAAGACCTCGACCCCGGCGAAGTCGTGGACGCCATTCTCGACTGGCGCGACGCGGACAAAGACCCCCGCACGGAGGAGGCGGACACGGAAGGCGCGTACTACGACGAACTGGTGCGGCCGATCAAGGTCAAAAACGCGCTCTTCGACACCGTGGAGGAACTGCTGCGGGTGAAGGGCATGGACGGACGGGTGTTGTACGGCGAGGATTACGACCGCAACGGGCTGCTGTCGCCCAACGAGGACGACGGCGACGAGCGCTTCCCGCCGGACGACGCCGACGGGTTCCTCAACCTCGGTCTGCTGCCGTACGTCACCGTTCACTCGCGCGACTTCAACGTCAGCAACGACGAGCGCGACCGCATCAACATCTACGACGCGGACCAGCGCGGCCTGCGGGACAAGCTCATGGAGGCGTTCGCGGACGACTCGGCCAAGGTGTCGTACGTCTTGCAGGCCGCCCAGCAACGCGGCAACGACAACGGCGATGGCTCGGAAGGCTCCGGCAGCAACACCGGCGCCGGCGCGTCCGGCGCCGCCGGAACGGACGAGGGCGGCGGGGCGGCCACGGATGACGAAGGCCGGCCGATCACGCAGCGGTCCACCGACAAGCGCGAGCGCCTCGCCCAGAGCCGGCCGCCGCGCGCCGACGCGCCCCCGGCGGGCGGGACGGGCGATCCGGCGTCCGGCGGCGCCGCCGACAG
>QZJT01000048.1 GCA_003597935.1 Phycisphaerales bacterium | reverse complement strand
TTTCAAGGCGGGAGTTGCTCGGAGAATCGCATCCCCGGCGGAGCCGTGCGATCACGCCCCGCCGGACCTCCCGCCATGAATGCCGGGGCTCTGGGGACGGGTGATTGCCATTCCGAGCCCCGCAGCTCGCTGGAAGGCCGGCCGATTGGGTCGCGCGCCGGGATGGTCATGCCGCGCTCGTGAGCGTTTGGCGGGCGCTGGCGGGCAGATTATGCTGGCGGCACGCCGCGGCCGCTCAGATCCGAGCGGTGGAACCGCCAGGCGGGCGGCGTTGTGTTGCCGGCGCGCCGGATGCTGACGTTTTCGCTTCAATCGGGGTCGAACGGCAACGCCATATACGTGGAGGCCGGTGACGTGCGCCTGCTGTTCGACGCCGGCATCAGCGGCGTGGAGGCCGAGCGCCGGATGCAGCGTCACGGGCGCGACATCCGCGACGTTTGCGCCCTCATCATCAGCCACGAACACCGCGACCACGTCTGCTGCGCCGGGGTCTATCAGCGGAAGTTCCGCCTGCCCATCTACATCACGCCACCGACGCTGGCGGCCATCTCGCGGGAGGCGGGCCGGCTGGGCGACGTGCGGTTCTTCTTCTCGGGACAGACGCTCGAGTTCGGCCCGGTGCGTGTATACACGATCCGCACGCCGCACGACGCCTGCGACGGCGTGGCGTTCGTGGTCGAGCACGACGGCCGGCGGCTGGGGATCCTCACCGACCTCGGCCATCGCTTCGACGGCTTGGCCGAGATCGTCGAGTCGGTGGACGCGGCCTATCTGGAGTTCAACCACGACGCCCATCTGCTGCGCACCGGCTCGTATGCGCCGCGACTGAAGGCGCGGATCGCCGGCCCCGGCGGCCACCTTTCCAATGACGACGCGGCCGCGCTGGTCGCCGCCTGCGGCCGCAATCGCCCGGCGTGGATCGCCATGGCCCACCTCAGCGGCGAGAACAACACGCCGGAACACGCTTCGGCGACGGTCCGCGAGCGCGTCGGCGCGGACTATCCCGCCTTCCTCGCCGGGCGGCATGACGTGTCAGCGATAATGAAGTGCTGATGGAGGACGGCAGGAATGTCTGACGAGATCGACTGGGAACTGACGACGTTCGAGGGCAACCGCCGTCTACAGCGCCAGCACTTCCGCGCGCTGCCGCTTCACGAGAAGTTCATGATCGTCGAACAGATGGGCGAAGTCTGCGCATTCTTCGCCGCCCGCAGACGCGCCCGTATGGCGAAAGGGATTGAATCCGTAGACGGCGCTGATTCACGCCCATCCAGGGAAAGAACGGATTCGTCGTTCGGTTAGCACGCGTCGAAAGACCAGCAGTTGGCGGGATCGGCCGCGTTGGCTTGGGCTGGCCATGCCGTCAGTCCCCCATGAATGTCCCCACTTCCACCGGAATAACCGGCGGCGGCGTGCGGCCCTCGAAGTAGTCGTGGATGGCGCCGATGGTGAGCCTGCCGATCTGGCGCGGGTGCTGTATGACGTCGCCATAGATGCCGCCGTCTTCGATGCGGGAGCGGGCTTCGGGCGTGGCGTCGTAGCCGACGATCTTGATCTGGCCCACCTTGCCGGCTGCTTCGATCGCCGCCAGCGCTCCCAAGGCCGAATCATCGTTGATGCCGAAGACGCCGGCCAGGTCCGGGTGCGATTGCAAGAGGTCCTCCATCACGCGGACGGCCTTGTCGCGTTTGCCGTTGGCGGACAATTCCGCCACCACCTCGATGTCGGCGTGTTGGGCAATCTCCTCTTTGAAGCCGTTGACGCGGTCGGTGACGCTGGCGACTTCCGGGTGCGAGAGGATCGCGACCTTGCCGGCCCCGCCCAGAGCATCGACCATGAGCCTGGCGGCCGCCCGGCCGCCGGCCACGTTATCCGAGGCGATGTGCGACGTGACCTTGCCGATCGGCGAGGTGCTGGCGATGTCGGCCGTGAAGACGGGGATGCCGGCCTCGTTGGCGGCCAGGATCCCGGCGCCGACGCTCTTCGAGTCGCACGGGCAGACCACCAGGGCATCCACCTTCTGCACGATGAGCTGATCGATCTGGTCCGCCTGGCGGGCGGGGTCGAACTCGGCGCTGTTGACCACGACCTTGTACCCGCGTTCGGCGGCGGCCTCCTCCAGCCCGGCGCGCAGGTCCTGGTAGAACTGGTGCTGCACGGTCAGGAGCGTGACCCCGATGGTTCTGGGCTTCGACTCGGTTGTGGAGAGGTCCGCACCGGCCTGCGGACGGTCGCCGGTAGCGGCCGCTTCCCCACCGTCTGAACGATCGCCGCGGGCGGCCGTGTCCGAACCCGACCGCTTGCAGCCGGCGCCAACCGTCAGCACGGCGGCAGCGAGGCACGCGATTCCGAGCCAGCGCAGGCGATCCGCGCTGGGTGGGCGGCGGGACACATGGCGGGCTTGCGGCCGGCAGTCGTTGGCGCGTCGCACGACGAATCTCCGAGTGTCCGTACAGCCTGTCAGAGTACGTGTGCCGGTCACCCCCAGCAAGCCGCGGGCGCCTGGTCCACCGCGGCCCCGCCCGGGGTGGAGAATCCGCAGATTGCGCAGCGCGGGCTTCGCCCGCAACCCATCACCGCGGGGCGCAGACGCGATGCGGGGGGGCCCGCAGGATCAGGACGGTGGCGTCTCTGGGCCACCTGGCGAAGCACGAGCGGAGCGGCTGGGCGTCGCTGGGGCGGCGGCTGGATGAGAAAGACCGGCCGCGTCCATTGCTGTCCGATCCGCCGGTCTATCCCGAACCCGACGAAGACCTGGCGCTGGTCGACATCAAGAGCGTTCGCCTCGAACGACAGCGAGACTTTGGCCACGTGTGGCCGGCGTCGGGGTCGTACCGCGGATCGTGCCGCTCACTCCGCCGGGACCGGCGGGTTGAAGTTCCAGTTGCGGGCCTGGGAGAAGAACCGGATGGGGTTGGCGTACACGATCCGGTGGATCGTCATCTCGTCATGGCCGCGGGCGCGGAGGGTACGGATCAGGTTGGGCACGTTCATGGGGTTGCTCGGCCCCCAGTCGCCGGCCGAGTTGCACAGGATGCGCTGCGTGCCGTAAGTGTCGATCATGTCGGCGGCGCGCTCGGGCGTACACTTGGTCACCGGATAGAGCGTCATGCCCACCCAGAAGCCTGCGTCCAGGGCGAGCTGGATGGTGTGCTCCTCCACGTGATCGATCAGCACGCGCTCGGGCCGGACGCGCCGATCGGACGTCAGGATGTCGACGATCATCCGCGTGCCCTTGTACTTGTCCTGCAAGTGCGGGGTGTGGACGAGGATCAGCTCGTCGGTCTTCATCGCCAGTTCGACGTGCTCCTCGAAAACGGTGACCTCGTTTCGGGTGTTCTTGTTCAGCCCGATTTCGCCGATGCCGAGCACGCCCGGCCGGCCGAGAAACTCCGGGATCAGCGCGATCACCTCGCGCGACAGCGTGACGTTTTCCGCTTCCTTGGCGTTGATGCACAGCCAGCACATGTGGTGGATGCCGTAAGAGGCGGCCCGCTTCGGCTCCACCTCGGTGAGCTGGCGGAAGTAGTCGTGGAACGCGGCCGCGGAACCACGGTCGAACCCGGCCCAGAAGGCCGGCTCCGACACCGCCACGCAGCCCGCCCGGGCCAGCCGCTCGTAATCGTCGGTGATGCGCGAAACCATGTGGATGTGGGGATCGAGGTAGTACATGGGTCAAAGGTCCAAGGTCGGAGGTCCAAGGTCCAAGGTCGAAGGTCCAAAGTCGAAGGTCCAAGGGCCAAGGTCGAGTGTCCAAGGTCCACGGTCCAAGGTTCACGAGCGGACGCCGGGCGCCGAGGGCGAGCGCCCAGATCCGCGCATTCGGTTCACGCCTTGCCCGGTGAACTCCGCATCGGCTCGCTCTGCGCGACGGCTGCGGGTGAGTCTGCGGGTCCAGCGGGGCAGCCGGCCACAAGTCCTTCGACCTGTGACCTTAGACCTTCGACTTCTCGCCTCGCCAACCGGCGTCGTACGGGTCGGAGAAGACCATCTGCACGCGGCGAGCGCGGTCCGGCTTGCCGTCGATCAGAACGCCGACGGCGGTTTTCAGCGCCGCCGCCCGGGGATCCGCACCGGCCGCGTCCGCGCCCGCGGCGGACCCCATGCGGTCCAACGCCGCCGCCAGGTCGAGCACGCGGCGGCGCATCTCCAGGAAGTCACGGTCAAGGTGTTGTTTTGCGGTCAGGACCGTCTGCATCGTTATTTACTCCGTCGGCCGGCCGGTCGCGCGTGGCTCCGGAGCGACATGCTCGTGCAGGTCGCCAGCCTGCACGACACGTCCGCTCCGCCGGCGGCCCCGTGCCCCACGATCCGCCCGCCCTCGAGGCAGGGCAGCCACGTCGGGCCATCCATACATGTCGCGGCGGCACGAGCGCATGGCGGGCGCCTGCCCCCGATCCGACCATTTCGCGGCATTGTAAGCGATCCCGCAGGGATGTGCACCGGCGCGAGCCGGTGCGTTCTTGCGCGCTGCCACGGCCGTGGCGGACACGGCGGCC
The DNA here is from genome assembly GCA_003597935.1 of Phycisphaerales bacterium. GTDB lineage: Bacteria > Planctomycetota > Phycisphaerae > UBA1845 > UBA1845 > SURF-32. The sequence continues at coordinate 36,171 of QZJT01000048.1, read as the reverse complement.
CGCGATTCAGACTTGCGATGCGGCGCTGCGGGCCTGGAGCAGCGGCTCCGAGACCATCATTCCGCGTGACGGCGTTCGATGGACTCTATCCGGTCCGACGGATACCGCTTCATGCTGGTGATCACCGAGCGCCGCCCATCGTCGTTTTTGTTGGGATTGAGGTACTCCCAGACCGTCTGACCGCCCCGGGTCACCTCGAACGCGCGGCTGTGGTTGGAATCGGCGATCAGCGTGTTGCCGTTGGGGAGGCGATGGGCGCTGCCCATGGACAGCGTAAAGAACGGCTGCGCGTCGCCGCATGGGTACTGCCAGACGATGCTGCCCGTGCGCGGATCCACCTCGACGGCCCGCGACGTGCCGCGGGTAACGCCGTTGTCGAGGACGAGGATGTTGCCGTTTTCGAGCAGGGTGGCGTCGTGCGGCCCCTGCAACTCATCCTGCCCCCAGGCCCAGACGAGCCTGTGCTGCTTGAAGTCCACGACCGCGACGGCGTCCTGGTGCCTCATGCAGATCAGAACGTGATCCTCGCCGTAGACGGGATGCGTTCCGAACAGAGGCCGGCGCGCCATCCACTCGACCGAGTTCGTATGGGTCAGATCGACGCGCAACTGCCCGTCGATCTTCCAGGGGGCGATCGAAGTCAGCGCGAACCCCTCGATCGGTTGTCGCAGGACGTCAACCAGCGACACGGCGTCCAGCTCGTTGCCCTCGTCGTCGAGCAGCGTCAGCCGGTCCTCGATGACCGGACAGGACGGATGGATGTCGGGGACCGACCGCAACTGCGACGTGACGGTGAGGATCCGCCCGGCAGGCGTGCGTTCCACGTCGTGATGGGCGCTGATCCGGTGCGCGGCCAGCAGGTCGCCCTCCCAGGAGAATCGCCACACGGTACCCAGATCGTGGACGGGCTCGTCCTCCGTTCTCCGATCCGACGCGGTGCCCACGACCAAAACGTTGCCGTCGTCGCACAACTCCGCTCGCGCCCAATGACGGGCCGCGCCGGTCCAGCTCCGCACGATGCGCCCGGCGGGATCCGTCAAGGTCGCCGAACAGAGATTACGGCTGGTGTAGAGACTGTATCCGGGCCACGAGCGGGCGGAGTTGTGCTTGATGACGCCACCGTCTGCTGCATCGGAGCTGGTGAACTCCAGGTAACCCAGCGACAGCAGCGCGGCACGCCTATCCATCGGCGCGGCCGGAGAGTCCACGGCCGGATCGGGCAGTTGGCGGAACGCGATCCACCCGGCCGCAGCCACGATGGCGGCGATGGATAGCCCCAGGGAAAAGACCCTACTCGACCCGTGCCTACCGTTCATGACGACTTCATCGGGCGGTGAAGCGGGAGGCTGAACTTCCGGGCGAAAAACCGCCCGACTCGAGTGCATGCCCCTCCCCACAGACAGGGCCCGCGACGCGCGCGGCCCCCGCCGACGCAGCGGGGCAGACCGCGCCGCACCCTGGTCGAGGGCGGATGTGCGGCGCGGTATCGTCCCGGCCCGTGAGCGAAACCCGAACAGCCGGGCAGACGGATCGCCTCGACAGGCGGCGAGCGCGGTGGGCGGCGTTCTACGGGCCGTGTGTCGCGGTGTTCGTCGTCTGCGCCCTGCACCAGCATGCTAGCACCAACCTCAGCGCGACCGCGGGCGGGCAGTATCCCTATCTGGTGTACGCCGAAGGCATGGCCCGGGAGGGCGTGCTGTCCTATTGGGGCGACCGCAATCGGATGCCGCTCGTTCCGGCGCTGATCTCGATTGTGTATGGCCCGGACTGGGACCGCTTCGTCGGCAGCGCCGCGTATCTGAGCATCGCCATCAACCTGCTCCTGGCGATCGCCGTGGGTTGGATGATCCATCGGCTGCTCTCGGCCGCTTTCGCCGTGCCCGCGGTGCTTACGTGGGTGTTCGTCGTGCTCCTGCCGAAGGCGTCGTTCGTGCAGGCCGAGACGCTCTACTACGCGCTGCTGCTCGTGTCGCTGTGTCTGACCGTCCGAGCCTTGCGGCGGCCCGGGCCGACGTCCGGCGCGGCCGCAGGAGTCGCCTACGGACTGGCGTATCTGGCCAAGGCTTCGGCACTGCCGGCGCTGGCGGCGTGGTGGGCGGTGGCGCTGCTGATGGCCTGGCGGACGGGCAGACCTCCTGGCGAGCCGCGGCCGCCTGAGCCGCGGGCTTTAGCCCGCGCGGATGCGCCGTCCGCCAGCGAGCCGCGACCTTCAGCCCGCGCGGACGCGCCGTCCCCCAGCGAGCCGCTGGCTTCTGAGCCGCGGGCTTCAGCCCGCGCGGACGCGCCGTCCCCCAGCGAGCCGCGGGCTTCAGCCCGCGCGGACGCGCCGTCCCCCAGCGAGCCACGACCTTCAGCCCGCGCGGAGGTTCCGGTTTCAGGCGGTTTCAAGGCGCAAACGCTTTTCCCCGCTCCGCCGGGCTGGAGCCAGGCGGTCCCGGGCACATCCGCCGCATCTGTCACGCACCCCGCTGCCGCCGGCCGTCGTCCGCGACTGGACCCATGGGCCGGATTCGATAAGCTGGCTCCCGTGCCGGCGGATGTCGCGGGCCAGGGTCGAATCCACCGCGCCTGGCGACGCGTCCGGCCGGCGCCCGTCGGGGCCGTAGCTCAGTTGGGAGAGCGCCTGGTTTGCAACCAGGAGGTAGCGGGTTCGAACCCCGTCGGCTCCAGTGCGGTATTCGGCGAAAAACCCCCGTTTTTTCCCTGCGAAACGCGATTCCGCGGATCGGCGATGGGCCGATCGTCAGCTTTGAGGTTGCTGTGCGGCACGAACGGTTGGCACGGCTCAACAGCCGGGGTGCGTGACACCCTGGCCGACGTCTGTTGGCGAGCCGCGTGGCTTCAGCCCGCGCGGAGTTGCCCCGTGGATGCCGTTTCCCACCCTTCCGACGGCATTCCGACACGCGACAGGCTGAAGCCAGGCGATCCCAGATACGTCGCCGATTGTGTCACACACCTGAGCAGCCGATGGTGCGCTACGTGCCCTTGCGACGACCGCCGCGGCCGGACACCGCGCTTCGTTTGCGCGTCTGCTTCCGCGGTCTCTTCGTCGCGTCGCGCAGCGCTCTGTCGATCTTGCCGATCGTCTCCACCGACGGCGTGTGCTTGCCCGTTTCGAGCCGGCAGACCGTCTCCACGCGAATCCCGGCGGCCTCGGCCAACTGGCGTTGCGTGAGCCCGGCCGCGGCACGTCCGGCGATGATCCTGCGGGCCAGCGACGCGCGGGCGTAGTCCACAGCCGGGTAGTTGCCGTCCGGTCCGATGCTCGGCAAGGCGGGAAGCGCCTCCGCCTTCGCAAGCGTCCGCAGGCGGTCATACTCGCCGCGTTCGATAATCACGTAATCCCTGCCGCCGAGCCGGATGCTCTGCATGGCGTCAATCCTCGTCGTAGAAGCCGTCACGGTGGCCGATGCGTTCGACGATGACCGCGCCGTCGGCGGGATAGAACTGCACCCGGTAGTCGCCGGTCCGAATCCTGAACCGCCCGGCGAGTTCCCCCCGCAGCGCCCGCGCCCCGCTCACCTCGGGCCAGTTCTCCAGCCGTTCGAGGATCTTCAACACGCGGGCGAGGATCGGCATGTGCAGGGCGTCCAGTTGCTCCGCCGCCTCGGGCGTCAATCGTACATCGGCCATTTTCTTTATCCTACGTGAGGTTGACACGGTTGTCAACCGAAAACACCGGCTTGCTGAGCGCGGCGGCGAGCCGCGATTGACGCGCGCTGGTTCTTGGTCTTGTTTCGTGGTCACGGTTGCGACTCCAAGGGTCTCGCGTATACCCTTGGGCGGGAATGCCCGCAGTGTGCCCAGGGCACAGCCTGGAAATGCCTAGTTTGCTCGGGAATCCGTGATTCTGAGTGTGCCCCCAAACGTGCCCTTCGGCCTATCCGCCGCAGCGTCGGACGCGCCCAGTTCGGCCCTGTCGGTAGGTACTACCCGCGGTTCCCCGCGCCCGCTTCGCGGCCTCTTTGTACACAGCGCGAGCCGCCGTGAATCGTTCCCATTTGTAGAGCGTTCGCACGTTGCACCCGACGACTTCGGCGATCCTCGTGTTGGGCCACTCCGGATGTGTCGCCAGTACCCCGAGTGCCTTCGCTTCGCCTGTCAGACCGTCGAACTTGCCCACGTTCCCCGCGACTCCGGCTCCACTGTTTCGGGTCGCGGTATCGGCGCTCAGTTGCCCAAGGCGGACTCGCGCCAACAACGCGATCCCGAACTCGGTCAGGGTGATATGCAGCCGCTGATCGTCGGGCCGATCTGATTGTGCATCCTCTTTGAGGATGTCCGCCATCGGTTTCCAACTCCCCAGCGGTCGTACGCGACTACTGCCGCGTTTCACGTTGTGACGCTCACCCCACACGATCAGCCGATCAACGTCGGCGTACTCCAGAATGTCCGCATTGCGCAGCTTCGCTGGGAGTTCGCCCAGCCGCGCGATGTAGTCCGGCTGTCCGCCAATCCAACGGATCAACTCCGACACTTCGGGCGCAACGTCGTCTGTGGATGTCGGCGCCCCTGCCATAGATGTCGGGGCGTCGGGCGCGTTCCCGTCTCGGTTGCCACCCGCGTTGACCAGGTTGATGACAGTCGCGCTACTGCGGTTGACGTTTGCCGCGACAGACTGGTGAATCAGAGCAGCTTGTCCATCGGGCGTCGATGTGTCGCGTGTATCGGGGACTCCAAATTCTTCCGTCGAAGTCGACGCGCCGGGTGTCGATCCCCCGTCCCGCGTCCGACCGACTCGCTCCCGCAGGTCGCGCGCCAATCTCCCTACATCCTGGATCGCTGCCTGACTCACGCACAGGCGGTCCTCCGCCACTCCTGTGAGCAACGAGCACACGGCCTCTTCCAACTCGCGCACCAAGCCGGAATGGTCGCTGAGTGTGAAGACAATTCGCCGCTCGGCTTCTGGCAAGCTGCGGACAACCTCCAACAGGTGTTGGGCTTGACTCGCCGTAACTTGGTACTCACCCCACCGGTCACGGTTGATTGCACTTCGTTCGATCCGGTCGAGCAGATCGAGCAGGCGGGTCAGACAGTCGCAGTAGTACTCGCGCGGGCCGCGCGCATCGAGTAGGGGCATGGCGCTGAGTCCTTTCTGGGCTGCCCGCCCGGGCGCTTCGGCGATACAGCGGTTCGGTGGCGCGCCGAGCAGACATGCAGGGGTCTACGGCCCCCTCGTCCTTTCAATCTTCAGAAGACGTCCGTCACGGCCCGGGTCAGGTTGTCGAGCGCCTCGGCCGCGTCGCCACGTCGCCACCAGCCACGCAGTGTACGGGATTTGTAAGCGCTTGTCGCCATGCGCGTGCGAACCCGGGGCGTTCGAGCCGCGTGACCACAGGCAAAGGGTCGGCCCGGCGCAGCCCTGACGGACTCGGTGCCGGCGGGCGTACGTGTGGTAGCGAACTCCATCCGGGCCTTGTCGTGCGCCACCGAACCGCTGTCGCCCTGCTCTTTCAGGTCGATCACGCGCTGGCTGAAGTCATCCGGCCGCCCCTCGCGCTGCAATCGGGCCTCGAATTGTCCGCGTGACTCGGACATCCGCCGGATTGTACGCCGTCGGTTATCGGGCGTCACCAAGCCGGACCGTGGCTGGCTCCGCCACTGCTTGTGGTATCGTTGAGATCCGACCCCTGTTGGCGTGCGCGCAGCGCGCCGCGCGGCTAAGGCCAACCTCGAAATCGGAGGATGGACGCATGACACGACGCATACTCCCACTGGTCTTGATATCAGTGGTCAACTTCTCATTAGTTCGCTCCGCCGCGGGCCAACCTGGATGGGTACTCGCACATCAAAAACTGAGCGACACGGAGGGAAACTTCGCAGGCATTCTCGATAATGGCGACTCGTTCGGAACATCCGTCGCCTCGCTCGGCGACCTCGACGGCGATGGAATCGTTGACATTGCGGTCGGCGCATGGGGTGACGACGACGGCTGCCAAGATTGCGCCCGAGGAGCTGTATGGATACTGTTTCTGCTCCGCGACGGGACGATCAAGACAGAGCAGAAGATCAGCGACACGATGGGGGGCTTCACAGGCGAACTCGACGATGGGGATCAGTTCGGCGGCGCTGTCGCCTCTCTCGGCGACCTCGACGGTGACCAGGTGACAGACCTAGCTGTTGGTGCAATCAGTGATGACGACGGTGGCGACTCGCGGGGTGCCGTCTGGATTCTCTTCCTCCGGCGGGACGGAACGGTGAAGGCGCACCAGAAGGTCAGTAACACCCGTGGTGGTTTTTTGGGCACATTGCACGACCACGACTTGTTCGGAAGCTCGGTGGCGTTCCTGGGTGATCTGGATGGCGATCGGATAGGCGATCTTGCCGTCGGCGCGGTTAATGACGCTGACGGCGGTGGTACCCGCGGCGCAGTCTGGGTGCTATTCTTGAACCGTGATGGTAGGGTCAAGTCTCATCAGAAGATCAGCGCCACAGAGGGTGGATTCAACGGGTTGATCGACGCGTACGATGATTTCGGCTATTCCGTGGCGTGTCTCCCCGATCTCGACCATGACAACAGAAACGAACTCGTGGTCGGTGCCTTGCGCGACGATGACGGCGGTGACCCGCCCGGGGCAGACCGGGGCGCAGTTTGGATTCTGATGCTCAATCACGACGGCACGGTCAAAGCTCATCAGAAGATCAGCGATACCGAGGGTGGTTTTACCGGTGGTCTGCAAGACAACGATTGGTTCGGCTCGTCTGTCGCCTCCCCGGGCGACCTCAACACCGATGGCGTCGCCGACATCTTTGTCGGGTCGAGACTTGACGACGATGGAGGCCGCTGGAATCGAGGCGCTGTCTGGGTCCTGTTTCTCCTGGGCGATGGTACCGTCAAAGCGCATCAGAAGATCAGCGCCACAGCGGGCGGGTTCAAGGGGGAATTGTCCGAGTCCGACTACTTCGGATCATCAGTAGCCCCCCTGGGCGATCTCGATGGCAACGGCGTGGCTGATGTCATCGTCGGAGCCGACGGAGACGACGACGGCGATTTTGATGCTGGCGCGGCCTGGGTGCTATTCCTTGACGCCGACCTTTGCCAGTACAGGCTGACGAAGAGCGCTCGGTCAATGGGTGGCTGTCGGTCGTGTCCGATTAAGCGCGACATCGTCGAATCGGCAATGAGTTGCGACAGGAAAAAGAGCTGCCCCAAGAAACTGAAGGGTCGAATCAATTGTCCCGATGGAGGGCCGGGAGCCTGCACAAAGATTCGAGGTCGGCGCAAGGCGTGTGGATAGCGCATTGGCCACCATAGGTCCTACGCTGAGGTGGCAGAATCTGCCGACAAAGACTATACCGCTTCCCTGCAATCGCGCGCACCGGGCTCAAGGGTTCAATTCCGCGAACGGGTGGGCCCCCCGTCGGCGTGACGCCGTAAGCGCGGTGAGGAACTCCGACTTGTCCGGCCGGGCGTCAGCCGGCGGGGGACTCCGTTTCCAGCGCTGCCCGGCGGCCGATGGCGGAGCGCATTCCGGCGCTGTCCGTTGCCATGCCGTCAAGCTGCGATATACTCTGCCGGAGAGGCTTCGATGCATCATTTGACGTTGCCATCCACATGTGAAGAGACGCTTAAACGGGCGTTCGGGGCCGACCTTGACCAGGCCGCGCTGGAGGCGCTGGCGATCGAAGGATACCGGACCGCCAAGCTCACGGCCGGCGAGGTGGCTCGCATCCTGGGCCTGGACACCTCCATCGCCGCCCAGGAGTGGCTTGCGCAGCGCGGCATCCCGCTGAATTACGCCCTCGAAGACCTCGAAGCCGACCGCCACACACTCGCCAGGCTTTTTCCTGAGCCGTTTGCACGATCGTCGTCTCGGACGCCAGCCCTGTGAATGTGCTGGTTCGGATCGGCCACATCGACGTACTCCCGCAGCTTTTCGGCGGCGTGCTTATTCCCCCGGCCGTTGCATCCGAACTCTCGCACGGCAACACGCCGCGGGAGGTCAAGACGTGGCTCGCTGCGGCGCCGCCGTGGCTGGAAGTCCGCGCGCCCGCACAGATCCACCCGACGCTGGACATCGACGACCCTTGCGAAGTCGAGGCCATCAGCCTCGCGATGGAGACGAAAGCGGACCTGCTGCTCGCGGATGACAAGAAGGCGCGAAAGGCAGCGAAGGAGCGGGGCATCGCGACGACCGGCGCCGTCGGCGTCCTTGAATTGGCCGCGGCCCGAAATCTCCTCGACCTATCGTCAGCCCTCGCCCGCCTCCGCGGCACCAACTTCAGCGTTTCCGAGCACATCCTCGACGCGGCGCTGACGCGCGACGCCAGACGCAAGGGTACCCCACCGTAACACCCCGTCGCGCCTCCGCCAAGTAGAGTCAGGGATCGGAATGGTTCGGCGTCGCTTGTTACCCCCTGTCGCGACTTGCGGGCCGCGAGTTGGTTGGACGCCAACAAGCCCGAACGCCGGTTCCGCCCGCCTTGAGCGTTGCCCGTCGGTTCTTGTCGCGGCCGAGCGGTGTGGGTAGCCTCCCGGTGGGTCTGACATGGTTACACCGGCAGCTCAAGTCAGTTTCGAATGCTCAATCAGCGCCCGTGACGACGGCACGTTGGAGGCGGTGTATCTGCAGGTGGCCCAGGGCCAGGCCGAGCGGACCGTCGAGGTGATCCAGGACATCCTCATGGCCGACTACGACGCGGCCGGCAACCTGCTGGGCTTTGAGCTGCTCGCCCCGGTGAAGCTGGCCGACATTCTGGAGGTCGTGGACCCGCCCATCCGTCAGCCGTTCCAGCGCTTCGTCGAAAAGGCCGCCCCGCGGGAACTTGTGACGCCCGGCTGAATCAACGTGCGCGATCCGAAGCCACCACGAAGACGGCGACTCCGCGCGGCCTGAAGCCCTGAGATCTGAATCAGCGTGCGCGATCACGCGCCAGCGCCGAGCCGCAGGCTTCAGCCTGCGCGGTCCCCCCCGGAAGGGAAGCGGCTACGAATCGCGCACGCTGACTTAGGCACAGTCTGGACCGCCCGGCTCCGGCCAGGAGGCATCGCCCTTGTTGCTCCGGCTTTCATAATGATGTCCGATCAGCGAGTCCGCAGCTTCAAGCCCGTGGCCGCAAGTCGGCCCTCCGCCCGGATGTTACGCACCCGGTCGTGGAAGTTCGCGGCTGAGTCAGCCGGCGCGGCCGGTCTTCAGCCGGCCGGTGCTTGCCACCGGGTTCAACCGGTGGTGGAGGTCATTCTCTGCACTCTGCTTCAGCCGGCTTCAGCCGGGCTTGCTCTTGCTGCCGATGTGATGAGGTCAACGGACATACGGGGGGCGACCTGTCGAATGCAACGCAAAGCACCGCCGCATCTAAGGCGCATATCTGCGCGCTTCGGGGGCGCGGATACGCAAGCCCGGCTGAAGCCGGCTGAAGAGCGGAGGTTTCGCCGCCATCCACCAGCTAAAGCTGCCGGCAAACACCGGTCGGCTGAAGCCGACCAACATGCCGAGTCGACGGAAGCCGACCAGCATGCCGAGTCGACGGAAGCCGACCAACATGCCGAGTCGACCGATCGCCGAACTCGACGGATTGCCGCGACCGATCGGCCATGTCAAAAAGCCGCCGGCGAGCTTGCCTCCCCGCCTCGACGGCGGTAGAGTCCCACTTTCATCCCGCCTGCGGGTTGCCGCCGGGCGGGGTTGCGTTAGGATGGTGGCTGGGGACCCGGCATGGGGCCGGGCGACGGCGACGGGAGACGTGGTCGGCCGATGGTCAAGACGGTTTACGACAAGCAGGACGTGATCGCACGGTTTCAGCGTGACGCCAAAGACACCGGTTCGCCGGAGGTCCAGATCGCGCTGCTGACGGAGCGTATCAGGCATCTGACGGAACATCTGAAGGCTTGCAAGAAGGACTTCTCCGCTCGCCGCGGCCTGCTCAAGCTGGTGGGCCGGCGGTCGCATCTGCTGAAGTATCTGACGCGCACCGACCGTCAGAAGTATCTTGAGACGATTGCCACGCTCGGCTTGCGCCGCTAGGGGCGGCCTGACGACGGGCGGGAAGGGACTCCCCGGGCCGCGCGACGGCCGGGCAGCGCCGCGCACCTCACAAGCCCCGAATCGAGTCCCAACCGAAGGCCGGTGTCCGCCGTGGCCCCCGTCGGGGCACGCCCGTCCGAACCGGCCGGCGGACAATCAGCCGCCGCGCGGCCGCGACGGCATGGTCCGTCGAGTACCGCGGCGTATCCGCCCGGCGTCCCGCGGTGGATCCGCGTCCCAAGTCCGAGCGACTCGCCGGCGAGCGCAGCAGGATTCCGGGCCCGGCGAGAGTCGCTTGGCCGCGGGCGGCCCGGACGCTTTGATGAACGATCTGCCCTTGTAGAAGGTTGAGTATTCGTTGGTGAAGAGGTTGGCATGATGGAACAGACGGTTATGGAACAGACGGTTATGGAACAGACGGTAGTTGAACGAAGAATCGGAAGACACACGTTGAGACTGGAGACGGGCCGGCTGGCCCGGCAGGCGGCCGGGTGCGTCGTCGTCCGCTACGCGGACACGGTCGTGCTGGCGGCCGTGGTGGTCGGGCCGCCGCGGGAAGGCATCGACTTCTTCCCGCTCACCGTGGACTATCGCGAGAAGACCTACGCCGCCGGAAAGATCCCCGGCGGCTTTTTCAAGCGCGAGGCCCGGCCGACGCAGAAGGAGGTCCTCACCATGCGGGCCATCGACCGGCCGATGCGCCCCCTCTTCCCCAAGGGCTACCACGACGAGGTGCTGATCCAGGCGATGTGCCTGTCCACCGACCAGGAGAACGATCCCGACGTGCTGGCCCAGATCGGGGCCGCGGCGGCGGTGAGCATCTCCTCGGTGCCGTTCGACGGGCCGGTGGCCTCGGTGCGGGTGGGTCTGGTGGACGACGAATACGTGCTGATGCCCACCCTCAGCGAGCTGGAGTTCAGCCCCCTGGAGATGATCCTCAGCGGCCACAGGGACGGCCTCAACATGATCGAGGTCGCGGCCAACGAGTTGCCGGAGGAGACCGTCCTGGGCGCCATCGAGTTCGGCCATGCGGCGATCCGCGAGATCTGCGACATGATCCAGGAGCTGCAGGACCGGGCCGGCAAGCAGAAGGTCTGGATCGACCCCGCCCCGGACACCGACGCGCTGATGGAGCGGCTCCGGCAGCGCGTCAGCGGCCCCCTGCGCGAGGCGCGGCGGATCGCCGGCAAGCAGGAGCGCAACAACGCGATCAACGAGATCTACAAGGCTGTGCTCGACGAGCTGGCCCCCAGGGACGCCGTCAACCCCGAGTTCAGCCGCAACACCATCCGCGAGTGCATCGACAAGATCGAAGAGGGCATCGTGCGCGACATGGTGCTGTACGAGAACATCCGCTCCGACGGGCGCGGGCTGACCGAGATCCGGCCGATCACCTGCGAGGTGGGCGTGCTGCCGCGCGTCCACGGCTCGGCCCTGTTCCAGCGCGGCGAGACGCAATCGCTGGTGACGGTGACGCTGGGCACCGGCCGCGATGAGCAGATCGTCGACGGCCTCACCGAGGAGTACAGCAAGAAGTTCATGCTGCACTACAACTTCCCCCCGCTGTGTACCGGCGAGGTCAAGCGCGTCGGCGCGGTCAGCCGCCGCGAGATCGGCCACGGGGCGCTGGCGGAGAAGTCGCTGGAGACGATTCTGCCCAGCCCGGAAGATTTCCCCTACACGATTCGCGTCGTCTCCGAGATCATGGAATCGAACGGTTCCAGCTCGATGGCCAGCGTGTGCGGCGGGACGCTGGCGCTGATGGACGCGGGCGTGCCGATCCGCCAGCCGGTGGCCGGCATCTCGATCGGCCTCTTCCGCGACGACAAGTCGCACAAGCTGGTGGTGGACATCCTCGGCGAGGAAGACCACTTCGGCGACATGGACTTCAAGGTGGCCGGCACCCAGCGCGGCGTCACCGGCATCCAGCTCGACCTGAAGACGCGCGGGCTGACGATGGACATCATCGAGGAGACGTTCAAGGCGGCACGGCAGGCGCGGCTGGACATCCTCCGCAAGATGCTGAGCACCATCAAAGCGCCGCGGCCGCAGATCAGCGAGTATGCGCCGCGGATCCTCACCATGAAGATCGACCCGGACAAGATCGGAAAGGTGATCGGGCCGGGCGGCAAGGGCATCCGCGCGCTGGAGGCCGACACCGGCGCCCGCATCGAGATCGAGTCGGACGGCACCATCCTGATCTCCTGCCTGGAGATGCAGGGGGCGGAGGCCGCCAAGGCCGCCATCGAGGCGATGACCGAAAGCGTGCAGGTCGGCCGCATCTACGTCGGCAAGGTGATCAGCACCAAGGACTTCGGCGCCTTCATCGAGGTGGCCCCCGGGCAGGACGGTCTGTGCCACATCAGCGAGCTGTCCGACGAGTACGTCCGCTCGGTGGGCGACGTGTGCCAGATCGGCGACGTCCTGAAGGTGAAGGTCATCGCGGTGGATGACCAGGGACGGGTGAAGCTCTCGCGCAAGGCGGTGCTGCTGGAAGAGCGTCAGCAGGCCGGCGCCGGGGCGGGGGCCTGACCTGTGTGGCGCCGGTTTTCGTGTGGCACCGGTTTTCAGACGGTGATCCGGTGTGGCGCCGATTTTCGTGTGGCACCGGTTTTCAACCGGTGATCCGGTGTGGTGCCGGTTTTCGTGTGGCACCGGTTTTCAACCGGTGATCCGGTGTGGCACCGGTTTTCAACCGGTGTGTGTGGCGCCAGCTCCCAGCCGGCGACTTCCGCAGACCGCCCGGCATGAATGCCGGGGCTCTGAAAGTGGCGCCGGTTTTCAACCGGTGTCGGGTGCCGCGCGCGGGGCGGTGACTACAATCGTTTCATCGGCGGCGGCGCGGGGAGGCGATCCGCCCCGGCGCCGCCGGTCACGTTGCGAGGTATCGCTGCGGGCTCATCGCAGATGCGTTCGGCGGGTTGAAGCCATGAGCCAGACGGCCTTTGTCCTGATCGTCGAAAGCGCCGAGGAGGACAGTCGAGCGATCGCGGAGGCCGTCCGGCGGCTCGGTCATGCCGCCAACGTCGCGCCCGACGCCGCCGGCGCCATCGAGAGCGCCAAGGTCCGCCCGCCGGACGTGGTGCTGGCGCCGTGGCGGCTCAACGGCGACGTGGACGGCGACGCCGTGCTGCGGCAGATCGCGGCGGCGGCGCCCGACTGCGAAATCCTGCTGCTGGTCGACGAAGAGGACGAGCCGCAGGTCAGAAGTGCCCTGGCAGAGTCGGCCCACGCCCGCTTGAGCAACTACCTGCTGCGGCCGGTCGATCCGGCCGTGGCCAGGGAGAAGATCCGCCTGGCCGCGCTGCGGGCCACCGCGACCCGGGCCTCGCGGGCGATGCGCGAGCAGGTCGAGAAGGGCTACGATTACGACGGCATCATCGGCATCAGCGAGCGGCTGGAGCGCGAAGTCAAACGGGCGGCCAAACTCGCCCGCAGCAAGAGCACGGTGCTGATCGCTGGCGAAACCGGCACCGGCAAGGAGCTGCTCGCCCAGTTCATCCACAACCGCTCGCCGCGGGCGGGCAGGCCGTTCAAGCCGTTCAACTGCGCCGCCGTCAGCGAGACGCTCATCGAAAGCGAACTGTTCGGCCACGTGAAAGGCGCCTTCACCGGAGCGGTGGCCGACCGCAAGGGCCTGCTGCACGCCGCCGACGGGGGCACGATCTTCCTCGATGAGATCGGCGACATGCCCCCCGCCATGCAGGCCAAGCTCCTGCGCACGCTGGAGAACGGCGAGGTGATCCCGGTCGGCAGCAACGAGCTGGTCTATCTGGACGTGCGCTTCATCGCCGCCACCAACCGCGACCTCAACGAGCTGGTCAAAGAAGGGAAGTTCCGCGACGACCTCTTCTATCGGCTGCACGCCCAGGGCGCCATCCGCATCCCGCCGCTGCGCGACCGCCGGGAGGACATCCCCGTACTGGTGACGCGCTTCATCGAGGCCGCCAATCGTGAGAACGGCCTGCACATCGAGGGGATCACGCCCGACGCGCTGCGGCGGCTGGTCAACTACGATTGGCCCGGCAACGTGCGTGAGCTGCGCAACATCGTCGAGCGGATGTGCTTCGAAACGGAAAACTCGCGGCTCGACGTGGCCGACCTGCCGGACGCCGTCGGCGGCTCGCGCGAGATTGTCGCCGTCGGCCCGTTGAACTGGGCGGGGCTGAGCATGGCCGACGTCGAGCGGCTGCACATCATGAACACCCTCCGCATGTGCGGCGGCAACCGCGAACGGGCGGCCAAGGTGCTCAAGATCGGCACGCGCACGCTGTATCGAAGGCTGCGCGAGTATGGCATCACGTAGCCGGAAGCAACGGACGGGAGGACGCACGGGCGCACCGAGGCAGGGACGCACGGAGGCAAAAGAGCGACGGGGCGACGAAGCGCCGGAGGGGTTCAGAGCCCCGCCATTCATGGCGGGCGGGGGCGATCCATCCCCCCAGGCGGTGACGGCGCGCGGGCGCTCCTCCGAGCCCCGGCATTCATGCCGGGAGTTCCGACGGCGTGTGATGGGCGGTTTCAACTCGGTACGCAGTTGCCGGCGGGCGATGCTGCGATGCCGTGCGCCGTGACGCCGGCACTACTTCCGAATCCACTCCGCCATCCGCTCGATCAGCGCCTCGTCCACGTGACCCGCTACGCCGTATTCCGCCGGCGCCGACGGGCCTTCGCCTGCGATCATCAGGTGGTTGAGCTTCTCGAAGAGCGCGAACGTGACGTTCTTTCGGCCCGCCAACCGTTGCTTCCACACCTCGAAGTCCTTCATCGACGCCTGGTAGTCCCGGCCGCCCTGGACGATGAGGATGGGAAGCTCGAGCGTCGCCGCCACGGCGGCCGAGTCCACGTCGTTGAGCCGCAGCCAATAGCTGCCGGGCGCACCCAGGAAGTTCGCCTTCAACGATTCCGCCTCGCGCGCCCGGATCTTCGCGATCTGGTCGAGGTTTTTGTTCAGCTCCGCCCGTTCCTGCGGCGACACCGTCCCGTCGGCGGCCGCGAGGTAGTTCAGTTGATCGGTGACTACGTCCAGGATCGGCCGGACCGTGCCGGCAATGATGATCAGTCCGGCGAGCTGCGGATCGCGCCGGGCGATCTCCGGCCCCGCGAAGCCGCCCAGGCTGTGCCCGGCCACGAACACGCGCTTGGGATCGACCTGCGGCCGGGTGCGGGCCAGTTTCGCCGCCGCCAGGGCGTCGTCGATCGTCTCCCAGTCGAGCGTGATCTGGTCGGCGGCGATCCCGCGCGGATACTTCTTCGTCCGCTTCTCATACCGCAGCACCGCCACCCCGCGCGACGCCAGCCCCCATGCCAGGTCGCGGAACGGCTTGTTGGCCATGACCGTCTCATCCTGATCGTGCGGCCCCGAACCGTGAACGAGCACGACGCACGGGCGCCGCCCCGCCGCCTTCGGGACGCTCAGCGTCCCCTCCAGCGGGAACGAGCCGGCATCGACCGTGACGTCGACTTCCTCAAACGCGGCACGATCGACATAGGAGGGGGCTTCGTAGGAGACGTCCCGGTCCAGGGCGTCCACCCACAGCCCGGCGAGCCGATCGTTGTCATCGAGAACGAACCGCAGCTTCAGTGTTCCCTGAGTGAACCGGCAGGTGAGGGTCACCGAAACGTGTCCGCCGGTCGGCGCGGCCTGGGCGCCTTCCACGGCCTTGAAATCTCCGAGCTGCGCCTTCAAGTTGGCCCACAACTGGGCCGCGGCCGCGGGCTGGAACCCCGCCTTCATCGTCTCGTCGCCCTCGGCGCAGAAGGCGTCGAACTTCCCGGCCGCCAGCAGGTCCATCAGCGCCTTCGCCCGGTCTGCCTTCCGCTGGTCTTCCTGCACGGCCGAGTGGAGAGCGGGCGACACAATGAGCGTCAGACACAGCAACACGTTCATGGCAGACTCCCTCTTGGATGGATGGTCACGCGCAGCCCGCGTTCGGCGCCTGCGCGTGGGCGCCGGTTACCGCTCGTAGGCCGCCACGCACCCCGGCGCTTCCGTGATTTCGACGCGGCGCACGCCGTCCAGGCCGTTGGACACGAGCATCTCGAACACGACCCGGGCGACCCGCTCGGCCGTCGGCTCCACATCGTCGAACAACCGCTCTTCGTTCAGATTGCGGTGGTGCCAGCCGCGGGCGATGCCCTCCAACACTGCCCGGGCACACTCGAAGTCGACCACCATGCCGAAGTCGTCCAGCTCAGGGCGAGAGAACCAGGCACGCACTCGCCAATCGTGGCCGTGGAGCGGCTCCAACTCGCCGCCGGGAAGGCGCACGCGGTGCGTGGCAGAAAACCGGGCTTCGACGCAGACCGTGTACATGGGCCGCATCCGCCTGCACGAGGTGCTCGTGCCGTCGGAGAGACACCGCTCCGCCGCAGACCCGCTGCCGGCGGCGAGGCTGTGGCGCCTGCGCGGCACTCAGGACGCCAGCTTAGGGCACATCGGACCCGGCCGCCAGCGCTTTGCGGATGAACGCCTCGGCTTGGCGCACGGTCTGGTCGGAAAAGCTGAACCCGGCCGTGCCGTGGTCGCCCGGCGTCTCGATGAACTCCCGCGGCGCCGCGGCCGCATCATAGAGCGCCCGGCCGAGCGAGATCGGGATCAGCGAGTCCTCGCTGCCGTGCAAGAACAGCTTCGGACAGGTGATCCCTCCCACGCGCGCCACGCTGGCGTACCGGTGCCGGCACAGCAAACCCACGGGCAGCAGCGGATAGTGTACGCGGCCCACGTCCGCCAACTGCGTGAACGTGGACTCGACCATCAGCGCGGCCGGCGCGTGCCGAGACGCCACTTCGATCGCCACCGCCCCCCCCAGCGATCGCCCCATGACGACGATGCGCTGCGCGGGCTCGCCCCGCTCCGAGGTCAGGTGCTGCCAGGCCGCCTCGGCGTCAAGATACGTGCCCACCTCGCCCGGACGGCCCTCGCTGCGGCCGAAGCCGCGATAATCGACGACCAGCACGTTCAGCCCCATGCGGTGCAAAAGCTGAATGTCCGGCAGCAGGTCACTGACGTTGCCGGCGTTGCCATGACAGAACAGCGCGCTGCCGATGGCGTCCGCCGCCGGCACGTACCACGCCCCCAGTGCCAAACCGTCCGACGTCTTCAACGTGACGTCCTGATAGGCCAGTCCGAGGTCCGACGGCGCAAGATCGAGTTTGCGCGACGGAAAGTAGATCATTCGCGCCTGGAACAGGTAAACGAATAGACATACCGCCACGTATGTCGCCGGGATGATGAGGAGCAGTCGGATCACGCGGCGCCTCCTTCCCGGCGGCGAGGGTCTGGCTTCCATCTCTTTCGCGTCCACGCCAGCCCATCCTCTCAATCCCGCCCGGACGCTTCTATCCCTTCGCCGGCTCGCACCTCGTCTCGGAGCCGGGCAGTCGGAAGAACTCGCGGGTGTTCTCCCACGTGTCCCTACACAACGACTCATACTCGACGCCGCGCAGCTCCGCCAGGAACCGGGCGACGTGGGCCACGTGGGCCGGTTCGTTGGGGCGCCGGCCGCGGACCGGGACCGGTGAAAGATACGGCGAATCCGTCTCGACCATGAGCCGGTCCGCCGGATACGTTCGGGCGATCTCCTGAAGCGCGCCCGACGACTTGAACGTCACCACCCCCGTGAACGATATCCGCCAGCCGTGCTCGGCCACCTGGGCCGCCTCCTCCGCCGTCCCGGTAAAGCAGTGAAACACGACCCGCCGGCCGGCCATCCCACCGTCCAGCAGCACGGGGACACAGTCGGCCAGCGCCTCGCGGCAGTGGATCACCACCGGCAGGTCGAAGCCGGCGGCGATCTGAAGCTGTGACGCGAACACGTCGCGCTGTCGGCCGGGGTCGGCGAAGTCGTAGTGATAGTCCAGCCCCATCTCGCCGACGGCCACGACGCGGCCGAAGTCGAGATGACGCCGCAGCGTTTCCAGATCGGCGGGCGTCACGCCGTCGGCGTGATGCGGGTGCAGCCCCGCGCACACCGACACCCGCCCGGGAAAGCGCTGCGCTACCGCCAGTCCCTGGTCGATGTCCGCGCCATCGGTGCAGACGGTGATGACGTGCTCGACGCCCGCCTCAGCGCAGCGGGCCATCACCTCGTCGAGCTGTCCGACAAGGGATTCGTCCGTCAGGTGGGCGTGTGAGTCAATCAGCGTCATGTTCGCACTTTCCGATGCGGCTGCAGTGTCGCGCCGGCTTCCAGCCGGTGGCCCCCCGCATGAATGCGCGGGCTCTGAGTGTAGCACCGATTCTCAACCGATGGACCCCGGCGTGAATGATGACAGCACTTCACGGCTTGCAGGAAAAGGGCCTGGTCGAGTACGCTGGCCGCGTGCAGGGGTCTTACTGGATCGCTTCCCGCCGGCAGACGAGTGGGTGTCACCGGATCCTGAGGCGGTGCCGATGGAGAACCAGCGTGCTCCAGAGCAGCAAGCCTGCCTCCCCCGTCCTGCGCCCGCTCGTCGAATGGTCCACTATTGCCGACACATTCGTAGAGCCGATTGTCACGGCGGCGCGCTTCTCCGTCAGCCGTTGGCGTACGCGCGAGCAGTCTCGCCGGACGAATCCGGAGACAACCCAGAGAAGCGCCCGCTGAGCCCGCAACGGTGCGACGACATGGGCGGCGGACACGCCCGGGGAGGCATCCCCGACCACACCGCCCATAGCCATGCCCGCCCTGGAGAGATTTCGCGAGGTTCCCTGGAAGGAGAACCGAATCCGTGAAATCGGAACAAGTGCCTCGTCTCTATCGCGATCTTGCGGAATGGTATCCGCTGCTGACTCCGGTCGCCGACTACGCGGAGGCGGCCGACTTCTACTGGCGATTGCTTGAATCCCACTGCAAGCGGGCGCCTCGGACGCTACTGGACCTGGGCAGCGGTGCCGGCCACAACGCCTTTCACCTCAAGGCGAGGCTGTCCTGCACGCTCGTCGACCTCGCCCCCGCAATGCTCGCTCAAAGTCGTCGCCTCAATCCCGAGTGCGAGCATGCTCAAGGGGACATGCGCTCGATTCGACTCGGCCATTCCTTTGACGGCGTCCTCGTACACGATGCGATCAGCTACATGGCGTCGCGCGCCGATCTCACGAGGGCCATCGTCACCGCCTTCGAGCACACCGCTCCGGGGGGAGTGGCCCTGTTCCAGCCAGACTTCGTGTCGGAGACCTTCAAGCCCGGAACCGAGACGGGTGGTAGCGATGTGGAGAATCGAGCGCTGCGCTACTTGGAGTGGCGGTGGAGACGCCAGCCGAGTGACGAGACGTACCTGACGGACATGGTGTATGTGCTTCGTGACGCGAGTGGTGCAGTCGGAATCTCACACGAGAGACACGTGATGGGTCTATTCCCCCGCTCAGACTGGCTTGAGTTGATCGCTGCCGCCGGCTTCGATCCCCAGGTTGTGCCCTTCAATCACAGCTCGTATGGCGACACTGGGCACGATGTCTTCCTTGGGTTGAGGCCAGGCGCGGTCGGAGGCGAGTGACATGGACTTTCGTTCACGGCGGAGGATTGCGTGAATGTCACGCAAGCCGAGCGTGGCCCGGAGGTTCTTCGGGTGGGACGTCCCGTGACTGTCGCCAGGAGCAGATCGTCGCAGCAGCAAGATCGCCGTCCGAGTGCCAGTCGCCTGTCATTTTCGGCGAAGGCAACGACCGGTCCCATTTCGTTATCGGCGACCACCGAGCGGAAACGCGCTCTTGAAATGCTCGACCTTTGGCGGGCCGTCCGGCGCCAGCATGACCGTTAGCACGTCCAGCCGCGCGGGCCAGTCGCCGGCCCCGCTGGACAGCAGGAACCGTTGTGCCGCTCGGGAGATGCGGCCGATCTGACCGGCGGCGATGTTGGCTTCCGGGTCCGCCCCGCTGCGGCTGGTGCGGGTCTTGACCTCGGCGAATACGACCACGTCGCCGTCCATCGCAATCAGGTCGATCTCGCCCGCAGACGACCGGTGGTTCCGCGCCAGAATCCGATACCCCAGCCGCCGCAGAAACTGCCGCGCGGCCCGCTCACCCAGGATCCCAACGTCGGCCGTCTGGAGCATGACCTTCACCACTTCGGGCGCACGCCCAAACAAGGTATGTCTTGCGACTTCGCCGCCTGTTTCACAGTGCGTGATGAGGCGCCGGCAGCGAGCCGCGTGGCTTCAGCCCGCGAGGAGCTTCCGCATGAGTCGTGTGGTTACCCGTCGCGCACAGTCGTTCAGCTCGCCCCCACCAGCTCGCGCTCGGCGTCGCCGGCTTCGGTGGCTTGCTCGAAGGCGTCAGCCGCCCGGCCGCGCGTCAGGCGCACCTCGCGCAGGCGGCGGGCCTTGCCGACGCGATCACGGAGGAAGTAGAGCTTGGCCCGCCGGGCCTTGCCGTGCCGCCTCGAGATGACGTCCAGCACGTTGGGCGAATGAAGCATGAAGACGCGCTCGACCCCCTGCTTGCCGACGATGCGGCGGACGGTGATGTTCTCGTTCAGCCCTCGCCCGCGGCGGGCGATCACCACGCCGTTGAAGGTCTGGATCCGCTCCTTGTCGCCTTCAAGGATTCGGGTGCGGACGTCGACCGTGTCGCCGATACGGATGCTCGGAGCTTTCGACTTCAGGTACGCCGACTCAACCAGGTCCATGATCTGCTGTGACATCGTTTCGCTCCACGGATCCGTCGGCGGCCGCAGCCCCACGTGGCACCGGTCTGGAACCGGCGCGGGGCATCGGTTCTCAACCGCGGTGTGAGGCCGGCCCCCGGCCGGCCCCCTTCGCTCGGGTCTGCAACCCGGGCGAAGCCCTGGATTGGCTCATGTCAGCTCGCGTCGGTGTCCTCTCTGCCGGCATCCTGCGGATTCAGCAGGTCCGGTCGTCGCTGTCTCGTTCGTTCCATCGCCTGCTGCCGCCGCCACGCAGCGATCCGCTGGTGGTCGCCGGAGAGCAGGATCTCCGGTGCGTGCATCCCGCGGTACTCACGCGGGCGGGTGTATTGCGGATACTCCAGCAATCCGCTCGAAAACGTCTCATCCACCGCCGACATCTGGTCCCCCAGCGAACCGGGCAACAACCGGACGACGGCGTCGATCAGGACCATCGCCGCCGGTTCCCCCCCCGACAGCACGTAGTCCCCGATTGAAATCTCGCGCGGGTTCAGGCCGGTGCGGACCCGCTCGTCGAAGCCTTCATAGTGCCCGCACAGCAGGATCAGCCAGTCCCACCAGGCCAGTTCCTCCACCACCTGCTGCGTCAACGGCTCGCCCTGCGGCGTCAGCAGGATCCTCATCGGGTTTCCGGCCGCGGATCGCTCGACCGCTTCCACCGCCCCGAACACCGGCTCACACTGAATGACCATCCCCGGGCCGCCCCCGAATGGGCGATCATCGACCTTCCGGTGCCGATCCCGGGTGAACTCGCGAAAATCGACCATGCGCGGCAGCAGCAAACCCGCCGCGACCGCCCTGCCCACGATGCTCGTCGAGAAAAACGGCCCGAAGACTTCCGGAAACAACGTCAGGATATCGATCCGCATGATCGTCCCGCCTCCCGCGCGGTTCCGGCGGGCGTAGACGGGCACGGTCCGCGGACCCGCTGGTACGGCGGACCTACTTGCCGCCGGCCGCGGCGATCCCCTGCCGGGTCAGCAGGGATCGCACCGTGTCCGACGGCTGGGCGCCGACGCTGAGCCAATACTCGATGCGTTCGCGGTTCAACACCACCTGCTTCTGCGGATCGGCGCAAATCGGGTCGTACGTTCCGAGCTGCTCGATCACCTTCGTGTCGCGCGGACGCCGTCCGTCCACGGCGTTGAGGCGGTAGAACGGCCGATGGGTCCGACCGCCCCGGGATAGTCTCAATCGAACGGCCACGCACAGCTCCTCGGTGTTATTCTCGTCCTTCGCGAAGGTCTCGCCGTCTCGCCCTGTCGCGAGTCGAGCGAGTATAGCGGCCCGCCTCCGCTTGGCAAGTGCCGCGTTCGCACGAGCCTCCCCACGGCGTCAAAAAAGAAAGCACCGCTCGCCCGAAGGCGATACGGTGCTTTCCGGAGGGGAAAGAAGCCACTCTCTTATACGGCGAATCGACCGGCTGCCTGGCAGCCACCCTCCGTTATGATGTTCGCCCGATCGCGAAGTCGCGCTCGTGGCCACCCTGTCTATCGGCTAGGGTACGCACCCGACTTTCACAATCGTCCACTTGATTCTACCCTCGTCCGGAGAAAAGTCACCCCCTGGGGCATGAGTTTTTTACCGGACTTTTGTTTTTTTTTCAGCACTGGGCAAAGCCACAGGCGTCACAGGTGGCGCAGCCTTCGCTGAACCGCAGCGGACTCTGGCACTCTGGGCAAACTACCTTGAACTCCGCCTGCTGCTGCTGCATCCGGTTCGTCAGGACGGCCGTGGCCGCCGCGGGCGCCTTTTCTGGCCCACCACCGGAGGGTAGGCGCTCCGGCCGCGGGCCGCCGCTGTCGCGGTGTCCGTTTCCGTTGCGCTTCCCGGCTGACGGGTTACTGGTGTTTTTACCCCATGTCGCCTTTCCCAGCGGGGTCCGGGCATCCAGCGGTTTTCCCACGTCCTCGATGCTGTACTTCCCCAGCAGCAAGGCATCCAAGCCGAACTGGGCCTTGGCCTGCTGGTACTTGCGCAGGGCACGGGCCAGTCCGTCGCCCAGGCTCATGATCTTGCCGTCCTTGGTCTGGACCTGCAGGCTGGAGCCGATGCCGTGCAACTGGCGGATCACGTGCCGCATCGAGCCGCCGGAGCGCAGCCACAGGCTGATCATCCGGCAGATCGCCTCCAGGTCGCTGTTGGCCAGGTCGCCGCCTTTGCCCAGTTGGGCGAAGACCTCCAGGTCCTCCCCGGTTTTGGGGTTGACGGTGACGTTGATGTGCATGTTGCCGAAGGGGGTCATCTGACGGATGCGCAGCCCGCTGCAGATCTCGGGCAGATCGGCCGGCTCCAGCGCCCGCGGCGCGGGCCGCGGCCCGGGGGGGGCTTCGGCGGAGGCGGTTTGCTGCTGGTGGACCTTGTCGCTGGACTTCAGCGCCATCGGCTGGTGCTGGCGGCAGCCGTTGCGATAGACCGTCACCCCCTTGCAGCGGAGGCGATAGGCCAGACGGTAGATCTCCTCTACATCGGCGAGCGTGGCCGTCTCAGGGAAGTTGATCGTCTTCGAGATGGACGAGTCGCAGTGCCGCTGGAAGACGGCCTGCATCTCCATGTGCCACTTCGGGGTGATGTCGTGGGCGCAGACGAACACGCGCCGCACGTCCTCGGGGATGCCGGGGATATGGGCGAGGGTGCCCTCCGTGGCCACGCGCTCCATGAGTTCTTCGTATCCCTCGCCTTCGATGCCGATGTTGCGGGCGACCCGTTCGAAGATCGGGTTCACTTCGATCATCGGCTGTTTGCCCTCGTCCTGCCCGCGCAGCACGTTGCGCAGAAACGCCAGGCTGTACATCGGCTCGATGCCGCCGGAGCAGCCGCTGATGATGCTGATGGTGCCGGTGGGGGCCACCGTGGTGGTGGTCGCGTTCCGCATCGGGCGGTGGTGCTTCGTGTCCCAGGTGCTGCCGCGCCAGTTGGGGAAGCAGCCGCGCTCGTGCGCCAGCAGCTCGCTGTAAGCGTGCGATTCGTCGTTGACGAACTTCATGAACCGCTCGCCCATGGCCACGCCTTCCTCGCCGTCGTAGGGGATGCCCAGCTCGAACAGGGCGTCGGCGAAGCCCATGATGCCCAGGCCGATCTTGCGGTTCGCCTTGCAGATGTGGTCGATCTGGGGCAGCGGGTAGCGGTTGGCGTCGATCACGTTGTCCAGGAAGCGCGTCGACTCGTGCACCGCGACGCGCAGCGCGTCCCAGTCGACCTCGGCCGTGCCGTCCTCGGCGCGACGGACGAACGCCGCCAGGTTGACGCTGCCGAGGTTGCAGGCCTCGTAGGGCAGCAGCGGCTGCTCGCCGCACGGGTTGGTCGCCTCGATACGGCCCACGTGCGGCGTCGGGTTGCTCTCGTTGATGCGGTCGATGAAGACCACGCCCGGCTCACCGGTGGCGTGGGCGTTGGTGACGATGATGCCCCAGATGTCCTGCCGGGTGTAGAAGTCGCCCGCCTTCGGGTCGTGGCACGACTCGACCGGCGTCAGCGACTTGATGTCGTACGCCCAGATGTCGAGCGCCCTGGGCAGGTAGTATTCCCGGCCGGTGCGCGGATTGCGGACCAAGTGGGGCGCGCTGCCGTCGGCCAGGAAGGCGTCCATCCACTCGTCGGTCACCTTGACCGAGATGTTGTAATTGGTGAACTGGTTCAGGTCCTGCTTGGCGTGCAGGAACTTCAGGATGTCGGGGTGGTGGATGTACATCATCCCCATGTTGGCGCCGCGGCGGAAGGCGCCCTGCTGGATGGCGTTGGTCGCTTCGGAGAAGGCCCGCCAGAACGAGATCGGCCCCGAGGTGGTGCCGCCGCTGGAGCTGATGTAGTCGCCGGTGGGGCGCAGCTCGTCGAAGGCGAAGCCGGTGCCGCCGCCGGCTTTCTGGATCAGGGCGGTGTGCTTGATGGAGTCGAAGATTTCGCTGATGCTGTCGCGCACCGGCAGCACGAAGCAGGCGCTGAGCATGCCCATCTCGCGGCCGGCGTTCATCAGCGTCGGGCTGTTGGGCATGAACTGCCCGCGGGTCATCAGCCGGTAGAACCGCTCTTCCCACTCGGCGTGGTTCTTCAAGTCGTCGCTGTACAGGAACTCCGGCTCGGCGATCGCCGCCGCCACGCGGCGGAAAAGCTCTTCCGGCGTCTCGATGCACTTGCCGGCCTCGTCCTTCTTGAGGTACCGGGCGCGCAGCACACGCTCGGCGTTCTCGCGGAGCAGAACCTCACCGGATGCCGCTTCCCGATTCGTTGTGACCGCCTGCTGATCCACAAGCCACCTCCATGTTTCCGAAACCGCCCCCGTGCAGGGCGGATGGTCCGCGAATGAATGATGCCAACGCGACGCCGACCGCGGCCGCCTTGCCTCGGCCCCACCCGTTTGCGCCCGCCGAGTCGTCCCGGATGGCGGGTGGAGCCTGTTCAGGTTCCGTTAAGCCGGCAATCTCCATTATACCCATCCATCGGGGGTTGGCAAGGGAAAACCCCAACATATTGTGTATCGGTGACTTTATTGTCGCTCAACGGTGCCGCTTCACCCTAACCCGCTAGCGTGCATGGGGTTAGGATCGCCCCAGGGCTTTGCCCGCCGCGCTACTCACAGCCTGGAACGGCGTAGTGGGGCAGAATTCTTGTTGCGGCACCATGATGGTGGCGCTCAGATCGCGCCAAGGCACGGCGCTGGACGGCTGGAGAATCCGTCCCGGAGATGCTCGCTGGACCGTGCCGCGGGCACTGGCCCGAAGGTGCGTTACGGGATCAGGGAGCCGGACAAGAGCAGACGCGTCACCACAACCCTGTAACCGATCCGAGCGGGCGGGCGTATAATGGGTGGGATCCTACGGCGGGGTCGTCTCCGCATGCCGGAGTCCTTTGTCTAGGTCAGGAGTCCGCCATGACGCGTCTTCAAGACGGTTCTATCGGTCACGTTCGGGCGATGCTCGTCTGCGCCGCGGCATGGGCGTGCTTGTCGGGCGGGCCGACCTTTGCCCAGTCATCGCAAGAACCGCAGCAGGAACAGGGTCAGGCGGCCCAGCAGCCTCGGCAGCCCTATCCCGGCGAGCCGATGGACGATCCTTACGCCGACGCGCCGCCGCGTTTGCAGCAGGACTACCAGCGGCCCGATCCGAATCTCCCGTGGGGCTATCGGCGCTCGCGGCCGCCGTACTTCGAGCCGCCGCGCTCGTACTACGACTACGGCGGCGCCTTTCGCCGCGGCGGCTTCGACCGGCCCCCCTTGCACACGTACGACTACGGCTACAGCAATTACTACCACTACTACCCGCCGCGCGACGGCTACTACCCCGACCCCTACCAGGCGCTCTACGAAGAGGCGTATCGCCAGGGCGTGGATGACGGACGGCATTTCGAGCAGTTCGAGCAGGCGGCGGTGCGCGGCATCACGTCGTACCTGGACGCGATGGACATGGGGCTGAAAGCGTTCGCCGAAGGCCGGTACGCCGAGGCGGGCGATGCCTTCATCCTGGCGGCGCGGCTGAACCAGGGCGATCCGGCCAGCCGCATCCACGCGGCCCAGGCCATGCTGACCGGCGGGCTGGACGCCGAAGCGGTGGCGATGCTCCGCCGGGCGATCGAGTTGGAGCCGCGGATCGTACACCTGCCGCTCGATCTGCGGGCCGACTACGGCAACCCGGACGACTTCGATCGGCAGATCCAGGCGCTGTTGCAGCGCGCCGCCGATCCGCGTAACGCCGATGCAGCCATCCTGCTGGGCTACCAGTACCTGTTCAGCGGCAGGGGCGAACTGGCTGTGGAGCCGCTGGCCCGCGCGGCCAAGCTGCGGCCGGACGATCCGCTCATCCGGCAGTTGCTGGGGCGGGCACAGTTGCGTGCGCCGCGGGGTGGATCCAAGTCACCGTGAATCGGCGCTCCGCGTTGACGCGGGCCGATTGAGTCAGCGCGGTATGATCGTGCGTCGCCCACCGGAGCCTCGATCAGACGCATCGTCCGCGCGGCCGTTCGCTTCGGCTCAATCATCATCGTCCGTATCATCGCCGCGCGGCGTAACGGCATCGGTCCCTGCGGCCGCCCGATCGCCCGCGACCGGCGCCCGCACGCCGAACTCGTGTACAAGCCGGCCTCCCTCATGGGCCGTGTTGGCCAGCGCCGCCAGGCCTGCCAGATAGGGGGCCAGAAAGACCAGGTTTGCGATCACGGCATATCGCGCGGTAGCGGCCTGCGCCGTCAGCCGCGGGGCCAGCAGCAGCGCGGCATAGAGGACCGTCAGACCGACAAAGATGAGCCGCGCCCGTTCGGCGAGCTCCTCGTGCTCATCGAGCACGGCGTCGGCGTCTGCGACGGCCTCGGCGGCGTCCTCGGCCGCCTCGCCGGTCGACATGGCCACCATTATCGAGAGAGTCCCGAGGGCGATCAGCACCAGCGCCGACGCGCCGAACGGCGTCCAGCGCGACCGCCGCGCGGCCGCGATGACGACGAACACCGGAGCGACGAACAGCAGCGCGATGGGAAAGTGGACGACGAGCGGATGCACGCCATTCCAGTCAGGCATGGGCGGAAGCATGTGGCTCTCCAGGGTTGATGGACCTTCGAGGGCGGCAAACGCCCATCCGGGCCTGCGCGGCGCACGCCACGCACAGGCGAAAACCACCCGATTCGCTTGAGGCGGCTGTACAAGGCGCCAAGCAATCGGCGCTCCACCTGCAAGGTTGTCAGTCGGCGGCAGTTGCCGGGCGGTGACCGCGCCCCGGAAGCTGCGAGATGCGGCTGTGTTCTGGCGTGCGCACGTCCTACGCTTCGTCCCGGCCCGGCCGCAACCGGACGCGCCCGGGTTCCACCGTGACAATGGCCCCTTGCCCGAGACTGTCTGCATAGGTTTGAAGTACTCCGAGGATGGCGGCGGCTTGCCGCCGCACGGAGATGTTCACCAGTCTGACGATTCCACAATGCGGCAATTCACGGACGACCGTCATCTCGCCGAAGTCCTTATCGAGCGTCACCAAGATCCGTCCTTCACGCACCGCCATCGCAAGTACCTCGTCGTCACCGGGATCCTCGGCAAGCTCTCCTATCCACGTTGCGTCATGGCCGCCCTCACGCAAAGACGAAAGCGCTCCACCCCACACGCAGGCGTCCAGGAGAAGTTTCATGAATTCGATTCCATGACGGCGGCAATAGCAGGTTCAACGCGTTCTCGTCCGACGACGCGTCGAGCGTATACGAGACAGGCTTGAATATCTTCAGGCTCGAGCCACGGATAACCTTGAAGAATGAGGTCTGCTGGATCACCGGCGGCCAACATCCCCAGGACGTGCTCCACGGCCAGCCGACGCCCGCGGATGATGGGCTTACCGCCGAAGATGTTGGGATTTACGGTGATCCGGTTCAGGAGTGCGGTTTCGTCCATTGGGTCGTATCTCCGGTACAAGAGCGCCGTGAATCCCTGCTGTGCTTCGGTCGGTTGTCAGGAATCCACCCGGGATTGGGCTGCGTTTTCGTCGTCCTCCCGCGGTGAAGCCGTCGTCTCGAGTCCAGCGTGCTCGGCAACGCGCGGCTTCCACGACGCCGTCAAGCCTCAGAGTAGCGGCTGCCCACGGCGGTTTCAATCGGGATCCGACGAGCTGCTTCGCTACGCGGGGCGTCCGCACGGGCTTCAAGCCTGCGCGGTGTTCCCCCGTCAGTGCGCTCTCAAGCCGCCAGCGCCTTTCCCCGCTGCCGCCAGGCTGGAGCCAGGCGGTCCCAGCGGCGCCCGCCGACTCCGTCACGCACCTGTTTCGGGGCGCAATGCCTTTCCGCCCCCGCCGATTGCAGGGTATACTCCAGTCATGGCTGTTTCTCTCAACGAAGTTGAGGCGATGGTTGATGCGCTCGGACCGTTGCGACGGCGTGGACAATCGGTCGGCGTGGCAGGCGCCGGCTCCGCGACTGACAGAGCGCGCCGGCGGCGGGCCGACCGTGCTGCTTCGCACAGTCCCGCCTGCTTATAGTTGGGGCGGTAGTCGCGCAGGCGAGTCTCGAAACCGAGGTGCTACGATGGACTGGCGGACGCGAATCGTGGTAGACCCGGCCATCCTGGTCGGCAAGCCGGTGATCAAGGGAACGCGGATCAGCGTGGAACTGGTGGTCGACTTGCTCGGGCGCGGATACACGACGCAACAGGTGCTCGGACAATATCCGCACATCGCGGCGGAGGATGTACAGGCCTGCCTCGCGTACGCCAGCGACGTGCTGCGCTCGGAGAAGGTGTACGCTCTGCCCGCATGATGGGAGCTCACGGATGCGGTTCCTGGCGAACGAAAACTTCCCGGGTCCGGTGGTGGAGGCGCTGCGCATGAATGGCGATGACGTGGCGTGGGTCACGGAGGATTCGCCCGGCGCTCGCGACGACGTCGTTTTGGCGCGGGCCCAGGCCGAGGAGCGAATTGTAGTGACGTTTGACAAGGACTTTGGCGAGTTGGCGTTCAGGTCCCGCCTTCCCGCCGCGTGCGGAGTGGTGCTGTTTCGTCTGACCGGTGCCAGTCCCTCTGTAGACAATGCGCGGGCGCTGGCGGCGCTAGCCGAGCGACGAGACTGGGCCGGGCACGTCGCCGTCGTGCAGGATGATCGCGTTCGCATGCGACCTTTGCCGGGCGCGCCGAACGCAAGCCCGTGACCACCGTCGGAAAGGAGGCGCCGACGTGATTTCCAGGGTCCGCGTCCGCTACTTCAAGAAGTTCGACGACCAAGAGTTCGATCTCGCCGACCACGTCGTGCTGGCCGGTCACAACAACTCCGGCAGGACAACCCTGCTTCAGGCGATCGCCGTCTGGAATCTCGCTTTGCAGCGTTGGATGGCTGAGCGGCTGCCTGAGTCGAAGGCCAAGAAGCGCACGGGCGTGCCGGTGACGCGCAAGGATTTCACCGCAATCCCGCTGCGCGAGATGAAGCTGTTGTGGACCGACACGTCCGTGTCGCTGAAGTCGAAGGAGGCCGAGGAGGGGAAAGCGGGCTACCCGCGCGTCATGGAGATCACGCTGGAGGGAATCGACGGCGACGACGGCGGCGCGTCGCAGCCGTGGGCGCTGACGTTCGAGTTCCGCTACCAGAGCAGTGAACAAATCTACGTAAAGCCCTCGGAAGCCCACCTCGACGAACTCCCGCGCGCGGCCGGCCGCGTCAGCGTCGTTCACGTTCCGCCGTTTTCGGGAATCGGCGCAGAGGAGACGCGGTTCGACCGGCCGTACCAGGATCTGCTGATCGGACAAGGGAAGCCCGGCGACATCCTCCGAAACCTGCTCCTGGAGATTCACCAGCAGGAAGACCCCTTGGCCTGGCGCGAGCTGTGCGAGGCCGTCGAGCGGATCTTCGTTTACAGATTGTTGCCGCCGGTCTATGCGGGCAAACCGTTCATCCTGTGCGAGTATCTACGCGGCATCCCGTCCGGCCGGGGAAAAGAAGGCCTGCCGCAACTGGACATCGCCAGCGCCGGCAGCGGCTTTCACCAGGTGCTGCTGCTGCTGGGCTTTTTCTACGCACGCCCGGCCACGGTGCTGCTGCTCGACGAGCCCGACGCCCACCTGCACGTGATCCTGCAGAAGCAGGTGTACGACATGCTGCGGAGCATCGCCGCAGCCAAGCGCTGTCAGCTTATCATTGCGACGCACTCCGAAGTGCTCATCAACGCGACCAGCCCCGAAATGATCCTGTCGTTTTTCAAACATCCACATCGGCTTGTCCGCGAGAAAGAGCGCGAACAACTTGCCGAATCGCTCAAGCGGCTTACCGCCATGGACGTCCTGCTGGTCGAACAGTCCCACGGCATCCTGTACGTCGAAGGAGAGACGGATTTCAACCTCCTGGCGGCGTGGGCCAGGGTGCTGGACCACCCGCTGCGGCGTTGGTTCTCGAAGAACCCCTTCTGGCATGCGAACCAGGGCCGCAATCCACGGGAGGCCAGGGGGCACTTTTTCGCGTTGCAGGCGGTCCGTTCGGATGCGAAGGCGGCGCTCCTGCTGGACGGCGACAATCGGGACCTGTCGGACCACGAAGTAGCCGCGGACGGCCTGACGATTCTTCGATGGCGGCGGTATGAAGCCGAGAGCTACCTCGTCCATCCAGACACACTTCGGCGATTCCTGGAGGCTCAAACTCTGGACTTGCTGGCTCAGCCTGCGAAGGACTTTCTTGCCGATCAGTTGCCGCCGGCGGTGCTCCGCGATCCACTCGGCGACCACGACTATCTCGACGGCACGCCGGTGAGTAAATCTCTTCTCCCGACGTTCTTTCGCCGCGCCGACCTCCAGTTGGGCAAGAGCGAGTACTACCTGGTCGCGGAACAGATGAAGCCCGAAGAAATCCCGGCCGAGGTCCGAGAGAAGCTCGACGCGATCGCGGACGCGCTCGGTGTCGAAGAGACGGCGGATTGAAAAAGGGCCACGCGGGCAGTCGGCGGGAACGTTCTGCCTGCGCATGGCTCGCCGTGCGCCCCGCGCGGCGCTCGCATGATGCGCCGCGCGGGGGTACCAACACATGTGTTCCAAGGGCCGGCCCGCCTGATTCAGTCCGGCGCTTACGGGAAAATTCCCCGCTCCTTGTAGATCTTCTCGAGCCGGCTCAGGGCCAGCACGTACGCGGCCGTGCGCCAGTCGATCGACAGTTCACGGGCCTTGTCCCGAACGCGGTCGTAGGCGAGGTTCATCTTCTTGCGCAGCTTGAAGTCCACCTCTTCCAGATCCCAGAACTCGCTGCGCTTGTTCTGCAGCCACTCGAAGTAGCTGACCACCACACCGCCGGCGTTGCAGAGGATGTCGGGGATCACGTCGATGCCGCGCTGCTTCAGGATGTCGTCGGCCTCGGGCGTGGTCGGCCCGTTGGCGGCCTCGGCCACCACCGAGACGTTCAGCCACGCCGCGGTGGTGGCATTGATCTGGTTCTCCAGCGCCGCGGGCACGAAGATGTCCGCCGGCGTCTGCATGAACATGATGTCGTCCACGAACTCGCCGCCGGGATAGCGGGCCACGCCGCCGTGGACGCTGACGTAGCGGAGCAGGTCTTCCGGGTCGATGCCGTTGCGGTTGCGGGTGCCGCCAGTGACGTCCTGCACCGCGATCAACCTGGCCCCCAGGCCGGCGATCAGCCGCGCCGCCCAGGAGCCGACGTTGCCGAACCCCTGCACGGTGAACGTCGCTTCCTCCAGCGGGCGGCGATGCTCCTGCGCCCAGCGCTCTACGCAGAACGCGACGCCCTGCCCGGTGGCCTTGTCACGCCCGGCGCTGCCCCCGGCCGCCAGCGGCTTGCCGGTGACGACGTGAACGTGCCGCTGCCGCTCGTGCGGCGGCAGCGTGGACAGATAGGTGTCAAGGATCCACGCCATGATCTGCGGGTTGGTGTTCACGTCCGGGGCGGGGATGTCGTAGTCCGGGCCGATGTTGTCGCCCAGGGCGTAGGCGAAGCGCCGCGTGATGCGCTCGAGCTGCGTGGGCGAGTACTTCGCCGGGTCGATCTGGATGCCGCCCTTGGCCCCGCCGAAGGGGATGTCCACCAAGGCGCACTTGAACGTCATCCACGCCGCCAGGGCCCGCGCCTCGTCGATGTCGAGCTGCGGGTGAAAGCGCAGGCCGCCCTTGAAGGGGCCGAGGGCGTCGTTGTGCTGCACGCGGTAGCCGGTGAACACCTCCACGTCGCAGCCGTTCATCTTCACCGGGAAGTTAACGACGATCTCGTTCTCGGTGCTGGCCAGGATCTTGCGGATATTGGGATCGAGCCGCACGATGTCCGCGGCCCGGTCGAGCCGCGTCATGACGTCGGCGAACAGCGACCGTCGCGCCGCCGGCGCGGTCGGGACGGCCGGCGGTTGCGGCTCGCGCGGCCGCTCGTCATTCGGCTCGACGAGTTGAGGTTGTCGATCGAGCAGCCCGGGCGAAGCGCTCGGCTGCTCAATGATGGTGTGCGTGGCCATGGCATCAACTGCCTTTCTGGACGGGCGCAGCGGGCCGGCCCTGCTCAGGCGTGCCGCTGCACCCGGATGATTCGCAACGGACCCGTCTGCTCACTCGAACTCCTCGCAGTGCCACACGCCCCCCTCCGGGTGGGGGTAGGTGCAACCGTCGCGCTTCGTGCAGGTGGCGCACAGCCCCCGCGAGCGCCGCTCGAGTCCGGCCTCGTCGAGCCGCGCCGCGGCCAACGGCTCGCAGCGCCGCACCGCCGGCGGCAATTGGGCGCCGTCGAACTCGTCACAGAACATCACCGCCCGCTGCACGCTACGGCGGTAGGCGCAGGTCTGCGCGAGGGTACAACTGGCGCACAGGCCGCGCGGCACGTCCGATTCGGCTCGCGACGCCGGGCGTTCGGACGCCAAGCGCTCGGGCGAGGCCGCGGTCGCCAGGGCCGGCGTTGTTTCGTGCAGGCGATCCTCAGAACTGCCGCGCTCGCGCTTGGGTGAGGCCACCGTATGAGTCTTCGTATCGAACATCGCACACCTCCAGGTCGATCCGCATGGACCCTTCGACGGTCTCGAATGGCGACATCGACGGCCGTCACCGGTACATGGGCAGGGGGTGTGCCGGGGGGTGGGCGTGAAAGGCGCGGCGCGTTCGCCGTGCTTTGGGGTATGATAAGATGCTGCAATAAAGCAGGTTAAGAACGTTGGCGTCTTCGTGGGCGTTCCGCCGGCAAGAGACGGGAAACCGGCGGAACCGGGGCGGAATGCACCATCGGGGCGAAGTGCTCCGCGCCCGCGATCGCCGCCCGGTCGCGAGGAAGCCCGGATGGGGCCGACGTTGGCCGCAAATGGATGGACAAGTCGATGTCGCTGTCACGTCAGTATGAGACCTCCAGAGCACCGCCGCGGGCACGGGGGGAACTCCCGCTGGCGGGCAGGGCCGCGAGCCACGCCGAGGACGGCCTCATCGACTTCGACGCTCCCTGTCGCCGTTGCGGCTACAACCTGCGCGGGTTGCAGTTGAACCAGGACTGCCCCGAGTGCTCAGCGCCGGCGTGGACCGTCGCGGCGGGCGAGTTCCTGAGTTTGAGCGATCCCCGCTGGGTGGCGGGGTTGGCGCGCGGGGCGCATGCCACGCTACTGGGGCTTTCGCTGGCGGTTCTCTCCGCCATCGTGCTGGCGTGTTTCCATGCGGCGTACTCGTGGACGTTGGTTCGAGTCATCGTCGTCATGCTGGCGATCCCGCCGTATGGGTGCGGGATGTGGTTGCTGACGACCCCGGATCCGAGCGGCCTGGGTGAAGCGTCCTACGCTTCGGCGCGGCGGATCGGCCGGGCGGCCTTGTGCATCGGTCTGCTCGGTGCGGGGATTGCCGTAGCCAGTGGATGGACCGGGCCGGGCTGGCTTGACCCGACCTTGTTCACCACTTCCGGACTCGCCCTGATCGTCGGCCACGTGGCCGTGCTGCTCTATCTGGGGAAACTCTGCCGCCGCGTCCAGGATGCCGTACTGCCCCAATGGGCAAGGCTGGTCCGGGTGGGCATGGCGCTCCTTGCGATCCTTCTCACGGGAATGATGGTCGCTGTCATGCTTGACGTGTCTAGACTGGCCGGGGAGATCATGATGGGCGTTTTCCTGGCGGGGCTGGCCATCTGGATCGGCGGCTTCGGTATACTCATCCTTCTGTGCATCTCGTTCCTGATGCGGCTCGGCATGGTGCTGAGCCGTGAAGCGCAGGTGGCGCGGTCGCGACGCGCCGGGGCGGCGTGGGGGGGGGCCGATGATCATGGCGTCGATCGGCCCGGTGGACGTGGTGGGCGAGCGCAATCCGGTACGGACACGCACTCGTGACGAAGGAGTTTCATAGGATGCGCGGATCGCTGCTCCCACCGGGATTTCAAGAACCATCCAGCGCTGTGCCGCTGGACCTTTCCGGATCCGTGGCCGGCGTGAGATTCACCGCGGAAGGCGACATCGACACCGACGTCGCCTGCCGGCGCTGCGGCTACAACCTGCGCGGTCTGCTGCGCGACGATCGCTGTCCAGAGTGTGGATCGCCTGCGGTACTGGCGTTGCAGGGCGATCGCATCCGGTTCGGCGATCCCGGCTGGGTCGATCGGCTGGCGAAGGGCGTCCGTCTTGTCGTGTGGGGAATCGTCCTCGCGTTTCTGAGCGGTCTGGCCGGCGCCGTCTCCTCCACGGTCATCTTGGCGACGATCGTGACGGTGCTGGCGTCGCTGATGCGATGCTGCGGCGTGTGGCTATTGACGTCGCCGGATCCGAGCGGACTGGGCGAGGCATCCTATGCCACGTCGCGGAAGGTGGTTCGCATCGCGGCGGTTATCGGCCTGGTCGGCGCGGCGGTCGGCGGGTTTGGCGGATCGATGGCGCTGACGCTTTTGACGGGTACCCTGGGAGTGGCAGCGACGCTCGCCGGCGTCATCGAGCAGATCGCGACGCTGCTCTTCCTCGAAAAGCTCTGCCGCCGAATCCCAGACAAGAAGCTCGCCGGTCGGGCGCGCGTGATCCGGTGCGGCATCCTGTTCGGCTACGCGTTCATGCTGGTCGGGGGGATCGTCACCGCACTGACACTCGCGACCGCGGGGCCGTCCGGAATCGGCGCGCCCGTCGGCTTGTCGGCGGGCGCGTTGGGCTGCGTGATGGGCGTCGGCGGCCTCACGTTGCTGGTTTTCGGAATTCTCTACCTGCTGTTTATGATTCGCCTCGGACGCGCGCTGGGCGTGGAAGCTCGGCGGGCGCGGGAGTTGTGGTCGGCGTCTGCACCCGCGTCGCCGGCCTCGCCCTCCGGAGCCGAAGCCGCGCAACCGGCGTGATCCGGCCTTGGGCTTGAGCAGGCGGCAGGTGGCCGCCGGCTTCGAGCTGACGCCTTTCGGCTCGCGTCCTTCCTGGAAGCCAAGTGATGCGAGTCAGCCTCATCAGCATCGGGGACGAACTGCTCAACGGCGCCACCGTGGACACGAACGCGGCGTGGCTGGCAGAGCGGCTCTCTGCCCGCGGATGCGCCGTCGTGTCTCACCGCACCGTCGGGGACGACCGGCCGGCGATCGCGGCGGCGGTGCGCGAGGCGGCGGTGCGCGCGGACGTGCTGATCACCACCGGCGGGCTGGGGCCGACGGACGACGATCTGACGCGCGAAGGCGTGGCGGATGCGATCGGCGTCGGGTTTCACACGGACGCCGACGCGGAGGCGCACCTGCGCGCGTTCTTCAAGCGGATCGGGCGGAAGCTCACGCCGACGCAGCTTCGACAGGCGATGCTCCCGGACGGCTGCGAGATCATCCCCAACCCGTGGGGTACGGCGCCGGCGTTTTCCGCACGATGGCGTCGGTCCGGCGGTGAGTGCCGACTCTTCGTGCTGCCGGGCGTGCCGTCGGAGATGCGGCAGGTGTTCGAGGCGTCGGTGATGCCGCGGCTGGCGGGCGAACTCGGAGGGCGGTGTACGCTAGCGCGGGTGGTGCGGTGTTTCGGCGCGACGGAGGCGTACGTCGGCGAACAGGTCTCGGACCTGATGGCGCGCGGCCGCAACCCGGCGGTCGGCGTCACCGCCGCCGACGCGATCATCGGCGTGCGCATCAACGCGACGGCCGACGCGCCGGAGGCGGCCGCGGCGATGCTCGAAGCCGACGTCGAGGTCGTCCGGCGGCGGCTGGGCCACTACGTCTTCGGCGAGCACGACCCGTGGTCCACCGAG